>JBLINQ010000079.1:0-22992 GCA_047639315.1 Planctomycetota bacterium
GCCAACTCGCGATACAATTCTTGATCTTTGTCTGTGATAAAGCTAATCGGTCCGGTCCCGTTGCCGCGTGCGCTGGCCACATTGCCTAAGGACACGTTCTTGAACCCGAAGTTCTGACGGATTTCATTGTAATTCGGGATATTGATGCCGAGGGGAATACCGCTGTTTGCGAAGCACAGGACCTCAAGTGATGTGAAGTCTGGCTTACGGAAGGTTTCCTTTTCAAAGTCTTTGCCCCAAGGGAGCAAAGGAATGAGGTCTGGCGCGGCATTCACGAGAGCGGCAAACTTCTTGGTTTGCTCACGGTTCACGACTGCAACCAACCCTTCCCATTCCGCCCGAACACTTTGCGGGTCGCGATAGGTTTCGATGAAACCAATGTTTGTTTCAACAGCTGGTCCGGCATCACGGATCCAGTGCTTCTGCGACTCTTTGTGATCGTTGATGTCGCCCCCATTAAAATGATCGATATAGGCCAAGATCATCTTACGTTGATTATCGTTGGCGGCGTGCGGGAGAGCCTGCGCGAAACAGGCAACAACTTTTTTGAGGATCGGAGCGTAGTCGCCATAGTCGATAGTGAAGTCACGTCCTTCGAACTTTGTTGTTTGACTTGGTTGCTCTAAGGCCGAAGCAACACGGATATGCAAACCGCCACTCTCGTCCTTGGTCAAACGGGTGTTCCAAGCTTCCATGCCGGTGCTCTTCATAAAAGCAGCGCAGGCATCGATGTCACTTTGAATGATGTTGTCAGAGTAGTAGGCCGAGACGCCGTTGTCACCGACCCCTAAGGCCAAGACGTCATCGTCGAGTGAATAGATCTGGTCGCCAATCTGTGACCAAATTGCAATCAGACGCTCCTGCTTGCCTTCGTCAGCCGCACCAATAGCGAAGACCAATTTGGCCAGTTTCTCACGACTCAAACGGGGAATGAACTTGGTGTCACCAAAGCTCAAGTAGTTGCCACAGTTGGCAAGTACCCGTGCGGCGTATGTGCTGAGGTCATTGATGTCTTCGGAGCTTAGTCCTGCGCGGGTTGCCGTCTTTCTAAATGTGACGTCAGAACCGCTATACACTCTCATGATCAGCTCAAGCAAGAGTGGGCTTTCACTGGAGAGTTGCTCGAAAGTAATGAGCGCGCCCCACCAACTAGCCTGACTCATCCAATGGGCGTAGAGCTTCTCTTTCTTAGTGAGACCATCGAAAGCAGCACGCCCGTCCAAGAGAGTGACGGGAACAACCTCAGGAGTTGTATGAAGCTCTTTCTTGGATTGAGCTGCAAGGCTGGAACTGAGTACGACAAGAAGCATGCCAATCATCACATGCTTGGCGCATTCCGTTATCCGGGTCGACATGATTGCTATTCTCCAAAGTGAATTTGTCAGGCTTGGGAAGGAGTAGGATAACCGCATTCCGCAATTTGAACGAGTCCTACCACTTGAGCCCACCTCAGTTTCCCCTACCATGGGAGTCGACGGTCGACTTTATTCAATCTTTCACGTCGAACGCCTGATCTGGAGCCTCACATGTCTAAGAAGGTATTAATTCCCCTCGGATTACTCGTTGGCGCAGTGGTCATATTCGTGATCTACTTGGCGTTCTTGAGCGACGAAATCCTCGTTCGTGAGGATATTCGGATTTATGGCGAACAAGGGGAGGTGCAATCCTACTTAGAAGACGTCAAAAATTGGCCTCTTTTGCACCTGAACCGTCCGACTGCAATAAATACGTTCTCAGAAAAGACGACCGGCCCCGGAGCATGGTGGCGACAGGAATTGACATCCGGCCGTTTTCGCCTCATGACCATCGAATCCACCAGCCTCAAAGATGGAATCAAATTCACCATCGATTTTGGCGGCTCTTCTCCTCTCAATTGCCAGATGGCGGTTCGCAAGCATTTGACCAAGGGGCTTATCTTCATTCGAAGTGCGACAGGCAAAGTGACCTTCTTCGAGAGAATGCGTTCGCACGCCATCCAACACGCCATGCGGTTAGAAATCTACAAAAGCAATGACCTCCTCTTGCAGAAATTTGGTGGTGAGGCGATTCCTGGACAGAAAGACGTCAAGTAAGTTCAGGACGACTTATTTTGTCGCGCCAGGGCCCGGCGAGTGAGGGCCCGCCACCACTGCCTGACGATCGGGGCATTGGCTTCGGCGCTGAGGTAACGGCACAAGTAACGTAAGCGGTCCGTTCGTGAGAACCAGGTCGTCCGGCGATTCAGGGCATCCAAGTCCATGAGCTGCGCCCTTCGCCGGAAAGGTGTCTTACGCATCTTCTCAAGATCAATGAGTGAGATCGCGTCGCCGGGTTTGTCGCAGTTGACAAACAAATGCTTCGGGTACAGCGCCCCATGCCGATATCCCAAATCGTGCAACCGACGAACCAAATCCGCCACTTGGGTGATCAATCCTCTCCGGAATTCCCATTTTGCTCTGGCGTCGCCCTCGTTTTGCTGCAGCAAGTCCCACAAAGAGATTTTTCCATACAGTTCACGGGTAAGAAGGATCGCTTGCCAATCTCGTCCCACCCGGCGTTCACCAAAGAAAATGACATCCGGTACAGAGAAGCCCTGACCGCGTAGGGCCATGAGATTCTTGAATTCACGCCGAGCGGTTGGGAAACGTTGGAGAGGACCAAGACCATGGGTCAGGTGATTGGCCTGCCGTTTGAGGTAAAGCCGCTCAATTCCGCCATCTTCCCCGACCAATTCGACAAGAGCCACGCCACTGTGGCCCCCGCGCCCCACGTTGGGAGATTCGACGAATTCGGCCTCAAACTCCCAAATTTGGTCAAAACTGCCCAAGCCCTGTTGAAGGAGCAATGGCTGCCATTTGGGGTAGATCCAAGGATTCATGGTGATAACTTGCAAAATAATCGAAGTGAGGGCAATTCTATCCGCTTGGTGGCTTTTCAGCACGGTGGGATCCGTTAATCTGTCGCTACAGCCCAATTTTAATGAGTGAGGTTAACGTGGAAGAGAATTTCGAAGAATACAATCGGAAAAATGACGGCAATACCCTGGGTATCATCGGGTTCATCCTGTCTCTCATAGTTTGCACCGCCATCATCGGTTTGCCGCTAAGTCTGCTTGCCTTAAAGAAGCGCCCTCGTGGACTCGCAATCGCCGGCGTGGTTCTTGGAACTATTTTTCTCACGGCGCAAATTGGCGGCGTTTACTTAGCGGTAACCTCGATCGAAGAGACCAACTGGGAAACCGTTGGGAATTTTTGGGAAGGTCAGATGGAATCCGCTCAAATCGCTGCCGCCTCTCAACAGTACTTCGACAAAAATGACAAGTACGCCACCAAAATCTCTGACTTGCCGTTGGCCGAAGATATAAAAATCGATCCTTGGGGGCACAAGTACCGATTGGTCTACACGATTTCTCGAAACGGCGGCTATTCGCCCCTTATCCAGACACCTGGACGAGACGGGATCTGGGACAATGACGACGATCCGAAAGCAATGACGCGATCAACAATCATAGATCCAGAGACGGTTAACGAGCCCCGGGAAGACGAGCCCAAAGATGAGGCACTTCCCCCAAAGAAAAAAACAAGAATAGAAGACAAGTAGGCCTCCTACTCCGAGGCAAGAACATTGGTTCAAGAAGAGAGCAAATCGATCATGAAATTGATGATGAAGACTATGACTTTCTTGATGTTGTTGTTCGTCGCAACATCGATGGCGTCGGCCCAAGACAATTTTGAATTGGGCAAGATGTGGACATTTGAAAACGCACCCAAAGAGTACTTCAAGAAAGAGCACAATCTTGATCTCACCGATGAGTGGCTCGAGTCAGTGCGCCTTTCCTATCTCAAATTTGGTGGTGGCTGCTCGTCGTCATTCGTCTCGCCCCAAGGCTTGATCATGACCAATCATCATTGTGCACGTGGGTTTATCGCGACGGCTGCTCCTGCCGGCGAAGATTGGGTCAAAGACGGATACATCGCCAAGAACATGGCCGAAGAAGTATCCCTGGCTGGGCTCGTTTGCCGTCAACAGATGGGCATGGAAGACGTCACTGCTCTAATGAACAAGGGCATCGAAGCCTCCGATGACGAGACCACGACAGCCAATAAACGTGTCGCCAACCGCAAAGCCATTTTGGCTGCAGCCGCAAAGAACAATCCAAAGTACGAACCAGAGATCGTCGCTCTGTACCAGGGCGGGATGTACCAGGTCTACTACTATCGCAGCTTCGACGACGTCCGTCTCGTAGCAGCTCCTCACCTCCAAACAGCTCACTTCGGCGGTGACCCAGACAACTTCACCTATCCACGCTTCGGCATCGATTTCACCTTCGTCCGAGCTTACGTGGACGGCAAGCCCTACGACAGCAGCGCTCACTATTTCAAATTTAATCCAGTCGGTCCTTCTGAAGGTGAGTCCGTCTTTATCCCCGGCAACCCCGGCTCGACGAATCGTCTGATGACCAAGGCCGAATTGGAGTACTGGCGTGATGTCCGCGCTCCGATTATTCGCGACCACATCAATATGACACGGGAATACCTCATGGCACGCATGAAGGACGACCCAAGTCTTGAAGCAACACTTCGTCCCCAATTCCTGCGCAACGAAAACGGCAAGAAAGCTTGGGGCGGCTATCACGACGCACTTCTTTCTGAAGAGTTCATGGCCTACAAAGCCAACGCTGAAGCCCTCTTCAAGGCCAAGGTTCAAGGCGATGAGAAACTGGCCCCGCTCTACGGCAACACTTGGGACAAAATCCAAGACATCGCCATGTCCCAACGAGTCGAGCTGGCCAGAAATCGGGTTCACAACACACTTCGTAACCCATTGCTTTCGCGGGCGCTCGACTTGGTTCGCGCCAACGATCAATCGCTCCCAGAAGGAGAGCGCAACAAAGCAATCAAGATTCTTGAAGATCCGAAGAATCAGGTTGATCTTGAAATGCCGAAGGGAGCCGACCTGCACAACCTGAGTTTGTGGCTTGAACATGCTCGGAAATGGGCTGAAAAAGACGATGCCTACGTGGCGATGATCTTCCCTAAGATGGAAGCCAAAACTGCAGTGGCCAAACTGTTTGAAAACTCGCCCTGCGCCAAGTCTGCGAATGCCGCCAAGTTCGTCAATGCTGGCATCAGGCTGCTAAGGGACAGCGACGATGCGGCCATCAAGGCTGCCCTCGCACTCCATGACAAGAACCAAGAGAACAAAGGAAAGCTTGCCGCTCTGGACATTCAATTGAAAGTACAGAAAACACGCATCGGTCAAGCGCTCTTTGCCGTCTATGGCACAGCTGTGAGCCCTGATGCAACCGGCACCCTTCGTTTGTCGGATGGAAAAGTCAAAGGTTTCCCAATGAACGGGACGATTGCCCCATGGCGCACAACCTTCTATGGGTTGTTCGGTCGGGCCGCTGCCTTTGACAACAAATACCCATTCGATCTTCCACAAGCCTGGTTGAACGCGCGCAATAAGATTGACCTGGAGAAATCTGTCAATTTCGTTGCCACGAACGACATCATCGGCGGCAATTCAGGCAGTGCCGTCATTAACCGGAACCGTGAGATTGTTGGCCTCGTCTTCGATGGCAACATCGAAATGCTCGGCAATAACTTTGTTTACAAGAGTGACATTCCACGCTCGGTTTCAGTCCACTCGGCCGCGATCATCGAGGCACTTTCACGAGTGTATAAAGCCGATCGCGTTGTCTCTGAACTCTTGAGCTGGAAGTAGGGATTCGAAAAATGAAAGGTAGCCGATCAAGTATGAGACTGTTTGCAATCGCGATCTTTACGGTTTGTTGCACAGGACTAATGGGACAGTCGCCAGAAAATGGCCTGACCCCATTCGATGTTGCCACCTTGCGCACGGTGCGTGATGTGATTCCAAGTCCTGATGGCAAGAGCGTGCTCATAACGCGGACAGAGCCTCGTTTGGCAGGTGAACCTGCTGGATCGGACTATCTTCATCTTTACTTGTCTGGCATGTCCGGAGAGTTCAGGCCACGCCTCCTCATTGGTGGCAAGAAACAGGTGCGTGGTGTCGCCTACTCTCCTGATGGAAAACAAGTCACTTTCTTAGATCGGCGTGAGGAAGATTCTGGGACGCAAGTCTATGCCATGCCCATGAACGGCGGCGAAAGTACGCGCATCACGAAGGCGCCATTTGGCGTCTCGTCCTACAAGTGGCGCTCTGACGGAGAGAGAATCGCATTCACGAGTAGAATGCCGTTGCCAAATCAACGAGCCACAGACCGTAAGCACGGGTTCAAGCCGGTCTTCGTTGATGAAGGACTAGCTGAGTATCGTCTCTTCACCTGCGATTCTGATGGCGGTGATATTCAACCGGTCACGAAGTCAAGGAGCGTTGTCTCTTTTGAATGGGCCCCCAGTGGCAAGACGATCGTCTTTGCTGCCGCAACCACCAGTTCCGTTGATGATAGCTATGTCGGCTGCACGCTCTATCAAGCAGATATGGCGTCAGGAAAAGTCCGAGTTGCTGCGAAGAATCTTGGCAAACTAGGGGGCTATGCAGTCTCCCCCGATGACAAGAAATTAGCTTGGATCGGGGCGGTTGACGTTCGGGATCCTCATGCAGGCATGTTGTTCATGACCGACCTGAGTGACGGCAACACCCGGTTAGTCACACAAGAGTTTGTCGGCATGATGCATCAAGTCATTTGGCGTGACGTCAACAATCTCGTTGCCGTCGCTTCCTATGGTGCACGTACCTACGTTGGTTTAGTCGAACTCTTGACTGGCAAGATTACCCCGCTTGGAGGCGGTAAGGGGTTGGCATTTCGTCATATCGCCCTGGTTCCTGGTGATCCGCGCAGTGTCGTAACTGCGGCATCCAACGCACGTTTTCCGGCCGAGGCTTTTCGTCTTGTAGTTGGCACCGACCCGATTCGGTTGAGCTACTCAAACCCATGGCTCAATGACTACGCCATGGGCAAACAAGACACCATCACGATCAAAGCTCGCGATGGTCTGCCCATTGAGGGACTGCTCATTCGCCCGATCAACCATGATCCGAAAAAGCGATATCCCCTAGTCATCATAGCTCACGGTGGCCCAGAAGCTCATTTCTCGGAAGGCTGGAACACAAGCTACTCCACTTGGGGCCAGATGTTGGCTGCCAGAGGCTATTTTGCGTGGTTGCCAAACTACCGTTCGAGCACGGGCTATGGCGTTGAGTTCGCCAAAAAGGATCACGGCGATCCGATGGGTGCCGAGTTCAACGATCATTTAGATGCCATCAAGGTCTTCTCTGATCAAGGACTCATCGATTCTAAACGCGTTGGCATTGGCGGTGGCTCGTATGGCGGTTACACAGCGGCGTGGGCGGCAACAAAGCACAGCGAACATTTCGCCGCTGCCGTTAGTTTTGTCCCATTCACCCACATTCGCACGAAGTGGTACACATCTGACATTCCGACCGAATTCTACAACGTCCATTACGAAGAAAAGCATCCGCATGAGCAGAAGGCCTTTCTCGACTCGCGAAGCCCCTTGGAATTCGCCGAGCAGTGTCACACTCCCCTCCTGCTCTTGGGTGGAGACAAAGATCCCCGGGTCCATCCGTCCCAACCATTCATGCTTTATCGCGCGGTGAAAATGGCAACTAAAACACCGACAAGATACATCCAATACAGCAACGAAGGTCACGGCAATCGGATCAATACGAACCGCTATGACTATAGTGTCCGCTCGCTGCGCTGGTTTGACCATTTCCTCAAATCAGGGGAACATCGATCTGATCCACTGCCAGCCTTGGACGTGGACTACTCAGGATGGAAGTCGAAGCGTTCAGACTGACCAAGAACTTTCCGGCTATCCATGAAGACCAAAAAAGAGAGCTGCCAAGACCATCGTCTTGGCAGCTTCTTTCTTTTGTGATCCGCGTCTTCCCATATGGGCGTTACATGTTGTTCAACGCGTCCTGGGCTTGCTGGCGCAATGATGCGCTAGCATTAGGATCATCGACCATATTTTGAAGGGATTGGCGGGCCGACGGAGTCTTGACGTGGGCATAGAAACCAATCGCCGCTTCGCCGATAGCATTCCGCGTGCTTTCGCCGCGATCGGCATGGCGCTGAACGACAGCATCGATGAGAGGCTGAGATTCTGGATTTCGCAGGATCAAAAGAGACTGAGTAAGGACATCAGCGTGCTGACTATTTTCGTCGTTGTAGTAGTCCACAAGCTGCTGGACACCTTGAGTATGTCCTTGTCTTGCCAAGCCGAACAAGGAATTCACCTTGACGCCTTCATCTTCTGTCTGGGCAACGATACGTTCGAGAGCTGGGACGGCTTCTTTGTCGTCCATACGCAGCAGGACTTGGGAGGCCATGGCGCGCATCGACTCATCCCCAGTTAATGCCATCTCTGCCAATGGATCTATCGACTCCACCGATGCCATTCCTTGAAGCATGAGCACGACGCCAAGCATCTTCTCACCATCATCTTCTGAGTTGAGAAGAGCAAGCACGGCATCGCGGCCACTTTGACCCTGCTGAAGTAAGTCGGCCACAAGTTTGCCGATCTCATTGTTCGCGACCAGGGCCGAGATCCCCATGCCAGAGAGCTTCTTGAACCGTTCTTCAATCTTCACCATACGCTCGGCATTTTTCGCGTCGACATCGCCAAGCTGGGCTTTCATTTCATCATTGGCTTTCTTCAGTTTGGCCAACTCATCCTTGAGCTCATCGTCGCCGGTTTCGGCGTTCTTGCTTTTCTTGCGCTCAGCCTCAACTGTAGCCTTGAGCAATTTAATCTCTTTTTCAAATCTGCCGACCAGAGCTTCGTGCTCCTTGTGGGGAACACCCATTTCGCTTCCTGGTTTTGTTGCGGCAATATCGTTCCCTTGGGGTTCAGCGGCCAAATTATGGAAGAACCAGCCAATGACGGCTCCGGCGAGTAGTGCTAAGATTGGTAAAGTGGCTTTCATGGCCGTGAGTCTCCGGTCGCTGGGATTATTTGGTTGTGTGTGAACCTACGACTTCAATGCAGGATTGGCACCGATTCGGTGACAATTGCATCAGATTTTTTTTATTGAGGCTCTTTTGACCCTACTCTTGGGCCCCCACTCCTTATGAACGCCTCAAAAGACCAATTCGAAGAGATCTACTCGCGGGCCCGTTCAGGCGAAAGTGACTGCCAGGAACAACTACTGGAACAAGTCAGACCACGACTGATTCGATTTATCGAGAAGCGCATGGGCCCCGCGGCCAAGCGGATGACTGAAGCAGAAGATCTGGCCCAAGCGGCGCTCCTCGATCTCTTGGAACGTTTGGACCGATTCCCTGTGGATCTCGACCAGAACGAGTTCTTGGCGTTTGCTTTGCAACTTGGCCGTTGGCGGCTGGCGAATCTGTTCTCTCGCAAGTTGCATGACGTTGGATCGTCACAAATTCCGACACCAGCCCGAGAACTGGCCCTATCAACCGGGATTGTGACCCGAGACGATGATCGCGCATGGACAAGAAAACTCATTATGAGCCTCGATCCAATCTATGCGATTGTCCTCTACGACTATCATGTTCACGCCAAGGGGATCGCTGAAATCGCAATCGACCACGATCTCACTCCCGATACTGTAAAACAACGCCTGTCCCGTGGCCGTAAGTTACTGCGCGAGAAAATGTCCAAGGAATGGAGTGCACGCTCGAAATGAATCTCGGCAACGAAGAAGTCACCAAGATCTTCAGAAGTCTGTATCTCGCTGAAATGGAGGCCGGAAGTCGCCAAGAGCTCGAAGATTATCAAACCATGTTTCCTGGACATGAGGAATTGATTCAGACCTTGTTCGAGAGAATCGACCTGGGTGATGGGCCGAATTCCGAGCAACTCCGAGAGATGATTTTCAAGATCGCGCAATCGGGCGACCATGTTGGTCACTATCGCCTCGGAAGAGAGATAGGCCGAGGTGGTCAAGCCGTTGTTTATGCAGCAACTGACGAGAAATTGAATCGCCAAGTTGCGGTGAAAATTTTGACGCGACTCGATCTGGGAAGCGAGTCAACCCTACGCCGATTCCAAAGGGAAGCGGAGCATTGCTCGAAACTCAATCATACGAGTATCTGCACAGTCTACGAGTCGGGAATTCATGATGGTATGCCATTCATCGCGATGGAATTGATCGACGGCGGGACGATTGCCTATCGCATCGACAAAAGCCGGCTCTCAAACTCAACCGCCACCGAACAATCCGACGAGATCTTCTTTCCGTCGATCACCGACAAACCTGCCGCGCCTTTCGAGCAATCCCCCGACGCGCCGGCGAGTAAGACTGAATTCATGCTACCGGGCAAAACGGAGATCAAGGAGATTCTACGAACATTCCAAGAAGTCTCTGCCGCCATGCATATAGCACACCAGGCCGGAATAATTCATCGAGATATTAAGCCAGGAAACATCATGGTGCGCGCCAGTGGCACCCCTGTGATATTAGATTTCGGCCTGGCTCATGATTCGGAATCGGATCGCATGGAAATCACCCAAACCGGCGACTTCTTTGGCACGCCAGCCTATATGTCTCCGGAACAAATATCGGCCCATCGCATTCGCTTAGATCACCGAACAGATATATTCTCCTTAGGGGTTAGCCTCTACGAGGCACTCACTCTCCAGCGTCCGTTCGATTCAACTTCGAGGGAAGAGATTTACCAATCGATCCTCACGAAAGAACCAGCTGCCCCATGCAAGCTCAACCCCTCCATTAGCCGCGATATTGCTGTCGTCATCGGCAAGTCCATGGAGAAAGACCGAGATCGTCGCTATGCAACGGCCGAAGAATTTGGGCAGGATTTGGGGCGCATCTTAGACCTTATGCCGATCATGGCCCGGCCAGCAAGCCTGTTGCTCAAGACCACGAGGTGGATACAACGCAATCGGGCCTTGGCAGCCTTTATTCTTGTCCTACCGCTGGTAGGAGTCATCAGCATCTTGGTTGCTGACAAGGTGCAAGAACAACGTGCTGCGCAACAAGCAGAAACCGAACGCGAATCGCGGTGGCAAGCATTAGAAGAAAAATTCAGAGAGTTTGCCGACATCCAGAGCAATGCCGCTTTGGCGATGATCTTCCAAGCTCGCTCTCTCCGGTCGATCACCCAAGACGTCGATCACCTTGGTGAAGAAGCTCGCCAGTGGATTAGAGAGAAGGTTGACGACAAATCGCCTCAGGTTCGACAAGCAGCTATTGGCGTCATTACGCAAGTCGGTGACATGGGTGCAGCCGACGTGCTCTTAGATCATTGTCTCCATGATGAGAGTCAAGAGATACAGCTGTGGTGCTCCCAGGCGATGTTCCGCATTCCAGACGACGGCCTCGTGCCATACCTAAAACGCATTGTAAATGAGTCGACGAATCCTGGATGCAAAGTCAATGCGATCTTCGGGTTAGCTGCTTTCAATGACCCGGAGGCGGCCCAACTTTGCTTAGATATGTACCATGACGAAAGCACATCTGTTGCCTTCAAATATCCATTGGCATACAACGTGCTAATGCTCGGTACCCCAGGTCTGGAGAAAATGGCAGGAACATTTGCCTCCAAGCTAAGGCAGGACGACTTGCAAGGATGGGGTTCGGTTTTAGAATATTATCGTCGCCTGGAAACACCAGAAGGCACCGAGAAACTGACGCAGTACTCGCAAGACGAATCTTTACTCGAGATGGTTCGCAAGATTGCGGCGGCTTATGTCAAAGAATCAGATGACAAGCAGAGTCTTGGCGATAAGCTGAGCGCGGAAGAGAAGCAGAAAAATACCAATGAGTGACACCAACATCCCGCGTAAATCAGAGGCCCTCATCAAACTACGGAAAGCACTCAAGAATTGCACCATATGCGGTCAAGTCCCGACTGAGGTTAATGCTAATAGCCACAAGACCAGCACCGAGGCATCCAGCGTGAGATTCTACTTTCAGTTTCTTCACGGCTACGACGAGTGCATAGATCAAGTGATGGCGGTCGATTTTGAAGAGTGGCTCCAAACCAAGATCACCGAGCAATAAAAAAGCATAGTCCTGCTTCAGCCGGACTAAACCCGCATCGATTCGATACGAACTAACTTCGGCGCGCGTAGTCCATTTCGAATGACTTGACTTCGCCATGCTCCGTGGTCATGAACATGCTCATTTTATGTGAGTTGTCCGAGAAGAATTCGTGACTCACCCGCTGGGGCACCATCTCCCCAGTAGACGGGTTGGGTCCTTCTCCCGTCATGTGCAACGTCTTGGTCGCGTCATCCATATTGCCTTTCAGGACAAAAAGGAATGTGGACATGGCGTCGATCCATGTGCTGACGTAGCATTTTTCCTCCGGTAGATAGCCGAATTGGCTGGCACCAATAAATGGCATTCCCATGAAGTCACCTTCAAAACGCCCCGCATTCCAATACGGGCCGATGGCTGAAATCGTATCAGTGGCGTCCATTTCTCCTGGAGGGGAATCGGGGCCCATGAAGAACCGGCACTTCACATCCCAAACGCCAACGCTTTCCTGGATCAAGGCGTGTTCGGGGCTTGGCTCCGGCATTACGCAATCTTCTGACATATTTCGTCCTTTCGTAGTCGGAATTTGTGTGGTGAGCGGAAATCAATAGGCTCGAAAGTAGACGTTAGAGGCCTCTGACGATTCCTTCAAGACGATTCGGTACGGATCCTGTGTTTCCCAATAATGGCATATCGATGCTCATAACACTGAGGATGTGCTCTTCGGGATATGGGTTCTCGCGAACCTCTGGCACCTTCAATTTGGCGTTGCCTGACCCTCTCGTAGGACTTTGAGGCTTTTGGCGAAGGTTCAATCGATGACTGGGGGGTCCAAAACGAGGGCCTTATGGTCTGTATCCCCTAAATACCCAATCAGCCGCGAAACAGGGATTTCTATCTCCGAGGAGATTATCTATCTACGTTGAAGCAAGTCGATAAGGACATTCTGAGGCGTCGGTAAAAACCCAAGCACGCGACGAATCGGCATCGCCTGACGACACAAAAAGACACAGGATCAGAATGATCCTTGCACCTTGGGGCTTCACTTTTTATTCTCTTAGTTGTTCGTTTGTCCTGTACTTGCAGTTTATTGATCGCGCAGTGATTCGTGGGTGAGAAAAATCTCCCCCACGACTACGCGGTGAAAGAGATAAAGGTAATCACTCATGCAAATCCGGCTCGTAGAGATAGTTAGGTTCAGCCTCATCCTTTGTGCGATGCAAGTCGCACTCCAGGCACAAATTCCAGATATTCTCTACCTCAAATTCAACGAAGGGTCGGGAACATCAACAGCTGATTTCGCGTCGCCTGGCATTGGCAGCGCGGCGACGCTTCAAAACGGCGGCGCTTTCAATACCAACACCAGCGGCGGCAACTTTGTCTCGTGTTTGAAGACCGCCAATACGGCGTTCGATCCTTGTTTGACAAACTCGAATTTCATCGTCACCGGCGACTGGACAATTGAGTTTCTCGTCATTGACACCGAGTCGACAAACGCAACGAACCCACCTGTTCGTTTCTTGTTCGGGGATCCATCAAGTGGGCTCGCCTGCTTTCGAGACCCTGCCGGTGCAAACTCGACCATTCAACTTTCCTTCCCAGGGATGAACACCATCTCATGCACAGCAGCAACAGCATTTGCCACTTGGCGTCACGTTGCCTTTGTCCATGACTCCCGTGCCCAATCAGTGACGCCGTATGTCAATGGTATCGCGCGCCCAGGCGTCGACCAGCCAATGCCGTTCGACATCGTCGGTTTTGCTCCATCTGGACTGTCTATCGGTGGCAACGGACCATCAAGCGCAGTTTGGCAAGGAAGAATGGACGAATTCCGCGTCTGGAATCGTGCCCTTTCTGGCGCTGAACTTACAGCCGGTATCAACGCAGAATTGTCACCAGTCACTGACGACTTGGCAGTTAGTTCCATTGTCGACCCAATCACTGCGATTTCAGGTTGCCGTCAGCTGTCGACGACTGAATTTATCCAATTCGAAATCACGAACACCGGCTCAAACATGATTCCTTCGGGAACAATGCTCACAGTCGATGTGACCAAGAATGGCTCAGTGGAAACAACAGAAGTTGTTTCCACATCGACAACGTTGGCACAGGGCCAATCCGAGATAATCATTCTCTCCACCCCTCTCGACCTGACGACACCAGTCGCATTTGTTCTTGGTATCAAGGCCCTCTATGCCGGTGACATGGTTGCAATCAATAACGAGAATGTCAGGACGCTGCTCAATGGAGTTGCACCTATAAGCGCCTTCCCAAGCATCCAAGAATTCTCAGGCACAGCGAACGATGGCAGCATCGTTCCACCAACTGGTTGGAATCAAGTTCAATCCGACGCGATTGGCGCGAGTGCAGACTGGGTCTTCACTAATCAGCCTTCGCCAACAGCCGGAACTGGCCCTGTGACTGACAACACAACAGGATTCGCAGGTGGTATAGGTTACTACGCTTTACTCGAAGATGGTGGCAATCATGCCAACGTCAGCCTCCAAACGAATTGCTTCGATTTCACGGGCCTCATTGCCCCGCGCATTAAGTTCTTCGTCTTCAGTGATAACTCCAATGGTTCTGGCGGTGCCGGTGAGAACTTCCTGAGTATCGATGTGATCGACACAACAACAGGTGCAACGACGTCGATTTTGCTTGACGTACAAGGCGCTCCAATTGGCCACTTAGGCACAGGTTGGACAGCGCAAAATGTTGACCTTAGCGCCTTCGTTGGACAAACCATCCGAATAGTTTTCCGTGGCAGCTCTGACGGCGGTGGTGACACTCATGACATCGCTATCGATGACATCACAGTCTTCGATAACGTCGTTGGCATTGGTCAAGCCCCGACTCCAGGACTTGCCCAAATGGACATCAACAGTTCTTTAAGCCCTGGGCTGAATGACATCACGTCCGGAGACAACGGTCCTTACACGGCATTTGCTCAACCAGGCAATTTGATCAGCTTTGATTTCGATGGCGAATCAAACCAGAATATCTTGGTTCTTTACGGTCCTAAGGCTCCTCAGATCGCGACCTACGCTGTCGGCCAACTTGACATCGGTGGGCCGCTCCTTCCAAACGGTATTCCATCATTGCTTCAGATCTTTGGTGACGGTGCGAATCCATCGGGATTCAACCCGTTCTTCAGAACTACACCGGCAGGTACGAGCAATGTGTTCTTCACAATGCCATCCTACCCACCAGGAGTTTTGACGACTTTCCAAAGTATCTTTGATTCAGCCAACGGATTGGGACTTGCGATTTCAAACGCAGTCGAGATCATCGTTAATTAATAAGCCCACAGAAAGAGCTTGTATCACCCAACGCTCTGAACGGAGAAGCCAAATGCAAAAAGGACGATTTAGTATGCGCATCCTCCTGGCAGCCATGATCTTGGTTGCTGGGTCGGTGACACTCTCGGCTCAATCGATGTTGACGACGACGTTCGCCAACAACAATGGCCAAACAGGAAACATGTTCGATGTGAAGGCTCTGACGAGTTTGACTATCGACAGCTTTGATGTAAATTTCACTGGTGCCACCGGTGACTTCGAAGTCTGGGCTCTGAACTTTACTGGTGGCTACCTCGGCAACGAGTCGAGCAACGCCAACTGGACACTTCTGGGAACGGCACTCGGTATCACCGGCAACGGAGCTGGTACCGCATCCCCTCTTGGTCTCAGCTTGAATTTCCCGATCCTGGCTGGTGACACCCAAGCGTTTTATGTCACTGGCATTAACGGCACGGGTGTTCAGTACACGAATGGAACGACCACAGGCAACTTGTTCACTTCCAACGCGGACATCGAATTCTATGAAGGCCATGGCGGAGGTTATTTCGCTCTGACGTTCAACCCGCGCATCTGGAATGGCAACATTCACTACACGTTGGCCCCAACCGTTGCGGACGACATCGGTGTGACCAAGTTCACATCCCCTGTGCCCAATACGTCCGACTGTTCTGCACTTACGACTACGGAAACGGTCACGGTCGAAGTTCGAAATTTCGGTATGAATACGATCCCCTCGGCGACAGGTTTAATCCTTCTGGCTTTGACTGTCGACGGCCTTCCGTTGATTACCGATCCGATCTTTCCTGCTGTCGACTTCAACTCCGGAGACGTAATTTCTCATACTTTCACGACCACAGCCGATCTTTCAGCTTTGGGCAACCATACGCTTTCTGTTGTCGCCACGATATCGGGCGTCACTGACCTCAACACGTCGAACAATACTCTTGCGACCAACATCACCAGTGGTGGCCTCCTTCGCATCGACACGTTCCCTTATGTCGAGGACTTCACCTTGGTGGGCAATAATGGCAGTACCATTCCTCCACTTGGTTGGATTCAAGAGTCAACCGACGGAACAGGCACTAACTCTGACTGGCTCCTTCGTAACGACAGCACACCATCTGCCAACACTGGGCCGGCTGCAGATCACACGACTGGAGTTGCTGGAACTGGTGGCTATGCCTATGTCGAAGACGCTGGCAATTTTGGGGCGGTCATTCTGAGATCACCGTGCTTCGACCTGTCCGGTCTTATCAACCCGAGCCTCCGCTTCTTCATGCATTCCATGAATTCCCTTGGCACGACTGGCAATACACTTTCGGTGGATCTCATTAGCTATCCATCAGGTGCGATCACCACGGATGTTTTTGGACCTCAAGGCCACCTTGGGACTAACTGGGAAATGCAGGCCGTTGACCTCAATGCTTTTGTTGGAGATACCGTTCAGTTCCTCTTCCGAGGTACATCGACTACGGGAACTCTTCATGATATCGCCATTGACGATGTCACAGTGATTGAGCTGCAACCGACGAATGGTCAGGGCCCAACCCCTGGTCAAGCCGTTTTCGACTTGAACGATTCACGCAATGTGAATTTCGACTTGTTGGCTTTTGGCTTCAAAGGTCCTTACTTCACCAATGTGACGGCCGGCGATGTTCTTCTTATGAAGATGGAAGGCGAACCTAATCAATCGGTCGTTCTGTTGAGCGGTCCGTTGAATTCGACCAACGCTTCGTTCCCAGGAGTCGGCATCATGGATATCGGCACCACGTTGAATCCAACTACAGGTGTTCCGATGGGTCTTTCCATCGTTGCTGATGGCACCGCACCTGGCCTGTTTAATGATCTCTTTGACACCGGACCTGCTGGTTCAACCGAGATCGGGTTCACGGTTCCTTCACTTCCTCCAGGAAGTCTGGGTGGCTTCCAATGTATCTTCTACCGAAACGGAGCCATACCGATTGCCTTGTCAAATGCAGTCGAGTTGATTGTCATGTAACCGAAGATGAATCGCTAAATGTTTATTGCCGGGCCCCAAGTAACACTGGGGCCCGGTTTTCTTTGACGAAACATTCCAATTCTTCTTCGCGGTCAAGAGCGATACAATCTGGCCCAGTCATCCAAAATCGTCCACAGAGATCCGTCATGCCCCGCCGTATCCCGATTAGCCGCTTAGCCAAAATTCCAGACAAAGTTCGCTTGGAGCGTTATCGCCGAGCGCCCGAACTTGGACCACGCATCTTGTTCTTCTCTGGAGGCAGCGCGCTCCGAGACCTCTCGAAAACACTTAAGCGCTACACCTTTAATTCTCAGCATCTCATTACTCCTTTCGATTCGGGAGGCTCCTCAGCCCATCTTCGCGACGTCTTCTCGATGCCTAGTATTGGTGACCTACGCAATCGCCTCTGTGCCCTGGCCGACGAGAATCTTGCTGGCAACCATGAGATCCGCGAGTTCTTTGGTTTTCGATTTCCAGTGGATGCCGAAGGCCCTGGCTTGCGACAACGCTTGACGCAGATCCAGGCCGGTCGCGACATTCTCATCGAAGACATCCCTCAACCCATCCGCAATCTGGTCAGTGGCCACCTGGGAGGCTTCTGCGACAACATTAGTGAGGATTTCGATCTGCGCGGTGCAAGCTTAGGAAACCTCACTCTGGCCGGGGCTTATCTCTTGAACGGTCGCGACATCGATGCTGTGTGCTACCTTTACTCCCGTTTGCTCGAAGTACGAGGATTCGTTCGGGCAACGGTCAATGCTCACCTCGATATTTGCGTTGAATTGGAAGATGGTTCAGTCCGGGAGCGACAGCACCTCTTTACTGGCAAACAAACCACGAGTATCGACTCGCCCATCAGCAAGATCTATTTGACGTCACGTGAGAATCCCCGAGTCGCAGTCGAACAGATGATTGAGCGAGCCGTTGGTCATGCGATCACCGAGGCCGACCTTATTTGTTTTCCGATGGGTAGCTTCTACTCCAGTTTGATTGCCAATCTTCTGCCTGTTGGAGTTGGCAGTTCTGTCAAGCGAGCTCGAGGTCCCCGTGTCTTCATTCCAAACACGGGACATGACCCGGAACAAATCGGTATGAGCGTAGATAGGTGCGTCGCGGTCTTGCTCGCAACTCTTCAGCAAGACGCCGGTCAACTTTCAATGATCCAGAGTCTCGTTGACCTGGTCCTGGTGGACAGTCAAAATGGACACTACCCCAACGGCATGGATATCAAGAAAATTGAGGAGCAAGGCGTCACGGTTTTAGACTTGGACCTTGCCTCCGCGGGGAACGGCGACGTTCTTGATCCGGCGAAAATCGCGACAACACTGCTGTCACTCGCATAGAGAACAAACGATGGGTTTCAACCGTCATTCGCCGCAAGAAAACAAGAACGCGATCAGATCCATTTAGGAGAGAGATCTCGATTTTCCCAGTCCAAGGCGGAACACTGTGGTGAACTTAAATGACTACGCTGCTGCGGTCGTTCGATTTGATGAGAATGTCTGCTAACGTCAGGCAAGGCCCATCGGCCTTGGTCTGTATGATGCTCGGATCAAATTCGATATCCGCATCATTGAGCGCCAAGCAGCGTTCGAAAAGGTGGACCATTTGATAATGCAGAGCGTCAAAAACGAGTGCCTCAGGGACAATGGAATGATTGGATAGCGCTTGCCCGAGGGGCCCCTGTCCTTGACCACCACGGCCCATAAACTCAGCAAGGACATACTTGTCGATGCCAAACTTACGGACAAGGATCTCGCCGAGCCGGAATCCCGATGGACTATTGGTGCTGTAAGCGCTCACCACTTGACCACCATTCATGGCCAAGATAAATGTCTCACGCGGACTTTTGATCGACACTTGGCCGCTTCGCAAGTTATCAGATAGAAACTGCACGATCTCAGCAACAGTGAAGATGCGCCCGTCAAACACAAATGATGGGAGTTTTTCTTTTCGCGGTTCTCCCAAGGTCTCAATGTCGATCGAGCCAAGGACATCCTCAAATGCCTGTGCCAGAATGGACTGAGTTTGGTCGTGCTGCTTCACTTCTTTACCAGCAGCGGCAGAATCTTTCATGTGCGTCACGACTCGCCCAAGTTCGTTGACGACCGCAACGACTTGATTCAGCTGGCTCAGCTCTTCTGGCCACCGACTCAGACGCTTCGTGTGGTCATTCACGCGGGCCACAAGTCCGGAGCACATCCGCCCAATCTTATCTTGAAGCTCAACGAGGTCAATCTTGGACATTGGAAGGAACACCCTGCTTAAACGGTCTACGTTTGGCCTCGTTGTGAGGCCATCTTCACTCAGTCTTCATCGGCAAAACAGAGAGTACTTCCTGAATCACGTTCCGGGTTTCACGTAAATTTTGCCCAAATTCCCTGTGCAGTCCTTCGAATGGCACCAGGATAGCCATGATTAAGGCCGGATTCGCCGTCGAGTGGCGCAATCCGGTGAATGATGACAGAATGCGCACCGAACTTAAGTGGTGACAGAGGATTAACGAAATGTCGGCTCTGAACGAGAAAAACGATCCCCAGCGACCGGCCTCCCGCGCTGGGCAAGCCATCATCTTGATGAGTGGGTTGGTGAGCGCCACGATTCTCACATTGGCTCTTTCTGAACTCCAGGGGATCTTGCGGCCATTTTTCATCGCCGTTTTCCTCTGTTTCATGGTGAAACCCCTAACCACCAAGTTAGGACGACGACTCGGAATATTTGGCTATGCATTCGCCTTTGCCGTCATCTTTGGTGTTTTCTCCTTTGCCCACCAAGTCATTTCGGCTGACACAGCGTCGTTCCGCAAGAACTACGAGGATACCTATGGGCCCAATCTAAAGGGCTATCAGCAATCGCTAGCCAAGAGTGGCATCATCAAGAAAGTATTCCCCAGTGAATCCTCTGAGACCATCGGTGAACGCATCTTACCTGGCAAGCAAATCCAAGAACTCCTTGATCCAAAGACGCTCACCAATGCACTTGGTTCAGGAGCGTCTTTCTTCTTTGGGATTTTTGGTGAGTTGATTGTCGTCCTGGTCATCATGATGCTCTTGCTCGTGGAATCAGATCGCCTTCCAGATCGCCTGAGACGAGTTTGCGGAAAAGAAAAGGGCGAGAGAATTCTGGGCGTCTGTCACAAGATCGGCCAGAGTGTGACACGCTACGTGTCCCTCAAAGTCTGGATCAGTTTGCTTACGTCCGTGATCTGCGTTGTCGTCATGTCACTCTTTGATCTGCACTATGCGATCACCTTTGGCATCGTGGTCTTCATCTTCAACTTCATTCCGTACTTAGGCAGTGTCATCGCCACGCTCTTCCCATGCCTCGTAGCACTGCTTCAGAAAGATCCAATTACGGCGATATGGTTGGGCGTGTCTCTGACGGCCGCCCAGCAGATAGTCGGCAACTTTGTTGAGCCAAAAATTCAAGGCAAAGGACTTTCGATCAGTCCTGTTCTTATTGTTCTCTCACTCGGATTTTGGGGCTGGCTCTGGGGCGTCGGCGGCATGATCTTGGCGGTCCCAATTACCGTCACAATTCGAATTATTCTGGAGCAATTTGAAACAACGCGACAAATTGCACTTATGGTCGGAGGTGATGAATGAAGACGATCATCCTGACTGTTAGAACTAGACTGGACAACATCAAAAAATGAAGTGTCCTAACTGCGCGGCCGACTTGGATATCGACCAAGGCTTGGCTCATTTCGCTGTATGCACTTATTGCCAATCGTCGTTGATTGTCGATCGTGAAGCGATCAAACTCTCGGGCAAGATGGCGACATTGCGCCCGCCACTGGGCCCGCTGGCGTTGGGTTTCACAGGATCTGTTGGCGACAAAGGATTCAACGTACTCGGAAGAGTCCGCTATGCCTACGAAGCAGGGTTCTGGGATGAGTGGTTCTTAGGCTACGAAGATGGCACTCAAGGTTGGATTTCACAGGACGAAGACCGCCTCGTCTTGGAAGAATTAGTTGAAGTTGACTCTATCGATGCCAGTTCTTTTCCCACGGAACCAGGTGAGACCGTTCAAGTCGCAAGTTACGAGTTTGTCGTGCGAGAACGTGGCCAAGCTGTCCTAGAGGCTGCGGAAGGCCAACTCCCTTTCCCTATCCATGCTGGTGCAACCCACCCCTTTCTGGATTTAGTCGGAGACGACGCCACCTCAGCTACTCTTGAGTTCGATGATGATCAAACTCGCCTTTTTGTCGGCCGTCTCATTGGCAATAAGGAACTACGAATAGACCAAGACTTCTCCGACTATCAGAAGGACAGCCTCAACCCTGAGGCAGGTTCAAGTGTGGGTCGGCGAAAGCGCGTCGTCAAACAAGGCGGCAGAGAACTTGGACTCAACTGCGAATCTTGCGGCGGTTCCCTGCAAGCTCCTGAAGACGACTCAGACGCAATGACTTGTCGGCATTGTGGATCAGATGTCGACCTTCGCCTCGACCGAATTCCGTGCCCATCCTGCAAAGCAACCATTGCGATCCACAATATCGACAAAGCTGTTCAAGTGAATTGCGCATCATGTCATGCCAGGGTCGCGACGTCAGACAGAGCCACAAGCCTTCTTGAAGAAGCCAACCCTGAGGTGACTTGGAAGAAGAGGAAGTTGGCGCTGGGGTCTCGTTGCCGGCTTTTGGGGCACGACTATCGCTTAGTCGGTTTTGTACGCTTGGTCGAGTACGACGAGGGGCGCCCCTACTACAGCCGCGAATATCTGCTCTACGACCGAGAAGTTGGATACCGCTGGCTCAGTGAATACCAAGGGCATTTCACGGTCTTCAACGAACTGAAATCGTTCCCCAAGACCAAACCTGCGTCGTTACGGCGTAAAAAGACCTTCACTTTTAGGGACCGCAGTTGGAAGGTCTTTGAGAAAGGTCACTATAAAGTTGATTTTGTTGACGGCGAGCTCCCGTGGGTCTGCGCCACAGGCGATACAACGCACTATGTCGATGCCATCGATCCGCCCTACATGCTTAGCGCAGAATGGACCCAAGACGAACTATCTTGGTCGGAGGGTCTATATCTTGAACCGAAAGACGTAGCCGATGCTTTTGGTCTTAAGCTAAAAGAACTTCCAATCCGCCGAGGTGTTGGTGCCAACCAGCTCTACGTCACAACGCCATTTAAGACCCAGTCGCTGAAAGTCATGGGGGTCTTCATGGCTCTGGCAATTGTCTTTGCAGTATGGTCAGCGAACACCGGCTTTGAGCACGAAGAAACAGTTACCGTTAATCGCAGCGATTATGATCAAGAGTTCATGACCGCCCCATTCGAGATCAACAGCGCACCTTGCCTTTGTGAATTCGAATTCACTGGTGACGTCAATAACCAGTGGATCTATCTCGACGTCGCATTGATCGACGAAGAAGACAACGCAATCATGGACTTTTCATCGGAGATGTCCTACTACCATGGCGTTGAAGGCGGCGAGAGTTGGTCTGAAGGATCGCGAGACGATCAGGTGGCGGTTCGTTTGGAGAAGAACGGCAAGTATCGTCTACTCCTAAAAGGTGAATCCGGCACTGGAGAAGCAGCGACAACTAACTGGCGCCCGAACCAGTACACCGTCAAAATCAAGTGTAAAGAAAAGGTCGTCTTGACCCGTTATTATGTAGTCTTTGGCATTGCTTGCCTTCTATGGATCCTTGGCATTCTGATACCGAGAATGGTCTTCGAAGGTCGCCGCTGGAGTGATGAATGAATAAGAAAATAATCGTACTTA
>JBLINQ010000080.1:0-22858 GCA_047639315.1 Planctomycetota bacterium
TGACAAGATCTGTAGCCAGAGGTCGCTTCGCGCTCCGCCACCCGTGACGCGTATTGCCGTCGTGTCTTCCACTCCCGCTGCCTTTAAGAGTTCGAAGCAATCTTTTAGAGCGTAGGCCACTCCTTCAAGGACGGCTCGCGCCATATGCGAGATCGTATGCTGCACGGTCAGACCAATAAAGGCGCCTCGGGCCAGGGGGTCAGCATAGGGCGTGCGTTCGCCACTGAGATAGGGCAAGAAGAGGAGCCCATCACTACCTGCCGGAATTTCTTTGGATGGCGCCAGGAGTTGATCGTAAGAAGTTCCTGGGGCCATCGTATCTCGAAACCAGCGTAGGCTTCCGGCCGCCGAAAGGATCACGCCCATGAAATGCCACTTGCCGGGTATCGCATGACAGAAACTATGCAGCCGACCTTCTGGCTCAATGGCAGCGCTGCCGGTTGTCGCGAATACGACTCCCGATGTTCCCAAGCTGATCGAGACGATACCTTCCTCGACAGCTCCGGTTCCGATTGCCGCGGCCGCTTGATCACCACCGCCGCCAACAACTGCAAGTCCTGGCGTCAAGCCAAGCAGTAAGCCTGCGTCCTTTGACACTGTAGAGGCCGTCTCGGGACCCTCAAAGGTCTCAGGGAGGTACTCGTGGGGAATAGACAAAGCGCCCAAAACTCTCTGCGACCAATCTCGATTCTGAAGATCGAAAAGCAATGTCCCTGCAGCGCCAGCTTTGTCGGTGCCGAATTCACCGGTCAACTTGTATCGCAGGTAATCCTTGGGAAGGAGAATGTGGCGTGTACGAGACCAGATCTCTGGCTCATTTTCTTGCACCCACAAAATCTTCGGGGCGGTAAACCCAGTGAGTGCATCATTGCCAGTGATCTTGATCAGTTCCGAACCTAAGCGCCTACGTATGGCGTCACATTGGGAACTGGTGCGTTGGTCATTCCAGAGGATGCACGGTCTGAGAACTTCACCGGCTTCATTCAGAAGCACAAGCCCGTGCATTTGTCCGGTGAGGCCAATGCCTTTGACATGCTTCGAATCGATCGCCGAGTTCTTGACGACCTCGCGAACGACCTGCAGGGTTGCGTCCCACCAAAGTTGTGGATGCTGTTCGCTCCAATGGGGGTGGGGTATCTCAAAGCCATACTCCGCTGACGCGACTTGCAAAACCTTGCCCTGGCTATCCATGAGGAGTGCCTTGGTAGCTGTCGTCGATGTGTCAATGCCGATGAAGTAGTCCATGGTGCATCCTCCTCCGAATCAACTCAAAGCTTGAGCGCTCGCGTCCGTCTTAGGACCGCAGTCCCATAAGTAGGTCGATTGTGAGTTGGTCGAGGCGCTCGTATTGCAGTCCTCTTTCAGCCAAAGCAGCCCGGTCGAAAGCTTGACCTCGAATTTTCGCGGCTCTTGCAGATGAATATGATCCCAAGAGATCATGCATGCTGCCATCATCGGCATTGATTTCTTCAAGGAGGCTTTGGATCTCATTGTCTTCGTTGAATTGCCGAGCCTTCTCTTTCAACATCAAGTAAGTCCGCATACATCCCCGAGCGAAGTCTTTAACACCCTCGTAGTCTTCTGTTCGATAAGCGTGAGCATCGAAATGACGGCTCCCGTCATAACCCGAGTCTTCCAGAAGTTTAACCAAGAAGAATGCAGCCTTTGGGTTCACGGAGCCGAAACGGAAGTCTTGATCGAAACGTCCAAAGGCCTGGTCATTCAGGTCGATGTGGAACAGCTTGTCGGCGTCAATGGCTTGGGCGACTTGATGAGTGAAGTTCAAGCCGGACATATGTTCATGGGCGACTTCCGGGTTGACGCCAACCATCTCAGGGTGGTCTAGGGTGGTGATGAAGGCGAGCATGTTGCCAGTGGTGGCATTGTACATGTCACCCCTTGGTTCGTTGGGCTTGGCTTCGAGGGCGAATTTGAGGTCATAACCTTGGTCGCGCACGTATTCACAAAGGAAGTTCATTCCATCCCGATTGCGTTTGACCGCAAGAATAGGATCTTTAGAAGCGTCGGTCTCGCAACCTTCACGGCCACCCCAAAAGACATAGACCTGAGCGCCAAATTCGACCCCAAGGTCAATGGCATTCATCGTTTTCTGTAAGGCATAGGCGCGCACCTCTGGGTCGTTCGCTGTGAACGCGCCGTCTTTGAAGCAGGGCTCACTGAAGAGATTCGTCGTGGCCATTGGCACCACCAAGCCGGTGTCGTCGAGGGCCTTTCTGAATTCCTTCTTAATGGCTTCGGCTTCGAATGTGGTTGCATCGATTGGGATGAGGTCGTTGTCGTGAAAGTTGACACCATAGGCCCCAACTTCTGCCAACAAGTGAACAAGCTCTGCTGGCGATTTACTCGCGCGGACTGGCCCTCCAAATGGATCTTGGCCTCGATTTCCAACGGTCCATAGACCGAACGTGAACTTGTGTTGTGGCTTGACTTCAAAGTCGGACATGAGCTTCTCCCTATGGCAGCAGTAGTCCTGAATTCTACGGCGTCTCACCGAATTTGGTAGCTCAATCTCGGCTTTGGAATTCTTCTATCACCTCTTCCGCTGAGCCGAGCAGGGTCAGGAGATGACAAGAGAGGTTAGTTGCGTTCGAAGATCAAAAGGGAGGTCTTCCCGTCAGTTTCGTGTTTAGCGCCATTGAAGATGAAGACCTGAAGCTGAAGCTGGAGCCGCTCATCGATATCGGCTGCATACCAAACAACAAGTCGCTTCTTGTCGAGTTTGCCAGTCAGAAAATCGTGGATGACGCCATGAACCAAAGGCAGGTCATTGCGGATAGTGATGTAGTCGGCTTTGGGAGAGAAGTTGCGGGGGACGATCTTACCTTTGAAGACATCGAGGATGAGTGTGTCTTCATCGAATCGTGAGTCCGAGAGGCTATTCTCGATCTCTTTCGAGAAGCTCGATATCACTTCGTAGGTTTGAAACGTTCTGTTCATGTTGAGGAGGAGGAGTGCCGCCAGCAGGATGACGCCGACCATGCGATTGATCCTGAAAACTCTGGAGAAGAACATGGCGCCAAACAAGGCGATCGCCGGGCTGGCATAGAACCACCAGAATTCGTGATCCTTGGAGCGGTTTAGGAACACTGCCACGTTGACGACGGCGGTTAGGGCCCAAGTCATCGACAGGATCATCATCTCGGAACACCGACGTCGGCATATTTGATAGATGCCAACAAGGACCCCTAGGCTCGCCAGGGTGATACCTGAAATCGCGTAATAGCGGTTCCAGAAGGTCTTCTGATTGGCGAAATACTTGCCCCAATTGTGCCAATCATCCTCCTTGATTCCCCCGTTGGCTGCGTCGCTGAGCAAAGCAATCGCTGTGAATGGTGAGCCAACCCAGAAAGACAAGAGAACGGCGTAAACTGAAAAACTGACCAAGACAGCCATGATTGCGTGCCGTGGGGTGAATCGTAGTTTCTTGAGAGCCGATAGATGCACCACCAAAAAAGAGAGAGCCAAGAATAAGGCGACCCAATCTGTGAAGCCGGTTGTGAACCAGAGTAGCGAACTAAGGGCTAAGCCCCATTTTCCCTTGGCCTCGATGGTGAGGATCACAGCCGCTGTGCCGAAGAATGCGATAAACGTCTCGAAGTTTGCATTCCGACCGAAGAAGAAGGTCATTGGCAAAGTGGCGTAGATAAGCCCGGCTGCGAGGCCGGCCCAGGCCCCAGATTTTCGTGTGGCATACAAGGCCAATAGGAATGCCGTCAGCGCTGTCATCAGGATCGGCATGCTCCTGAATCCGGCCGTGCTTGGCCCAAAAATCTTGACCCCAAGGAAGATCAACCAATAGGAGAGAGGTGGATGATTGGAATACACATCCTTTTCCGAACCACCTTGTGCGTCGAATTGAAAGATCGGCTTGCCCTTTAGGGCGAAGAAACCGTGGTTAGACCAGTTCCTCGAGAAGGGCTCTTGGTAGCCCAAGGACAGGAGGCTTTCCATCGAAACATAATCGTCTGAAACGAAAGGGATATGCTGCGCAAGCGAGCAGATCATGCCAATGATTGCGATGGCGAGTGCCACCGACCACTTCGTACCCTGGCCGCCTTTCTCAGGGTGGCGATCCGTTTGTGGCCCTTCGAGGGGAGCCTCTGGATTGGGGTGATCTTGCTCGGGCATGCCTATTTATAGCGCGATGACGGCGCGGTCTGAAGTCTCGTTTCTCTGATCAGAAGGCTTCATTCAGCCTTCGGGCCCGTACCGAAGATGGCTTGCCTTGCCATTGACCGCCAATTTTGCCCCCTGGGCCAGAAACCAATCAGCAGTGCGACTCGTCGGCCTTTAGTTTGATGAGCCCTAAAAGCGCCATGAAGTCGTGAAATCTCGGGTCACCTTCGTTTTCAATAAGACGGCGCGAATGAACTCAATCGGTATGGCATTCTGTTTCAGCACCAAGTCATGGAAAGACCGTTCGTTCATCGTACCGGTCTTAACGAACTCGCTGTGGAGTGACTTGATCTGCAGACCTCCAAGCATGTAAGCGGCTTGATAGAGCGGCGGATAGGTTCCGATGATGGATCGGCGAACCTCGGCTCTCGCATTCCTTCTTTCGTGGCCGACGCGTTCAACAAGCAGGTCGACGCACTCTTCCGCCGTTCTTGTTCCCAAATGGAATGACAACGAAAAAATTATTCTGGCGCAACGATGCTTGCGCCAAAAGAGCATGCCTAAGCGGTCCTCTGGACTCTTGGCGAATCCTCGATCCCACAGCTGCATTTCCCAATAAAGAGCCCAGCCCTCAATCCAAAATGGCGTCCTGAATGTGCTTCGCCAAGGCCGATGACGTGCGGTCATGAATTGCTGGAGCTGGTGGCCCGGGATCAGCTCGTGATGAACCACGGCACGTGAGAAATGCCGGTTGTTTCCGCGCATGCTCATCAGCTTCTCATCGTGATCCATATCACTCACAGGGAAAGCGACCGATACGACTTCTCCGCCAGTGAAATAGGGAGTGACCCTTTGCCGCTGAGGTGACATCATATTCATGCGCCAGATTTCTTCGCACAAAGGAGGAACTGTGACCAGCTCATGATCCTTCACGTATTGGATGGCCTCATGGGCAAGTTCGCGAATGAGCTTTGGTTGTTCTCCCGGTTCAACGAAGAGATTCTTGACCGCATTCTGGGCCTTCAGCCAGTCGTCACCGAGTCCCATTTCTTGAGCAGCACGAATCTGCTCCTTCTCGCAGAAAGCGAATTCGCGTTCGGCGATCGCGATGAGCTCTTGTGGAGTATAGGGGATGAACTCGGCGCGAAGGGCCAATTGCAATGCGTCCTTGCCAATGGGATCGCCGATGAGCGCATCGGTTTCGTTAGCACCAACTCCGGCGATTTCAGTTCGTAGGAATCCGGCATAGGACTGCAATTTGGTGCTGAGAACTTCGTATGGGCGTTTGACCCACCACGTGAAGATTGGATCGTAGTCGTTGCGAAACCGATACCAGGATCGCAAACTTCGCCGCAGACTCTCAATCTCACGTGCCGCCCGATAGCCAACTGTCGATTTGATCTTTTTGGGTTCAAGCTCTTCTTTGAGGCTCTTCAGATCTTTGACTGCTTGATTTAGAGTCGCCGCAATCTTCTGGTCGGCCGGGTCCTCCATATCACGTTGGGACTCAATGAGCGCAACCACTGAGGCTGTGAAATCGAGCAAGGGTTTCATCTCGGCGTGTCTTCGCGCCGCCAGTTTCAGATTGGCTTGGTCCTTTTCGATTCGATTGATGAGCAACCGGGCGTCAATCTGGCCCTCTTGATCGAGCGTGGCAAAGTCGATCTTTGCGACTCTCTTTTCCCACTTGGTTAGGTAAGCCGATCGACGAAGGTGCGCCTTCTGCGACAACGGAATATTCCAGCGTCGTTCAATGGCCGCTCTGTCCGTGGAGTATCGACTGACAAGGTCGCGCATCGAATGCTGTTGAGCGACCAGGGGGGCAGGTAACAAGAGGATCAGAAGGGCGAATAAGCGCATGATCAACCTCGAGAAAGAAGTTTTGGTCTCTATGATTTAACGTCGTCGAACAACTTTGATGCCGTCGGGACCGTTCCACGTGAATAGGATTGCGCCCCTTGGGCACAGGCGTTCAAATAGTGCTTCAATGACGTCGGCTTCGCCTGGCCACGGATACGCAAAAACAACGTCGATGTCTCTGGTGTCGATGCCAAGCAAGTCGTGGCCGTCGTGCCCGCCATGCTTCAACCAATCAGGGCCTTCAGTGAGGTCGATGATGTCTTGAGCATCCATGGGTACGAAGCTACCAGTGACAAACTCGGCGTCGAGCCGAAATTCGCGGGCGAGTTCTCTGGCCCCATCGACAAGCTCTGGGATGATTTCGATGCCGGAAGCATCAAACCCCATCCCGGCAGCCAAGAGAGTGGTTACGCCAAAGCCCGATCCCCATTCGACAAAACATCCAACCTTGATTTTCGCGACCGCTCGGAGGGCACGATAGACCTCGTCGAAGTCGCTGGGTACGAACCCCAACATCAAGTTGTCTCTTTGAGATTGGACATAGGCGTCAATTCGCCGATTCGATTCGTCAATGAGCGACCGAATCTCGTCGGGCGGGGAAATGTCGGGGATGTCGATATGTAGGTCTTCAAGTGCCATGGGGAGATCCTATCATTTTGCCGAATTGGGATCTCATGCTGGAATCCAAGTTCCACGCATTTTTGATCCACCGCTTAGTGTGCCGAGGCGCGTCAACAGGCTGAATTCTGTAGCCGATTTGTTGATGATGACTTAGCATGCTTCGAAGCTATGAATAACAACGAAGATAATAACAAGGACCATAGGGTCAATGCGTCAAACGAGAACTTCCTCCACTATGATCAAGTTGAGAAGACGCAAAGGTATCGTTTGGCGGAAAGCGCTGGCGATGAGGCGTTTGACGACGAGTTCAAGGTTCGTTGTTGTGACATGGGGCTTTGGTTTGACGGGGGAGAATCAGGGAAGGCTGCCTTTGCCCAAGAATTGGGAGAGGCGCTCGAGGAAATTGGGTTTGCCATCCTGACTGGGCATCGCATTGATCCGTCCATTCACTTTCACGCCGAAGAGGCCGCTCGCGACCTTTTTCTTTCAAGGCCGTTGGCTGAGAAAATCGAACATCGTGCCGAACGCTGCGGATCTGTTAGCCAAGGTTATTTCCCAATCGAAGAGACCAGCGATATTCATCCCGATTTAGTTGAGGGCTGGGTCTTCTGTCGCCGTGCCTTTCGGATGCCAGGCTCGCCATTGATGGACGATGTCAATGACTATGCTTCAATTTGGCCTGCGCCGCAGCTGGAGCCGCGGTTTCGTTCCTTGGTTGAAGCCAACGAGAAGCTCATTCTGCCAATCATGCAGAGTATGTTGCGGTATCTTGGAGCCGAGCCTCATCTTTACGACGACAGATTATCAAACCCCAACATCGGGCTTCGGCTCAATTACTACCCTCCGATCAAGTCAAAAGAGGAAGAGACACCTCCGGGAAGACTGCTCGGACACGAAGACGTCGGCATGTTTGTTTTCTTGCCAGCCCCATCAGTTGAAGGGTTGCAGGTCCTTAATCGAGCGAACATGAAGTGGGTCAGGTTGGATGCGCCACCTGGAAGCATCATCTTGAATACCGGCGATTACATGCAGCTGATCAGCAATGATCGGCTGCCGTCAACGACACATCGAGTGAGTGCCCCGAGGAACTCGGAAGATCGAGAGCTCGAACGATTGACGATGCCCATGAATGTCTATCTTTGGGAAGACGAAATGCTTGAACCTCTCGCAGAGCTTGGGTCGGCAAAGTACGATCCAATCAAAGCAATTACTTTCCATACCCGTTCGACCGCCAAATTTTATGGCGACGACTACGCAGTGAACGAATGAGCCAACCTCACACACTATTACGTCGGGACTTAGGCTCGATCGGGGCCTATGCCACAATGATTGGAACTCTGGTCGGGGCAGGAATTTTCCGGGTGACATCCGATGCCTGGGTGACCACGGGGGCGAGCGTCATCTTGGGATATCTCGTTTTGTCACCGGTCATTCTGGCAACCAGTGTGCCCTACGCCGCCTTTGCGTCGACCTCCTTGGGGGAGTCACCGGGCGGAGAGTACTCGCATTTCTCGGAAACCTTCGGTGATTTCCGGCTCGCATTTTGTGGTGTATGGCTGAAGATCATCTCTTACCTTGGGGCGCAAGCCTATCTATCCATCGTCTTTGCCGACTACCTGATGCCACTTGTCGGTCTTGGTGATCAAAGTGATGCTTGGCGCACTCCAATTGCTCTTGGCACCCTGACGTTCTTCTTGATCATTCATCTTTTCGGTGTTCGTTGGTTTGGCCGCATCCAAGTAGCCATGTGCGTCGTACTCGCCTTTTCAATTGCCGTTCTCGTGATCCCCGGCGTGTTCGCGATCAAAGCGACCAATTATCAGCCCTTTTTCCTCCATGGAACTTCTGGCTTCTTGTCGTCTTTACCGATGCTGTTCTTCGCCTACGCCGGATTCGAATCAGTAGCCCATGCTGCCGGAGAAGTCAAAGATAGTCGAATCAACCTGCCACGGGTCTTCTTGCGTGGCATTCTACTTACGACGGCTATCTTCTTGTCGATGAGCATTGTCACGTTTGGTGTCTTGCCCGGGGAGGTGTTGTCCAAGAGCGGGGCACCCATGGCGGATGTCGCGGCTCAGTATCTCCCGTCGAGTGCGGCCTGGATCATCACGATCGGTGCCTTGGCTGCTTTGGCCACTTCCATCAACGGGTCGATGCTGGTGCCAGCCCGTCTCGGTCTGATGCTGGCTCGCGATGAATTGGCGCCAAAGTGGGCTGGCAAAATTTCGACGCGAACCCGGATTCCGTGGGCTGGTTTGCTCTTTTGTTACGGCGTTGCTGCAACCCTTGTCTTGACCGGTCAAGTCGGATTGGCTTTGGGCACAGCCATCTTGGCTCTCACGTTGCTCTACTTCATACACAGTGGGTCGCTTTTCGTTCTCGAATCTCGTCGGCCTGATCTTTTTAAGCAAGCGAATGAATCCTACGGTCGGACGTTCTTGCTGTGGTCCGCCGGGCTTTCACTGGTGGCACTTGGAATCTTAATTGGCGTTCAGGTCTTTGACGACGTTGGGACCGTATTGTCATCTAACTGGGTCGCACGATTTAAAGAAGGACACCTCACCGGCACTGAATTGGTTGTTGGGTGGGGGATTCTTGGAGCGCTGATATTTCGGTTTTCCGGTCGCAAGTAATAGCTCTGGTGCGAAGCGAAAGTGAAGCGCCGGTGTTCGGTTGGCGAATATCCATTTGTTGGACGCGGGTAACTTCGTTCGGCAATTCGAACATCAGGAAGGCTGATTTGCCGTCCGTTTGGTGAGTCGCCCCGTGTTCCAAAAACCAAGAAAGATGATCTGGCTGCAGGTATCTATTTTGGACGCATGCCAAATCACCGGTCCCGTCTTTCGAAATTCCGGTCGTGAGTGCTTATTTCCTGTGACGCCAATCATCTATGGTTTTGCCTTTTACTACTGGCATTCGCTTAGTCCTTGTCGGTCTTCGCCTTCGGCAGATAGGGAAGAACATCGATCAATTCGATGTCTTTGCGCTCGCGTAGTTTTTCTAAAAACCAATATTTGTGGCCGGCCCCAAACGTGATCAGGAGCCGCTTACCTGGATGGGCGTCGATCGCCTTGGCAATGAGGTCGTAGTGCCCCTGATTGATGTTGGTCCAACCGCCCGCGCCAATGTAGTCGTTCATATAGCGATCGTAGGGGGCCAACTCTTCTTTGGTGCGCTGGTCGTAGAGTGCCGAGTGAATCACGCGAGGGTCGTCAGATACGATGGGGTTCTCAAGGTGTTTCTTCGTGACTGCCGCGTTTTCGGTTTCGTACGACTTGTTCTCTTCTTGCTTGTTCCGATCGTTGCGGAATTGCCTCATCTTCATGCGGCGCTGAAGGTTCATTTCTCTGTTCCAAGCAGCACAAGGCTCAATGGCAAACCCCAGCTCTTTCTTCAGCGGCAACACCACATCGGTGTATTCTGGGAATGGCCGAATTCTGAGGTCTTCAAAAGCACCGCGCTCGCTGAAGTCGGCCCAAATTCGGTCCCAGCGGTCGGGTGGGATCTCGCACAGAATGACATCGGGTTTGAATTTGCGGATCGTCGCTTCAACCTGCTTGAGGCCCCACAACGTACTCTTACGATGGGTGCCATGAATCATGCCAAGAACGGCCACTTGCGTCGGCGTTTTTGGACGAACGCGCGGGATGATGGGTTCAATGGGGAAGAGTGGGCAATTCAGGACTCTGACTTCGTGGCTCCCTTCGCAAGAAACCCAGAGCTCTTTGCCGTCGGGTGTGACTGCCATGGCAATCGGAATCTCTCCGACTTTTTGTGACCCGATTACTTTGTATGTTTTGAGATCAATGACCGAAACTGTCGCATCACCGGCGTTGTTGACATAGGCCCGTTTCCCATCTTGACTCAAGACGACCGAGAACGGTTCTTTGCCGATTCCTTCGGTGATCGTTCTGGTCACACGGTGCGATGCCGTGTTGATGAACTTGATCGCGTTCTCCCCGCGAACGGCAACCGCTATTTCGATGTTGCCCGGCATCATCGTCGCGCCGCTTGGCCTTGCGCCCACTTGCACAGTTGCCAAGGTGCCGTTGTTCCATAAATCGACCACAGTGACGGTGCCATCGTCATAGTTGGGGATAAACACCTTGCGCCCGTCAGTCGTGGCAGCGCCAGGAAAAGGGCGTTTGCCAGTGGCAAAGCGTTTCTCCATCACCCCTTTATTGGTGTCAATGACCGCGAAACTGTTGTCACCTTCCAAGGACATCAAGTAGCGACCGTTGGCGAATGGGCCGGCAAAGAGGGATGGCTTGGCGCCCACTTCGATCGTCGACGTGGTCTTACCAGTCATGTCCAAGATCAGAACATTCTTACCCTGAAACTGTGTGACGATGAGTTGCTTGTCGCTCAGAGCGGCGACGCCGAGCGGTGTCAACTCGACCGCGAGTTTGCTGGATACCTTCTTCGTCTGGGTGTCCACGCGCACAATTTGATTCGAACCAGAGGCCGCAATGAAAGCGGTCTTGCCGTCGGATGAAAAAGCAATTTGGTGCGGTGCCTTGCCAACCTGAATGCTCAAGACTTGAGGCCTGATAGTGGCTTGATTCGGGGCTTCCTGAGGCTGTCGAGACTTGGAGTTGGCTAAGGCGATAGAGCCAATGAGGGGTAGCAGAGCCAGAATGAGGGCAGATTTTTGGAGCGAGTGAATACAACTCATAGCGACCTATCTCCGTGGATAAACAAGAAAGTTCAGCATACAGATATTTGTCAAATTCTGTTGGGGCGATCTTCCCTGCCGCGCCATGATTGTGTGTTTCATGGCAATCAGTGAGAGTTTTGAGTGGTTGGCCGCATCTTTGATAATGTGGCCGCAGAAGTGTGGCGCTGTGAAAGGGCCTCACCAGTTATTCAAGCTTCAGAAACGGTTCCCAATGCCAACTATCGATCCCGAAGAAGAGTATGTGCTGGGCACGGACATGGCCGAGCACCGTCGTTTAGAACGCCAACACTTGGCATGGATCGAACAGATGCATGCTCTGCTTCGTCGTGCTGGGATCGAAGATGGTCAGTCGGTTCTTGACCTTGGGACTGGCCCAGGGTTCACGGCCTTCGAGCTTGCCAACTTCGTTGGCTCAGAGGGCCGGGTGCTCGCCTGTGATGTGAGCCCACGCTTCATCGCTTCATTGGATCAAGAGAAGAAACGGCGTGGCCTCACTCAGATCGAATCAAAGGTCTGTTCGGTCGAAGAGTTGGCCCTTGAGGACAATCAGCTGGACGGAGCATACGGCCGATGGATCTTGTCCTGGTTGCCAGATGCATCGATCGTGATTGATCAGATGAGTCGGGCTCTGCGGCCAAATGGCTGCTACGTGTTGCAGGAGTATCTCGATTGGGGGCGCATGCGCCTGCTACCAGAGAATCCCGATTTTGATGCTGGCATTGCGGGCTGCATGGAGAGCTGGCGGGTCGGCGGCGGTGTCATCAACGTCTCGAGCCTGGTGCCAGAAATGGCAGCCCGTGCCGGGCTTGTGGTTGAGCACTTTGAAATCATCTCACGGTCAGGGCGCCCAGGGTCACTCGTATGGAATTGGCTCGACGAATTCTATCGGGGATACATGCCACGTCTCGTTGAGAGAAACTTGGTCTCTGAATCGACGCTTGCGGCATTCTTGGGGGCGTGGCAACAAGCCGCGGGTTCTCCTGAGTCAATTGTCGTTGCACCGGTGATGGCAGATATTGTTCTTCGGAAACCCCTGGCTTAAGCCGCCGTCCTTAGGAATTCGACAAGGCGCATCAGATCTTCGATACTTGTTTGAGGGTTCATGAGAGTGACCCGTAACCAGGTGTTTTTCCCAAGCCGCGTCTGGACCAAGTAAAACGAACCATCTTTTAGTGCCGCGGCTCGAATTCTCGACTGGTGCTCATTGAGTTCATCCGGGTTGATGTCGGATGAAGGCAAATGCCGGAAGCAGAGAATGTTGGTTTCTGGTTCATGGGCGATTTCAAAATCGTCGAAGGATTTAAGCCTTGCAGCGAACTCTTCGGTCAAAGCGATGAGATGATCGATCTGCTTTTCGAACCATCCTAAACCCAAAACGCGGATCAAGCACCAGGCCGTTACGCCCATGGCGCGTTTGGTGCATTCCATCGTTCTTTGACCGAGATTAAACCACTGATCTTCCGAAGCCGTTTGGTCAAAGAGGTAACTCGCCTCTTGAGCAAAAGCCTCGTAGGAACGTTGCTTTTCCTTGAATAAGACAGCGGTGTTCAACGCTGGCAGGCCGAGCATTTTGTGCAGGTCCCAGACAACGGAGTCAGCCATTTCGATGCCAGCCAGTTTGTGACGATTCTTGGCGCTGAGAACCATCGAGGCTCCGTGTGCACCGTCGACGTGAAACCAGAGATCTTTGCTGCGACAAAACGCGCCGATCTCTTGAAGTGGATCGAAGCTCCCGGTGGATGTGGAGCAAGCGCTTCCGACCACGGCGACAACTTGCCGGCCATCATTTGTCGCATCTTGATAGGCACTTTCGAGCGCCTGCAGGTCCATGCGGAAATCACGATCAGTCGAAACCGGCCAAGCCCCTTTCTTGCCCCAGCCCATTGATTGCACGCTGCGTGCAACACAGTAGTGGGCTTGGTCAGACACGAGGACGGCCATCGGGCGGCTCTGTCCTTCAGTCCATACGTCATATCCAGCCTTTGCTTGGCGGGCCGCCAAAAGTGCCGTGAAGTTGCCGATTGAACCACCGTGGGTGAGGATGCCACCGGAGTTGGCATCAAATCCGACCTCGCGGCAGAGAAGCTCGACGACATTGGTTTCCATCGCGGTCTGGATTTGCCCCATCTCGTAGACTGCCATGCCATTGTTCAAGAGCGCATTGACACACTCGATGAGTGATGCAGCAGGGAGCGGCACGGAGACTTGGTGGCCGACATAACCAGGGTGATGTAAATGTGTCGACTTCGCCAAAACTTCCTTCACCAGCTCGAGCAATTCAATGGGGCGCGGTTCGGCTTCCGAGTCATTTTCTTTGTTCGTGAGTCGCCACTGCTTCAGAAGCTCGTCCGGATCGGCAACTGGTAGGACAGGGATGTCTTTCCTTTGCGCGGACTCCAAGTAATCAGACAGAAGGTCGATCAGTTCATGACCAGTCGATCTGAAGTTACTGGGTGCGAAAATTTCTTCATGGAACATGCATGCTTCTCGGGAGTCGAGCGCTTAAATTGGAGCGAAGAGTCAGTATCGCAGTATCGCAGAATCGCAGTGGTGAAGCCACGGCCACATTTTCCCGATTCTTTGAATTCTACTGCAGGATCTTGGCGGGCGTGTTTGCGGGTTAGTTGCCGCTCTTCGGAATCGCGAGCTCTTGAGCCGGTCTGAGTGCAATATTGACTCTGGTCGTTGACGCCTTGGCAACAATCAGTTGCATCTTGGATTGCCATCCTTTGACACTGGTCGAGATCTGAAATTCACCTGCGGGAGAAATGAAAACATGGCCGCCAGCCTCGGCGTCGTAGCTGGCTGTTCCCAAGTCAGCACCGTCGACGCCTTCCGGAAGTTTTCCGTTCCAATGAACAACTCCACTCTTGATCACTCGGCCATTCGATTCATTCTGCAGGACGATGATATTTTTGACTTGGCGACCGATATCAAGTCTTAGGTCAGTCAGTCCGGCAGCAGGAACAACGAATTCGATGTGTGTTTGAAAAGGGCTGATGACTGCTTGATAGCGACCGGGCGATACCTTGCCGGCGTCCCACAACCATGCACTGGGCTCGCCTGGGGTCGGCTGAAGCGTTGGTGTCAAAGCAGCTTGGCTGATTGATGAACTGCCACGAATGAGCTCAATCGTGACATGGAGGGCGCTGACCGATTGCCAGCTTCGATCGCAGAATACGAGCCCTGAAAGCGGCACTCGCTTCATACGGGCAAGCTCGGGATCTACTTCTATGATGAGCTTGGATGCGATCGATGCCTCCAGAGTGGCATTGACGCTCGCAACAATCAGTGGTGCTGCGTTCCAAGCTCCGATTTCGGCGCGAACGTGATAGGAGCCAGGCCGCAATCCATCGATCTTGAGCCGCCTCTTGTTACCCAATTCCATTTCGAAAACGGGTGCATTCGTCCGGCCTGGTGTCGCTGTCCTCACAGTCGGCCTTTCGTCTTCTGTTTGAAAGAGCCGCAGGATTGTTCCTGCCGGTGGTTTGGGCCCAGCGATCTCCAAGTCGAGCTGTGAAGATCGAACCATGGCAACATAGATATTCTCAGGTGCACCCGGTACCAGTTGAATCGACTGCCAGGCGTAGCCCCGTGATCCGATGCAGTAAGAGATGGGATAGATTTGTCCATCGATCGGAATCGGCGAAAGCGACGATTCGATTTCTGCTTGGTTCCGTGCATTGATGCCAGGATGTTTGATGGAGCGGTTCTGGGTGCGAACGATGTGGACATTCTGAATTGAATTCTGCGTTTCCATGTTAGTCACATGAATAAGGAATCCGTCTTGCCACTGAAACTCGAGATCAAGCTCGCCTGAATTTGGGAAGTCCATAATCTCTTGGAGCAACTCGGCACTGCGTCCATCAATGTTCGCATTTGAGATGACAATGGAATCACCATCGGAAAGGGCTGCGTCCCAGATTCCTTGGATGATACGACAGGGAATTGCCACTGATGGGTCATCGGGTGATTGAACCAATAGGGTGAATTCACCGCCTTGGCATTCATGCCGAACGCCACGAGAATCCAATACCCAAACTTTGCCAGAGACAAGATGGGAGAAGCGCGATTCACTTGAGGGATCTAAAGCGAGCGATTCTAAGAGCTCGTCGTTTGTTTGTTCTCGGGCGCCTGTGCCAATGCCGCTGTCTTCTGCAGGGCCTGTGACTCGACGAATCGATGAACCGTTTTCTTGGCCCTTGGCAATAAGGGCGAATTCGTCAAAGTCGTCATCGGTTGCATTCAACTCGCGAATCGCAAAGATGAAGACCAGCATGATGAACAGAATGGCGACCCACCAAGCCCGCCCAAAATCACCGCTTAAGCTCATTTCCATACCATCCGAGACGTCAGCAATGGATCGAAGTTTCGTCCTTCTTCAAGAATGATTGCCTCATTCGAGTGATCGAAGGCGATCGTGGTGTGCTGTTTCACTACAGAAACTTGATCCGAGTCGCGTGTGTCGCCGTGAACCACGGATTCATCGCATTCGTGCTGGGAGTCGCTGAGTAACCCTGCACAAGAGAGCTCATTCCAGCTAATCCCGGTGGCACCGTAAAGTTGAAAGTTTGACCTCCCGGTGGCAGAGAAGTTGGCCCAGCTAAAGGGGCGAACGAAGAGTAGACATAGACCACTGGCACGGGGATCCCCGGAGTAAAGTCGAGATAGATTTCTGGGTAGAACGGTGTCCTGAAGGGCGGGAAGCCATTCACATAGATCTGGCCGCACAAAAAATGGGGCGTGAAGTCGTAACCCCCAAGAGGTGATTCTAAGTGCAAGGATAGTGCATCGCCTGGCGCGGCAGAGATAACCGAATCGTAGTTGATAGTGCCATTCACACCGCCTGAAAGGGCGAAGTCTTCATCCGAGCCGGGTCGGATGGTGTAGGTGATTGTGAGACGAGGCCAGTTGGTTGGATTAGTGGATTCTCGTGATTGAAAAGTCGTAATCGTTGATGGGCCGATATTGAGCTCGTCGGCATGCAGGAGCCAACCAAAGTTCGTGCCCGGGTTGTTCAGCCAACCTTCCACGTCCGCTAACATCTGAGGCGTCGACCAGATTTGATTGATACCCGATGAGCTTGTTTGGGACATGGCGCTTATTGAGCCGCCAAAGAGGTTCGTCCACTGTGTCGTTGGGTATGATGAGTAGTTCCACGTCGCATCACCGGTCTGCGCCGGATCTCCGGCGCCGCCGCCACCATTGCCACCGCTCGTTCCAGGATTCGTACCCTCACCCCAATTTTGGTTTAACTTCCGAATCGTGACCGGGAGTGAGCCGCCGATGAGATGCAGACGGACGCTGAGGATCTGTGCGGCCGGTGGAATGCTCAAGCTCGTCAGGTTGAATCGCATGAGGGCTCGCCGGATGTCGATGCCGTTCGACATGGATCCAGTGCGACCGACATAGACACGATTGCCCCCGCCCGAACTGCGTTCGGTGGCGCCAATGGAATAGGGGCCAATGAGAGTGGCGTCAGCGGTAGAAATAACACTGACTTCGGTGCCGACAGACTGAGCCGGTGTCGATCCAACGACGCACAGCAAGATGGTCGCAAACAAGATGATTCGCATAGATTGAGTCTTTCGCCTTCAAGGATAAACTGGCCGCGAATATCCTCGCATAGCGCCTCTGCAATGCAAGCGAAGGCGCTTATTCGAGCTAAGTGGGCACGGCAAAACTAATTATAGACGATGGCTCGATCTCCAAGAATGCTCTCGAGATCTGCAATGAGCTTTTGATCTGGATTAACCCGGAATGCGTTTCCTGCTTGCACGGACACTTTGCCGAAGCGCTCAGTCGAAAGTTCAAAGATGATTGGGATGCGCCCCGGGTTCTCCTTGAGCATGCGCTTGATCGCGACGATCTGAAGATCGAGGCTTTCACCCTCATCGGCAGCGATCTTCAAAGTGACTCGGCGCGTCAGTTGGCTCTTCGCCTGTTCCAGGGGAATGACCTCGCTAACTTTGAGGTTCGGTTCGTTTCGCGAGGTGTCAACTTCGCCTTTGAAGAACAGGATGGCATCACTTTCGATGTACTGAGCAATGTCTTGATAAACCGACGCGAAGACGACGCAGTCAATGGTGCCACTAAAGTCTTCCAACTTAATGAAGGCCATCCGCTTGCCTTCCCACTTGCCTCGCTTCGTCAACATCAAACGAACCGAGCGAATGATGCCACCGACGATGACTTCTTTCTTCTCGGGAACATGTGCCAGCCCTTTGATGTTTGAATTTGAGAATTGCTCCATGGAGTCACGGTGTGCATTGAGAGGATGACCGGAGAGATAGAAGCCCAAGGCTCCCTTCTCAAGCTGCAAGCGTTCAGACTCAGCAAGTTCGGGCAAGTCAGGCATGCTCGACGAACCGGAAGACTTGGCAACCTCCTCTAGTTCTTCCATGCCGAAGAGTCCAAGTTGCCCGCTGCGCAAGTCATCTTGGGCACTCGCACCGGTCTTGAGGGCATCTTCCATGATGGCGAGTTTCTGGGCCCGATTGCCTTCGAGTGTATCGAGGGCGCCGGCATGGATCATGGCTTCGATGAAGCCTTTGTTCATCACTCGCGTATCGACGCGTTCGCAGAGATCATAAAGCGAGGTGAAATGTTGGCCCTCTTTGTCACGTGCTGCCGCCAGAAGGTCAACCGGGTTTTGGCCGGCCCCACGGATGGCTCCGAGGGCGTAGCGAATCTTGCTGTCCTCAACATTGAACTCGTAGTAGGAGTGGTTGATGTCTGGTGGCAGAACTTCGATCTTCATGGCCTTGCATTCTTCGATGTAATCGACGGTCTTGTCGATCGTGATCATTTCGCAAGTCAGGAGGGCAGCCATGTATTCGGTTGGGTAGTTCGCTTTGAGCCATGCGGTCTGGTACGTGACCAGGGCGTAAGCTGCGGAGTGACTCTTGTTGAAACCGTAACCGGCGAAGTACTCGATGTGCTCCCAAGTCTGCACAGCGATCTCTTCGGAGACATCGTTCTCGCCAGCGCCGTCAACAAACTGTTGCTTAAACTTGGCAAGAATCTCGGGTTTCTTTTTACCCATCGCCTTGCGCAAAGCATCCGCTTGGTTCAACGAGAACCCGGCCAATGACGCAGCGATTCGCATGACCTGCTCTTGATAGAGAATCACACCATTGGACTCAGACAAGATTGGTTCAAGCATCGGGTGGAAGTAAGTAATCTCTTCCTCGCCGTGCTTACGCTTGCAGTACATCTCATGCATGCCCGAGCCAAGTGGACCCGGACGATAGAGTGCAAGGATAGCGATGATGTCGTCGAAACAGTCAGCCTTTAGTTTCTTCAGCAACTCTCGCATGCCGCTGGATTCCAGCTGGAAGACACCGATCGTATCTGCGGCTTGGAAGAGGTCGTAGGTGACTGAGTCGTCAAGTGGGATGGCCTCGATGTCGATATCGAGGTCACAGGTTTTCTTGATGTTCTTGACGGCCTTGTTGATGATCGTCAAGGTCCGAAGTCCCAAGAAGTCCATCTTGAGAAGGCCAATCTCTTCGCACACATCCATAGGCCATTGAGTCGTGATCGTGTCGCCGCTCTTGTAAAGCGGAACTCGATCGGTCAATGGGGCGTCGGTAATGATGACACCAGCAGCATGCACAGAACAATGGCGCGCTGCACCCTCAACTCGGAGGGCAATGCTGAAGAGTTCTTTCGTTTCGTCGTTGGCATCCCGAAGCTGGCGAAGCTCCTCATCATTTTCCAGCGATTTCGGCAAAGTGATGCCGGGGCCGCTCGGGATCTTCTTGCAGATGGTGTCGATTTCAGACAACGGCACATTCAGTGCGCGTCCGACATCGCGAATCACACCTTTGGCTGCCATCGTTCCGAAGGTGATGATCTGCGTGACATTCTTGCGGCCATACTTTTGCCCGACGTAGTCGATCACCTGCTCACGGCCATCCTTGCAGAAGTCGATATCGATATCTGGCATCGAGATACGTTCTGCATTCAGGAATCGTTCGAATAGCAGATCGTACTTCAGAGGGTCGACGCGCGTGATGCCCATCGAATAGGCGACAATAGAACCGGCAGCCGAACCACGGCCTGGTCCGACAGGAATTCCATGATCGCGAGCGTAGCGAATGAAGTCCCAAGTAATCAGGAAGTAGTCGACGAAGCCCATCTTGAGAATGACGCCCATCTCATATTGCAGACGCTCTTCGACAGCATCGCCACCTTCAGGATAGAGCTCGTTAATGCCCTTGCGGCAAAGATATTCGAAATACTCTTCACTGGTGTAGCCATCTGGCGTGTCGAACTTCGGCAGGAAGCGGTTGTTGAAATCCATTTCGACATTGCAACGATCGGCGATGATTCGCGTGTTCTCGATCGCGGCCATATGATTTGGAAAACAAGCGGCCATTTCATCGCCGCTTCGAAGGTAGAGATCACGCGATCCCATCTTGAATCGGTTTGGATCGCTGCGCAACTTGCCCGTGCCAATGCAAAGCATGACATCTTGAGCTTCGTAGTCTTGTTGATGGACGTAGTGGACGTCATTAGTCGCAACAATCGGCGCGTTCGTTCGTTCAGCAAGTTCGAGCAACTTGATGTTGGCTTCGACTTGGATGTCGATGCCGTTGTCCATCAGTTCGATGTAGTAGTTTTCTTTGCCAAACAGATCCTGGTATTCGCCGATCTTGCTCTCAGCAGCTTCCATGCCGTCGGTGCGAATTGTCTGAATGAGTTCGCCACCGAGGCAACCGGAAAGACATATGAGGCCTTCGCCGAATTCCTGCAGCAAGGCCTTATCGAGGCGAGGCCGATAATAGAAACCTTCGGTGTAGGCAGCGCTTGAGATCTTGATGAGGTTACTGAAACCTTGGTTGTTTCTGGCCAACAAGGTGACGTGATAGTTGTTCTTGCCTGATTTGACTTTCTTACGATCATGGCGGCTGTCCTGCGCCATATATCCTTCCATGCCAATGATCGGTTTGATCCCGTGTTTCTTGGCGTGCTTGAAGAAGCTAATCGCACCAAAGAGATTGCCGTGGTCTGTGAGAGCGATGGTGTCTTGGCCGATTTCCTTGGCTCTCGTCATGAGGTCATCAAAACGGCAACTGCCATCTAGGAGTGAGTAATGACTGTGGACATGGAGATGAACGAAATCGGTGTTTGACATGCGGCTCACATTCTGGAAACCCAACATTGATACGAAGCGCGAAAAAGCCGTCGTTCGTTCGTCGGGTGGGGCATTATAGTTGTTTTTGCCAAAGGAGCGAAAGAACAGGGGTGCGATGCACCCCTGTTTGAGATCGTTTTTCTCATCTTCCTATGGAGTGTGCCTTTACGGCACTTTTGGGATCAGAACCACAGAAAAGACGAGATCAACGACCCAACCCAATCGCTCTCTCAAGGCGGAGAATATTCCGCTGGAGGGACACCTTCCGGAGCGCCGATTGAGGGCAGTTTGGCTCTTCTTTGGCTGTTTTCCACACCCTGTGGAAAACAAAAAAAGTCGTCGTGAAGGTAAGAACGTTTGCTCATCCTGCGCTTAGTACGGTGCCAGGCATCTAATCGCAGCCCTTTTGGATCGAAGGGGTGATGAGGGTTGTTGGCAAGGGATGCGTTCTTTCGTGGATGAGGTCGTGACTGTGGACTGCGAAACGAAGCCAGGCACCTCTTGATGCGCAAGAGATGTTCGCTTCCCGCCGAAAACCAACCACCCCCGCGCACACTATTCGCCCTGGTGCCTGACACCGTACTAGTCGTCGTGAACGTAAGACCGATAGCTCACCCTACGCCTACTGTTCTCGGCTCACATCGACGGCCATTTGCTTAACTCTCTTGATGCATCAGTGACGATAACTCGTCATGAAATCAACGATAGGTCTGCGGGGACAGCAGCCATATCAACTTGCGATTGACCTTGGTGATGGGCAGTTGTACGGTGATTTTCGTGAAACGTAAGTCGCTGTACTGCAGGTGTTTTGAGTTTCCGGTATGAACAGTGGTGGCGACTCAAAACTCTGAAAGGTCGTGACATGTTCCAGAAACGCCACTCCAGTCGAAGACGGCCCTCGCGCCTAGTCGGAAGCCTCCTCATGGGAATGATCCTGTGTTCTCCTGGGTGCGCGATTTTATTTCCTCCGGTTCCCGAGATCCATTTTGAACTAGAAGACGCAACAATTGGGCATTCGTTGGACATTCTCTCGATGGAAGGGGGAATGGTTGTCCGGCGTGAGGGAAACAGAATTACTACGGATATAGACAACCTCTTCACGGTAGTCGAGTTTGAAGTGTCCAGTGGTTCTCGCAAGTCGATATTTACCTGTGAGCTGTACAGCATGACAGGTCTCTATGCAGGTTTCTTTGGCGCCTTATGGGGAGTTACATCGGTCTCATCACTGGACGGCAGTTTGTGGATTCCTCGTAAGATTGGCGACACCTTCATAATCTCAGGCGAACACACATCTGACGCATTCTTGTTAGGAAGATCAGAATCACGCATCAGTGGTCCAGATGGCGACTTGGTAATCAGAAAGGAAGAGCCAAACACCTCTTGTAACTTGAATTCAAAGACTTTGGCACTCAAATGCCAAGGGAGGTCATACACGAGCCTCGCTGTGATTGATTCTGGTCAGGGTTCCAGCGAAGGTGTGCGTCTTGTACTGTTTGCGCGACCAGGGTCACATTTCTTGTTGGAGTCAGAGGGAGCGGTGCGTCGAGTCGAGTGCCCACTCGACTACACTTCGAAGCAGGTAGAATTAGAAACGGGCTTCTTGACGATCAAGTGGTTCATCCCTGGGTTAGATGAGCCCCAGGTCGAAGTTGTCGTCGATTGCGACAAGACGATCTCTTACTTGCATTTGTCGTTTTCCTCGGGCAATGGTCGTCGTGATCGTACGGGATCTTGATCTCTTCTGAACGCGCCATGTCAATCTTGGGTGGCGATGGTGTAGGCGCTGGGCAAAGTTCGGACAAGGAAGACCAGCCATTCTTCAACCACTGTGCTTCCATAAACCTAATCCGACGGCCTAAATCGCGTTCCAGCCTCGCGACATTCGATGATATCACCGTTTGGTTCGAGTACGGCGTCAGGTTATTCTTAAAGCCCAATGTCGATCTTTTTCCCTTAACTATGCAACTGTGACTCTATGAATCTCGGCAGCGTTGCAGTGTTACAACGCACGTAAAGTGCGTCCCATTCTGTGTGGTTTCGATTCCATCAGGTGGCATGGGAGAGAGATGGAGTTGCGCAGCTCGCAGTGAGAATTGCCTCGACAAAGTTCTCGTTGGGATCATTGCGCCATATTGGGCTATTAAGAATAACCTGACGCCGTTTCATCATGGTGTCCTCAATATGTCAGACGTGCATTAGAAACGATGACGTGAACTGGCGCAAGCAGAGTCGCCAAATCATGAATAAGCCAGTCCTATGCCACCAAGGTCTGCCAGACTGGTTGAGGTTCTTGCACTGTGGTTGATTGCCAGTTCGGACGAGTTGAGAGACCTAAGGGCGTTACAGTGACGAGTCCAAGTCGGAGAAGATCGGGCTGGATCGTGCTGCGGAAGACATCGGGATCTGTTCCCATCACGATT
>JBLINQ010000081.1:0-22583 GCA_047639315.1 Planctomycetota bacterium
TCTCAATTGACAGTGAACTTTAAGATGCGCGCTGCACATCGGTTCACCTCGTGGCTTTTAGCAACGCGGAGGTTAAGAGTGTGACGGCCAGGTGCTAAGCCGTTGGCGAAAAGTACGACGCGCGGATAGTGAAGGTTCTTGCTAAAGCGATGGAACAGGTCGAACGTCTTGTAGTTGCCGTCATCGACTTTTGCTTCAAGCGAACCGGCATCCGGACCTGCGAGGATGTAGCCGCCCACAGTCGTGCCGCTAAACTCAAACTGCAGCTCGGCGCCTTCTTTGTCGGCGCAAAGAATTGGGATGTTGGTGAAACGAGAGCGTTTGTTTCCCGGTAGTGACTTCCAGTCTGGAATTTCGACTCGCCATCCTTTCCCAAGTTTGGCTTGATCAGGCGCGACCAGTTTGCCGTTGCCCAGGTGTGCTGGCGTTAATGGAGTCTCTGGTAGCGCATGCGCGAGCCTGGTGGCATTTGCAGTTAGAGGTTTGTTCCAAGCTTTGTTGAGTAGCCTTTCCACAAGGTCGGCGCAAAGCTGGTTGCCCAAATGCTTGGGATGAACGCCGCCATATTGCTCCCACGTGATCCTCTTGTCGGCAATGCGTTCAGACACTTCTTTTGCCAGGTTAATTGTCGAAACTCCGTAGTGGCGAGCGACGTCCTCATGCGCTTTGAGGACCAATGGTGTTTGCCCGTTCTTGAACTGGTTGATCATGTTCGGCGTCACGAAGAATGTGACCACGATGTCTACGGCTGGGTTGTGTCGTCGCGCTTGCCGTATGATTCCTTCTATGCCACGTATGATCTGTTGGCGGGAGTGATTCGCGTCCGAAGCATCATTGACGGCAAATTCGACGAATAGAAGATCGACTGGGCCGTGGTTCAACACATGGTCAGAAAGGCGAAATGCACCAAAAGTTGAACATGTGGAAGCGATGCCAGCGTTGGTGAACTTGAATTTTGTCTTTGGGAATCGACTCTTCAGAGCCTGGCACACGAGGGGCCTGAAGCCATCACGCTCTGTGATGGAACCTCCGAGAAAGGCAACATGGCCCATCTTGCTTTGGTCAAACTGTAGCCTTGAGTTGTCCAGCGTTCCTCGCAAGCGGATGTTCGGAATTGTGTGCTTCCGAATAAAGGAGACAATTGGGCCGGGATTCTTCAAAGCGTGGGGGTGGTGTCCAACACCAGGCTTGCGAATTACTTGGATGGAACCTCCCAGTTTCTTGTAGCGCGATTCAATAACGTCCGTGTTCTCGGCAACGGGAACAACTTCATCTGAATCGCCGACAACATGAAGAAGGGGGATTCCCGCTTTGGCGAGAGGCTCGAGATTGTCTATTGGGTTCGGGGAGTGAAGCGCGTCTTCTTCGGTCAGCCCGTAGGCTCTGAGGCATGCCTGCCAGGACTCAGCGTGTCCTTTGCCTGCGCCCTTGCCACCGGGCCAGCTTCTGAAGTCGCAGACGGGAGCGTCGCCGTAGATGCATGCCACTTTCTCGGGGTTTCTCGCGGCCCAATTGTAGATGATCAAGCCGCCTCGGCTCATTCCTTCTAATGCTGGCTTTTTGGCTAACCGATGGTGCTTGATCAAGACATCGTAGAAGGCGTCCCATGCTTTGACCGCTTGATCATTGCCGAACAAGCCTGCGACATCACTGTAAGCCAAATGGAAACCCTGATTCAGAAGAAGGATGTCTGCCTGTGGTTCATGACCAAAGAATCGTGCACGCCATACCCAAGGCCGCCCCTCAGCTGCGTTCTTTGGTGAGACAAGACAACATTTACGCCCCGCAACGACGAAATCGGATCGCTCAAAACCATTCCATTTGGTTGCCTGGGCGGCGACAGCGGCCGAGAGTCCAAATGCCAAAAAGAGAAACCCTAAAATCAATGAACTAAGTCGAAGAGGCATGTCAATTCTCGAGGTCAGTTTGTGACAAACGGAGCAAGCAGTAGCGCTCGCTCGTCCGGGGTTCCAAATCTATCGTCTCGGCCTGGTGAGAGTCCAGAGAGACCTTATCACTTGCTGTTCGGTAAAGAACAATTGTTCGGATGGCGTCCAACACGTACCCATTCTGAGTTCTTGCGCTGCTTGTTCGTGAGCTTGGTTACGTGTGTGAGATTTTCAAGGTGCTCGTGTCGTCGCAGGTCTACGTCAAAATGAGCCCCTTTTAGACAGGATAGCACAATCGTGTTTTTCCCTTGCCGGATTCGATTTAGTTCTCTTCGGCGCGCTTCAGTCCCGTCATGGCGGGTTCGAATCTTTCGAGCCGTGGCCTCCTTGGATTTAGCTGGCCATAGAACCAATACGACGCTTGGCTTGTCGTGACTATGTGCCGGAGAGTCTTACTTGGCATGACGCTCGGCTGCATTCATCCTGCCTATGGCGCCACGGTCAGTCGCAAGCCATTCGAGCTGAGAACCAGCGGCGACAGTTGGTAGCACTGCAGGTATAGGTTGACTCCGGCCAGAACGGGATTCTGCCGATCGACCAGTGTTCGTAGTTCACCTGCTGAGTCGTAATTGAAAAGTGCCTGAACGAATACCATGTTGGGGTTCGTGTCGAGCAAGATCGGTATGTATCCAAAGAGTAAGGCATCTTGTGCTCCGAAACTTCCGCCGATTAGTCCGAGGCCGCCAGCATTCGCTCCACCGCAAACTATGAAGCCAAGCAATGCATTCGGGTTTTGGTTTTCAGGGTGCCACTCAAGCGACAGATATTGCTGTCCTCTGGTTGCCGTTGAGTAGAGCAGGGATGGCTTGGTGGGTGAGATAAAGACGTGGGCAGAACCTGAGAGAGGGGCAGTCACACTTTCATGTCTTGCACCGATTATTAGGTCAGGAAAACCGTCCCCGTTGATGTCGCCCGCACTATCGACTGCTGAACCAAAACCTGTCCCCAAGCTCTCTCCCGCAAAGATCACCAATTCTGATTTATCGGCTCCAGAAAAGAGTATGGCTTGGCCTTGTAACGCGCCAAAGAGCGACGTGCCGACGAGGTAATCTGGCGATCCGTCACCATTCACGTCGCCGGTGCCGGCCACGGAGTTACCTAATTGAATTCCAGGTGAACCCTTGATGTTGTGAAGAATACTTCCGTCCGCGCCAGAAAATACTCGTGCGTTGCCCGCAAAGAGTCCAACATTCTGGTTGGAAGGACTGCCAACGATAATGTCATCAAACCCATCTCGATTGACGTCGCCGACACCATCAACAGACAGACCAAATTTTCCTTGTGCCGCGTTCCCAAAGAGCGTTTGTATGATGCTGCCATCGACACCTGAATAGATGCGCACTCGGCCGGCACGGAAGAGGCTGGTGCTATTGTCGGTCGGTGCACCGACAACGATATCATTGACGCCATCGCCGTTGACATCACCCGCACAAGAGACAGAAGATCCAAACTGCGCAAAGGCCGACCCACCGTTAAAGGTGAACATGACTGTGCCAGTCGATCCGGAGTAGACGTGAGCGCTTCCAGATTGGGGTCCGTTAGTTCCTGTGCTTCGAGCGCCGACGACAAAATCATCGAAACCGTCCTGATCCAAATCGCCAAGAGCGCTGACTGATGAGCCGAGATTAAATACCGGTGCAACACCGTGCTTCGTCAGGAGCACTTGTCCATCGAGGCCTGAAAAGATGCGAAACATTCCCGTTCCAGGTCCCATTGTGGCGTCATGCAGGGCCCCGACGATTAGGTCGTCAAAGCCATCACCATTGACGTCACCGGCGCCATCTACGGCCCAGCCAAACCAGGAATCGGATGTATCGCCGTGAAAGACATACAGCACGCTATGGTCAAATCCAGATATCACCGTGGCGCTTCCGGCATCGTTGCCGTTGGTGTTGTCGCCACGGGCACCAGCGATATAGTCGTCAAACCCATCACCATTAACATCCCCAGCTCCTGCTACGGCTCCGCCAAGAAAGTCGTTTGGGTTTGAGCCATTGAACTGTGTTGAGTTCATGAACGGACTAAAGCCGTTGAACGTACTGACATTGCCCGAGTCTATGCCATTGCTATCGGCGCCAGACGCACCAACTACGATGTCGGCGAGGAAATCACCGCCACCGCCAGGAAGGACGTCAAGCGATGTCCCGAATTGATCACCGGCTTGGCTACCAGCGATCGAGTCCATTTCTGTTCCTTCGTAGCCGGAGTAGACATAAATCTGACCGCTTTTTGCACCGTTGAGTGCCGATTCCGGCGCACCAACGACAAGATCAGATTTGCCATCGTGATTTAGATCGGCTGTTGCGTTTGCGCTTGCGCCGAATCGATCGCCCGGCGCAGCCCCATGAAAGACATGGATAAGCGAGCCGTTCAAGCCCGAGAAGACATAGACACTGCCACTATCAGTGCCATTGAAATCTGCCAGGTCGGCTCCGATCACGAAATCAACGATGCCATCGAAGTCAACATCACCAGCGCCGCTCAAGGACTGCCCAAATCGATCACCAGCTGCTTGGCCATGGACGGTGAACAGGATGCTGCCATCGATGCCAGATACAACTTGAACGCTTCCGGCATCAACTCCTGTGAAATCAGATTTCGTAGCCGCGGCGGTGAAGTCGTCAACGCCGTCAAGATTCAGGTCGCCTATGTTCGCTAAGTGGCGGCCAAAATTATCTCCAGCAGCACTGCCGGCGACGATGTAGAGGGGGAGTCCAGTTGAACCTGATATCACTTGCACTTCACCGGCGTCAATACCGTTGCTATCGGAACCAATTGCACCAACGGCGTAATCGTCTTGGCCATCACCATTGACATCTCCCAAACCAACGACAGCTGTTCCAAACTGGTCACCACTCGCCGCACCTTCAATCGTACCGGCACCAAAGAGATTGAAGATGTAGATGCGTCCCACGTTATTTCCAGCCCCGTCGAAGCCAGGAGCGCCAATAAGCACCTCATCATATCCGTTGGCATCGATGTCGGCGGAACCAATAGCCGAGCCAAAAAGGTCGCCGGCAGACTGTCCGTTGAATTGGAGAATGAGACTTCCATCTACGCCGGAGAACATGAAGGCGCCCCCCGAGTCCTGTCCTGATAGATCAGCCAAACGGGCACCAACCACGATGTCCGGGATATCGTCAGCGGCGTGCGACCGCAGTGCGGTGTGGACCGTGAATCCAAACGCATCACCCGGGTTGTCGCCATCAAGACTAAGTCCTTGTGAAAATTGTGCTTGGCAAACGGAAGTCAAGCAAAGCAAGAGTCCAAGGCAGGCGCATTTACGTACTATGCTTCTGAACATCAAACGCCCTTAACGGCGAGGCATGTAGTTGTGACTAAAATGTAGGTTTGGTGTTAAGATTATCATCTCAATCGTCGGGGTGACAGGTTTTCTCCGCGGTGACGTGTTCAAAAATTCCTAAGTTCAGGGTCGACAGTCGAATCCGACACCACACTAATGGCAATCAGGGCGGGGTAGGGGGATGTAGCGCTGCTGTCTGCGCAGATTTGTCGACGAATTTGTGAGGAGCTCAAATGAGCACCGACGTACCTGTACAGTACTCTTAGGTGGCGAGGACTTTGCTGGAGTAGCGCTTGCGGTGAGAGCTTCTCTGGAACGCTCAAACAAGAGCTCGAATTCGGCAGAACATGAGTAACGAGAGACGAGCTTAGGGCGGACGTCTCTGAGTGCATCGAAGTCTTACAACCGAGAGAGGCGGCATGTGATGCTGGGGTTTGTGAGCCCTGCGGAGTTTGAACAAGATGGAGCATAGATAGGTGTCAACAAGGAGAGGGTAAGGGCAGATTGGCCACCCATCCAAGCCAAAAGATTGCGAATGCTCAATAAAACCACCTTTTCAATCATCATTGCCCTCGTCTGCTTTTCGCTAGCCAGCCCTGTTGTCAAACTGCTAAGCGAAAGAGGTGGCGAACTCGGCGGCGCCATTTCCTTTTGCAACCTGCTGTTCATTGGGAATCTATGTGCCGGTGTCATTGTTTTGGTCTCTTTTGGCGCTCGCGGGATCCTAAAAGAACTTCGAAGTTTCAACATGAAGCAACAGCTGATGCTCGCGCTATCCGTTGTCATCGCAGCGCTCTATCCAGGATTAATCTACACGGCTCTCGAAAGCACCACAGTTACGAATGTCGTCATCCTGTCTCGCTTCGAGAGCATTCTATATGGCCTACTCGCATGGGTTGTCTTTAAGAATGCCTTGAGCCGAAACGAAATCATTGGCTTTGGGATCATCGGTGCCGGTGTGATCGCCATTGTCTATGTCAAAGAGATGTATATGTTCCGCGGTGGCGACATGATTGTTTTAATAGCTTCTGTCGTTGAAGCATTCGCAATTGTCATCAGCAAGAAGACGCTGCAGTTTTGCTCCCTTCGAACCTTTTTGTTTGCTCGAAATTTCTTCTCCGGAATCGCATTTTTCATACTGGCAACTCAGTTGTATGGAGCCCACCACTTCAGTGAGGCTTTTCAGCCCAACCTTTGGTTGCTGATGACCTTCTATTCACTTGTCGTGATCGTTCTTGGTCAATTCATGTGGTACCGGGGCATCAAGACGGCTACTCCTTCAGTGGTCTCCAACTTGACTATGTTGACTCCCTTTTTAACGCTGTCTTTTGCGTTCCTTCTATTGAGTGAAATCCCTGACGTCTTTGAGAGCATCGCCATTGGTGTGATCTTACTCGGAATGATCACCGCAAAGATCAAGACAAAGCCCAAAGACGACATGGTTTCGCAGCTTGATAAGTCGCTGTCTGGCGGTTGATTGCGGCGCTGCTTCCTAAGCCAGTTTGGAACCAAAGCGGTCGCTATTGAGTGCCTGGAACAGCACTCTGGATTTGAGCCAATGGTTCAGGGCCGCGAAGCGCGACACTAGTTCTTCTTACGCAAGAACAAGCGTATCGTCGCGTTTTGGTAATCTGCAGTGACACACCCCAATCTATCATTGATCCCGTTTGATTTGGGCGTATCAAGATCGCTGTGATTCGGTTTGGTTGTATTAAGCCAACGGTTTCTCCTGCTGTGAGTAGAAAGCCACCCACTGAAAGGGGCTCTGTTTCAGAAGAAGATGGGCGGCAAGAACGGAACTCAAGACCTGCTTCTCTTGAGCACATCGAAGTCTCGGCAACGGCAATGGGCGACACTCGACGCTGGGATTGTAAGCCCTGTGGAGTTTGAACAGGATACAACCTGAGCGGGTGTCAACGAAGAGCTGGTAAGGTCGGTTTGAGCCAGAATTCGTGCAGCTACACCAGGCGGATGATCATTCTTTAGGAAAGAGCCCAATATGGAAATCAAAGTACGTTTCTTAGAGAATCTCAGAATAGAGGCAAAGTTCGATGATTTTACCGTCATCGCCGACCAACCGATCCGCTACAAGGGCGATGGCTCAGCCCCCAATCCTCTTGACTACTTCTTTGCCTCTTCGGCTCTCTGCGCCGCTTATTTTGTTCGAGTCTATTGCCTCGCACGCAAGATCCCGACCGATGATATCTGCATCTCTCAGAACAACATCATCGACCCTGAGAACAGGTACAATCAGGTCCTTCAGATCCATGCCGAGCTACCTGAGAGTATTTCTCAGAAGGACCGCGAGGGAATTCTAAAATCGATCGACCGATGCACAGTTAAGAAAGTCATCCAAGCGGGCCCAGAGTTTGACATCGAAGCCGTCGAGACCTTAGGTAAAGATTCGAGCTTGCTGTACACCAAGGATGCGGCCCTTGACAGTGAGACCTTGATCCTTGGTAAAGACCTGCCATTGGAAAAAACTATCAGCAATATGACTGGTATCTTGGCGGATCTTGGCATCAAGATCGAAATCGCATCTTGGCGAAACATTGTTCCCAATGTTTGGTCAGTACACATCCGAGATGCCGCATCTCCTATGTGTTTCACCAACGGCAAAGGCGCCACCAAAGATAGCGCACTCTGCTCAGCTCTCGGTGAATACATCGAACGCACTACTTGCAATTATTTCTACAACGATCACTTCTTGGGCGAGGAAATTGCCAACAGCGAGTTTGTTCACTACCCCGAAGAGAAGTGGTTTCAGGCCGGCCCAGATGATGTTCTGCCGGAAGGTTTGTTGGATGAGACCTGCCTCAGGATCTACAACCCAGATCAGGAACTAAAAAGCTCTCATCTGATAGATACCAACTCAGGCCGCAGCGACAGAGGTGTCTGCGCCATTCCCTTTGAGCGTCAATCAGACAAAGAGACCGTTTTTATTCCGGTCAACCTTATCGGCAACCTATTCGTGAGCAACGGCATGAGTGCCGGCAATACGATTCACGAAGCACAAGTGCAGTGCCTCTCCGAGATCTTTGAACGGGCGGTCAAGAAACAGATCCTCGAAGAGGAGATCGCCTTACCCGAAGTTCCTAAGGAAGTCTTAGAGAAGTTTCCAAGTATCCTCGCAGGCATCGAAGAGTTAGAGGCCAAGGGCTTTCCTGTCTTAGTGAAAGACGCCTCGCTCGGTGGCAAGTTTCCGGTCATGTGCGTCACACTCATGAATCCCAAAACTGGTGGCGTCTTTGCCTCCTTTGGCGCTCATCCAAAGTTCGAGGTGGCATTGGAGCGCAGTCTGACGGAGTTGTTGCAGGGCAGAAGCTTTGAAGGTCTCAACGATGTCCCTCCACCAACATTCAACAGCTTAGCCGTTACCGAACCGAACAACTTCGTCGAGCATTTCATTGACTCCACCGGCATCGTGTCTTGGAAGTTCTTCAGCGACCAGAGCGATCATGACTTCTGCGAATGGGACTTCTCCGGCACGACCGAAGAAGAAAGCAACTATCTCATGGGCATTCTCAAAGCCTTAGACAAAGAAGTTTATGTGGCTGTCTATGAAGACTTTGGTGGCAAAGCCTGCCGAATCTTGGTTCCAGGGTATTCAGAAATCTATCCTTATGAGGATTTAGTCTGGGACAACACCAATCGAGCCCTTGGGTTCCGAGAGGATATCCTCAACCTCCACTCGCTGAGTAATGAAGAGCTAAGCGCTCTCGTCGAAAGACTAGAAGAATGCCAGTTGGGCAACTACACCAGGGTCTCTGGCCTGATCGGCATTGAATTCGATGAGAACACCGTCTGGGGCCAGCTCGATATCGGTGAGCTCAAGATTCTGATTTACTTAGCACTCAAAGAATACGAAGAGGCCAAACACATCGTCTCTGAATTCCTTGCCTTCAATGACAACACTTCAAAGCGGAACCTCTTCTATCAGGCTCTGGGCACGGTATTAGAGATCACCATCAATGAAGATTTGGAACTCGAGCACTATGTCACAAACCTGACACGGATGTTCGGCAGCGATACGATGGACAAAGCTATTGGTTCAGTCACCGGCGAAGTCAGGTTCGAGGGCCTAACTCCAACTAGCATGAAACTCGAAGGACTCGACAAGCAGATCAAGCTCATAGAAAGCTATAAGAAGCTCCATAAATCCAGGGCTCAGAGAGTCAGCTGACTTGCCCCGAGCGAGTGGGTGTTTTGTGAGTGGGAATGACGATTTTGCGGCGTTTTGAAATAACTGTAGCGACGAACATCGTCATAAGGTCATTGGAGATTGTGACCAAAGTAGAAACGCTAAGCAGAGGTTGGAATGGAGCAATCTGAATTGCAATTGTCGTTTGAGACGACCGCCGAGGACATGGATTTGGCGTTCAAACATTTCATCGAGAGCAAGAAGACCAAGCAGATGACGTTACGTAATAGTAGGCGGATCTCTTATCTTGTTTTCATTGTTCTTTACATGGGGAAACAGATCATGTCCCATGGTGGCAAGCGAGTGCAGTTGCTTGGTTCTTGAATTTGAACCTTGCCGTCATCTCGGGATGGTTGCTCACATTGCTGATAGGTTTCCTATATCCATTGGGGCTGGAAGGAAAGAACAAGAAGCTTGCTATCGAAACGCTTGATGGAAGAGATTCGTGTCCAACCATCGCCAGGGCAGACTTGTCCTGCTTTGCTGCCACGATCGGCCCGACGAAGTTGCGAAGGAGCTGGGGCTCTCTCGCAGAGATGAAAAATCTTGATAGCGGATTTTTTTTTGGGCTTTCGAGGTGCTGGCTTCTGGGCACCAGCTCACGCCTTCGAGTCCCCAGACGCTCAGGGGCAATTCTACAATCAAATAGCCGAGCTCTCAGGATTCAAGAACTGACTTGAAGATAAGTTTGGGTGCTTGCGCTTCAGACGACCCCAAGCAAGTTGTGCCTTCCGCAAACCTAATCGATTGAACTACCCGCCTTTCGACCTCGCAAGTTTTGACCATGTTACCAGTCAGGTGTACGGACGATTGGTGGAGCATGGCTGCCGCGAAAGTTCTATTTACCCCGATGGATGTTTTCGAAATCACTTTCGATTCGTGTTGGATGAGGGTGAGGTCGGGCTTGGGCATTTGTGCCAAGTATTCGTGCTATGAGTCCGGTACCAGGTCCGGTCCTGTTGAGGTCTGTCCTTATTGCCGAGTTTTGACCTCGATTTCAGTGGCATTGTTGGCGACTCCTTGAAACTCTCTTCAAATAGGCCGTTAGCGCACTTACCATGAAGAGCGCAACGCCCTATAATGCGGCCACGGTACGCCGTTGCCAAAGGCTATGGCGTCTCGAAGGTCACGATGGGTCTTGCTTAGGTTTGGGGTGAATGGCGGAAGATAAACAAGTTCAAGCATTCATCGAGCAGTATTGCGCTGACTTGGCTGCTAACAAGGCTCGTGAACTCGCCGATTATCAAGAGCTATATCCCGGAGCTGACGATGCGATCGCTGCGGCCTTCGCCACGCTTATGGACGCATCGACTGTCATGGCGACGTCAAGCACCGCCTCGACTGCTCGTACAGTCGCGGGTGAAGTGGATCGGCCCAAAAACCCCGTTCTTGGCAAGAGCTTAGGGCATTACTCCTTACTCAATGAGATAGGAAGAGGCGGCCAAGGGCTTGTCCTTCTGGCGAAGGACGAACGCTTAGGCCGATTGGTCGCCCTCAAGGTATTGAATGGCGGCGCGATGCAGACAAGCGACAGCCTTCTGCGATTCAAACGTGAAGCGGAAGCTGTCTCTCGGCTCGACGACCCCGGAATTTGCACTGTCTACGAAACCGGCACCATTGAGGACGTGCCATACATTGCGATGCAGTATATTGAGGGCAAAAGCCTTGCTGCCATCCTTCGAGACGAGAAAGCGGAGCACGCCCCAATTCAAGGCGAAATTTCGACTCTGAGTGCGAAGAGTCGAGGGAGCCAAGGTTCAGCTAGGTCTCGTATCGACCGCTACATTGCTCTGATTGAACAAGTCGCTCGATCGTTAGAAACGGCTCACGAAAGCGGCCTTATCCATCGTGATATCAAGCCAGGCAATATCATGACTGGCAAGGATGGACGTCCAATCATCCTCGACTTCGGTCTTGCCCACGATGAGGACGCTGATGGGCAGGGGTTGACCCGCACCGGAGATGTCCTTGGCACTCCAGCCTATATGGCGCCAGAACAGATACGCGGCGATCTTCAGACCATTGATCGTCGTACCGATATTTATGCTTTAGGCGTAACACTCTTCGAATGCGTGACGCTCGAACGGCCTTTTGTTGCCGCCACCAGGCAAGCGCTCTATAGGCAAATCTCGGAAGGTAGAACGCCAAGAGCTTCGGCAATCGTTCCGGGCATTCGGCGTGATCTTGAGGTCATATTGAAAACGGCCATGGATACGGATCTGGACCGTCGCTATCAGAGCGCCGGCGCATTCGCCGACGATCTTGCTCGACTGATTCGACGTGAGCCGATCTTGGCACGCCCTGCAAGCTGGGGCTTGAAGTTGTCGCGCTGGGGGGAACGCAATCCTGCTCTGGCGACATCGTTAGCAATCATGTTTGTGCTGCTGAGTGTGGGGCTTATCGTTACGACTTCTTTGTGGCGTCAGAGTGATGCAGATCGCGCTCTTGCTGAGAGTGAGAAGACGCGCGCCGAAGAGAAGACACGTGAAGCTCGAACTAATCTTGCTGGCTACGAGATGCTTTCGGACGGCAATCGGTTTCGTCAGTACCGCGACGACATGGTTGGTTTCTATCCACCTCATCCGGATCGTATTCCCGAGATCGATGGGTGGTTTAAAAAGATCGAAGAACTGGTGGCGAGAGAACCCCTCTACAAGGCCGAGCTAAAGGCTCTTGAGAACCACTCGCGAGCCATCGGTATCGGAGAAATTGAAGCCACTTATCACGACGCAAACGTCTCAACGTTAATTCAGCTAAAGGCCAGACGGTCTGATCTTCGAATTGCCTTAGGTGGCAAGCTTGCCGATAAGACGCGCCAAGCATATTCCAAGACTTTGGTTTCGTTTGATTCGACCATTCAAGGTATAGAACAGAAAGTTCTGCAAGAAGCGCAGCATGTCTTTGATGATTCTGATCAAGATTGGCGCCACACTAATTTAGAGCGTCTGATTCGGTACATATCGGTTCTCAAAGACGAAACGACACCGCTGTCTCCAGTGGCTTCAATGATTTTACTTCGCCAGCAATGTGAGCAAGTCGAGTCGGAGAGTCTGATAAATGGGGCAGAGGTTTGGCGCCAAGCAATTGAACACATTGCCGACAAGGCATTGAGTCCGTTTTATGACGGCCTCAAAATCGAACCCCAACTTGGGCTCCTCCCAATTGGCCAAGATCCCGTCTCAGGACTTTGGGAATTCGCCAATGTCTTAACCGGAAAAATTCCGGTTCGAGACGCCTCGGGCAAGCTAATCTTGGAATCAGATTTTGCCGCGGTGTTTGTGCTGCTCCCTGGTGGTACTCACATGATCGGGGCTCGCGCCCCTCAAGTTCCTGGGGAGACTGGCCCGCACATTGATCCGTATTCGAACGGGAGTGAACTCGAACCACGGCAAGTTACATTCGATCCGTTCTTCATCGGAAAGTACGAATTCACTATGGCACAGTGGGCAAAAGGAACTGGCGACGACGTTAGGCAGATCCCCGGAGAAGACGGCGTTACAGAAGAGACGTTTCTTCGAGACGGCAAACTGCCACTGTCCTATTCAAGTTGGGACGTTGCCAACGAGTTTATTGTGAAGTTGGAGCTTCAATTGCCCACAGAAGCCCAGTGGGAGTATGCCTGTCGTGGCTTGACAACGACCCCTTGGTGGGTGGGCGAGACTCCCGATACGCTCATCAACAAAGCCAACTTCGAAGAGCAAGACTCTGGTGAAACCAGATGGGCGGATGGTTTTCAAGGCATTACTTTTGTCGATGCTTTTGCACCCAATGCATTTGGCCTCTACAACTTCATGGGCAACGTTTGGGAATTCACGCGCGATGGCCGTAAGGTTGACGTCGAGGTTTTTCTTCCCGGTGATGGATCCCATACGGCCGTGACGCCGGACCAATTCGTCATCCGAGGCGGCAGTTGCCAGACCTCACCATTTCGCGGCAAATCAGCCATGCGTGCAAGCATCGAAAAACAAAGTAGTAGTTCCACTTTAGGCATTCGCGCCGCCCGCAAACTCAAAGGCAAGTGGGGCCGCCCCTGAGGCTGACTTGGGATGAAGTCTTATCTGGTACGGTCCCCTTAGATTCGAAAGAACGCTTGACGTCCGGCACAGTGAAGTCCGTCCATACCTCCGAGCTTTGACGCCGATTGTGGTGTTTCCGCGTGCCGGTACCCATGCTTAGAGCTCGTAGTCTGGTTCTTAAGCAATTGGACTTGTAAACACGTCCGTGTGTCTCTCACGGCGTGCGCCTAATGTTCCTGCTGAAGGAGTTATCGTAGCCAAGGCTCTCAGATACAATCCCCTTTTCGGCTTGGTTGCTGAGGGTCAGCTTCCTCTGGCGCACCGATCCTAGTTTCACGCACCTTTGCCGATGACCAGATGAATGACGAGTGCTCACGAGAAGAATTCTGGAAAGAACTCGATGAAATCTTCGCAAGCATCACTCCGTTTCTGGCCGGCCTGCGTATTGCTGGCGTGCTTTTCTCTAACTACGCTCACAAGGGAAATCTGATCGAGGGGATGCCTACCGGTCGGAATGGGGGAGGCCCGGAGCAAGTTTTGAAGGGAGAAATACAAGAATCATTGCTTTCAACTCCTCGCCAACTGCAGTCGTAACGCCAGAACAAATAACATGGTGGAGTTAGAGAAGCAGAGAGTTAGTTACTACTCTAAAAATAGGATTACTTCTCTGCAGCAGCCTTCCAATTTGGAGCGGCAGTTCACAGAAGACGCTCTCTTAGAGAGCTGGGGCGATCGACGCGACATCCTTTTCCCGCGCAAGAACTCGCCGGTACCACAGCCGCGCATTAACATCATTGGCTTTCATAGGAGCTTGTTCATGGATCGCAAATTACTGATTAGAATTCATTTGTATCTTGCGGCATTCTTTGCCCCTGCAGTGCTGCTTGTCGCCATTTCTGGCGGCCTCTACCTGGCAGGGGTTAAGGGCAATGTCAAGCAAGAAACGATATACAGCAGCAGCGAGGCCAAGATTGACAACAAGTCCACCACACTGCAGGCCGATGTATCAGCATTGTTGGCCAGCGCGGGCGTGGAGTCTTACAGTTTTGAATATGTCAAAGTTAGCGGCGCGACCCTGTATACTCGGCCAACTTCCTCAGCCCACTATCGAATCAAGTCAAACGCGGACGGGGTGGAAGTCATTCTCGCCCGTCCCAGCCTACAGAGCCGAATGATCGAGCTTCACAAAGGTCATGGTCCCTCCAGCTTCAAGACCTTTCAAAAAGCCTTCGCGATTGGCCTCATTTTCATCATGGTCAGCGGCCTGTGGATGGGGATTGCCGCTGCCCGACTGAGACGATCTACCTTGCTGACCGTCGCAGCAGGAGCAGTAATTTTTGCGCTTTTAGTAATCTAAGGTACGAAGCTTCGCGATAAGCTACTTGCCCTTTCACTTATTATATACCGTACCAGGTAAAACTCGCCGGCTGTGATCCTCGATTGTCGGCGCTGATAATTCCTTCGTGACAAGAAATCGTGGTCCATCATTCTTGAGATGCGGACACAACTCTTGGAGGAGTGTGGGTGGTCGGGTTGCATCGCTCCGCCGGTCGAAAAACTCGCCAATCATTTTGAGCCGCAGTCCCTTCGGATTGGGTTGACCATAGAACCAATGTGCCGCTTGGTTTGTTCGGAGTATGTGCAGGAGAGTCTTACTTGCTGCAGTACTCGCTCTGCCACACTGGACTGATTGGCGGGGGAGGAGTACTGTGGCAGTGGTGCGCCGCACAGTTTCTGTGATGGCGTTTCGAGTAAATGTGAATCATTGTGCCCTTGCTCGAGCTACGAGATCGCGATGCTCTCAAGCGATCCATAGCTCTTAGGAGATAATACCATCGATACCGATTCCTTGATGAAACTACTGGCGGTTGGGCTCTATCTTGCTGTTCTGATTGCTATTGGCGTGATTGCGTCGAGGCGTATGAAGACCATTCGAGACTACTTTGTCTCGGGCAAGAATCTTAGTTTCTTCAATGTTGCGTTCTCGGCTCGTGCAACAGGAGAAAGTGCATGGCTGCTCCTAGGCTTGACAGCCCTTGGATACGAGTTCGGTGCGAAAGCCTTCTGGGTTGTGCTCGGCGAACTCCTGGGAGTGTGTGGTGCCTGGATCTTCATGGCCCGTCGATTCAAGAGACTGAGTGATCGCTACGACTCTGTCACCGTTCCTGATTATCTCGAATCAAGACTCCGAGATTCTGGACATGGCCTACGCATGATTGCTGCGGTGTCACTGCTTGTTTTCGTTCCCATCTATGCTGGTGCACAAGTGTTCGCCACGGGCACGGCTTTCTATGGCTTCCTCGGTTGGAATCACTACGTCGGCGCGGCGATCGGGTTTGCCGTTGTCATGCTCTATGTGACCCAGGGCGGGTTTACTGCCGTCGTTTGGTCTGATGTTTTTCAGGGCAGCTTGATGGTTATTGGTCTTGTGGCTCTTCCACTGGTTGCCATGTTCCATGTCGGTAGCCTGGATGAAATCTGGACTGCCGTCCGGGCGATCGATCCGCATCTCCTCGCATGGCATGGCCCAGGAGCAGATGGACCGAGTACGGGCTCTTGGGATGCCAACACGATTGTTTCCATCGTCGGATTGGCAGCCATCGGAATAGGTTTCCTCGGGTCACCGCAGGTGTTTGTTCGTTACATCTCCATGAAGGATGAAAAACAGATCATTCCTGGGACGATCACGGCGGGCATTTGGACCATTCTTGCCGATAGTGGCGCCGTGTGTGTTGGGTTGTTTGGCCGAGCGATCTATTCGTCCGAGGACTTAGGCGGACATTTTGACAATATTCTCCCGGTAATGGCGCAAGGCCTGCTGCCGTCTTTCTTCGCAGGTATCTTCATAGCCATGGTCTTGAGCGCCATCATGTCTACCATCGATTCTTTGCTCATCGTGGCATCAAGTGCTGCTGTGCGCGACTATTGGCAAAAAACAAAGCATCCTGAGATGAGTGACGAGAAACTCATGTCCTTGTCACGCAAAGTTACGATTGCTTTGTCGTTGGTGTCGTTTCTGATCGGAATCGCAATCATGATGTACGACCTTGAGAAAGGCGTCTTCTGGACGATCATCTTTGGATGGTCGGGTATAGCGGCCACCTTCTGTCCAACCATGATACTGAGTTTATTCTGGAGCCGCTTGACCGCACGCGGTGCCAAATGGGCCATGGTTGCCGGGTTCTTGAGTGTGCCGCTCTTTAAGTTTGCGGTGCCTCCTTTGCTGGAAGCCGCCTCCTTGGGTAACTGGGTGGTCTGGCTCACCGCCCTTGATGTGCTGCTTCCTTCGTTCGCTGTTGGTTTTGTCTTCGCGATCGTCGTCAGCATTCTTGATAAGAGCGGACAGAAGAAGCTCGAGGGGATTAAGGAAGAGCTGAATATGGGGCCAAGTTAGAAGGCTATCCATAGGTGACCCATTGGTCCCAGTGCAACAGTGAGATTCGATTTGGGAAGCCCAAGCACATTCGACTTTCTTGGCGACACGCATTATTGCGGGCCGATCAAGACTGGGCGCTTTGGCTTGGGCCGCCCAACGATTCGATCGCGATCGCGATCGCGCTGGAACTCGCTACCGAGTGCATGATCGATCGTAGCCACAAGAAGCAGGGGTAAGCCGGTCCTTTTCGTGCCTTATTGCTCCGGCGGCGTCTTTGAACCACGATTGATTGAGGCGTTTACGTGAGGAAATCACGGGGAGATGGCGGCGTTGTCTTGCGTCGTTGGAGTCCCAAGGCACGCCTGGCGTGGCCGCGGATCTGCCATTTTGCAGATCCCCTAAGCGTAGGCACCCAAGGCAAGAAAGCCCAGGTGGGGCAATTTCGATAGTCAGGGACTATGAAGAGAAGGGGACTCTGGTCAAAAACCAGAGCCCCCTTCCCGACATTCAGAGGCAGGCGTACGAGCCTTTTAGGCACGCAACACCCTGATGCCGAGACTCAGCGAGCGCATGCCGCGTCGATCTCAACAATGGAGCTGAGAAGGAAATCGATGTCTTCTTCAGTAATGTCCGGGTTCACATGGGGAACTCGGATAACTGACTTACCGTGGACCTTCGCGTGTCCCACCATGACCGACTGTTCCTCAGCCAAGCGGCTGCAAACTTCTGCCGGATCAGAGTGAAGTGTTCGAAAGCAGACGTTGATCGAATCTGGTGCAATCGCAAGTTCGAGCTCAGGATTTGCTGCAATCTTCTTTGCAGTCAGCTGAGCCAATTCGAACAGACGATCGACTCGTGCCGCCATTCCGTTGCTTCCACGATGACGCCAGGCGCTCCATAGCTTTAAGGCATCATTGCGTCGTCCGCACTGGATTGACTTTTGGCCGAAGTCCATGCTCTGGTCTTCTGCTTGAAAAAGGTAGTCTGCTTCTGCTGCCAGACATTCTTCCAATGCGCCGCGCCGCTTGACGAGGAGCACAGAACAAGACAGAGGAACGCCCATCATTTTGTGGGCACTCCAAGCGAGAGAGTCGGCTCTCTTAACTCCATTGAGGAGGTGGCCTTGCTTCTTTGAAAACATGACACCACCGCCAAGGGCGGCATCAACGTGAAGCCAAAGTCCGTGTTCTTGCGCTAAATCAGCAAGATCCGTGAGCGGGTCGAATGCACCAATCACTGTCGTGCCACTCGTGGCGCTGATCAGGAATGGGTGGAAGCCGGACTTCTTGTCCTCAGATATCTTTCTCGACAGCGCCTCGGGACTCATGCGTCCTTTGCTATCGACCGGGATCTTCCTCACGTTTTCTCGTGGGATTCCCGTTATGCTGGCGTTCTTGACCACTGAATAGTGGCAACATTCCGAGGTGTAAGCAGTGAACTTGTCGAGTGAAACTCGTTCTGCTGACCCCATTTTAGTTCTGGCATTTTCACGTGCGAGAACCAACGAGACCAAGTTCGAGATTGAACCACCTGGGAAGAAACTACCGTCGCCCTGATTGAAACCGACAAGTGGCAGCAAACCTTGAATGACTTCGTCTTCAATGTTGGCGTTGATGCCGGCGATCTTGTGGGTGTACATCGAGGAGTTGAGGACGGTCGTCAGAATCTCTGCGGCTGTTGCGATGCCGTCGCGACCTGCGAAGAGTTGATTGAAGAATCGCCGCGAAGATGTCTTGGGCGTCATTCTGGCAACCATTGCGAGGTCGTTGAGAACGCGCGCTGAGGAATGACCCTTAGAGTTGAGGTTGATATCAATCTCTTGAGGCATTTCTTGGGGGCCGTAGCCACGAGCAACTGGCTCGTCTTCTTCAAGTTCCAAGAGGTCGCGGGTGATTTCGTGAATGCGTCGGAGCCAGAAACGTTGATCGTTTTCGGGGGCGCTTCTGCGGTGTAGAACGCGATTTGACGCGTTCTTTATGGGTTCGGGTTCGTCAGAGGGCAAAACGAGGTCTCCTTCAAGGGAATCGATGCGTCGTTTTCAGTCAATACCCTACGCAGAATAGCGCTCAGCTCAAATCTGACCACTCTTTCGAAAAGTTGGATTCACCCTCATACGCCTTCTCTTTCCTCTGTCGGCCAAGGAGAAAGTTTTGGATTTCTCAGAATTGGCTGGTGTTTTTGCATGAATCGACCTTGAGCAAGCCAGCAGGAACTTACTGCTGAAATAGCTCCTAAGTTCTTCTAATTTAGGTTCACTGGCCAGAGACACCGGATCGAAGGCGTTGCACGCGAGTAGGGCTTTCTTCCATATGTCATCGCGTATCTGGAGTTTGAATGATCCTTGGTCGATTGCTCGATCTCATTCGTTACTCGGGTAAGAGAGGTGGTTTCCGTCAGGGTCGTTCGAGCTGACTATTCGCGCAACAACGCCGCGATGAAGTGGTTTTTTTGAGCTTGGCGAGAATATACCACGCCATGTTCGAGCTGCTTGAGCGCAAGGGTTGTAGGCAGAAACTCGCTTGCCGCAAAATTTTGTGGTGACGGCGTTTTCAAGAAGCTGAAGAACAACACTGCGCGAGTTTCCTGTGTCGATTGTCCTTTTGTGCTGTGAATCCCCGAACCTTAGTCTCACAGTGCAAGTCGTGTTTCGTCGGCGCGAATTCCGATGACATCAACGTTCTCTATTGCAACCAACAGGCGAACAACTTCAAGCTGGAATACGCGAACGTGCGCCGTCTGCTGAATCGTTCTATTCGATGAGATTGTTCGACTTAAGCAGCACGATGATAGTGGTGGTGAAGGCCTATGATTCCCAGAAACCTAATCCGACGAGCTAAGCTTCGTTTCGACCTCAAGAAAATTGATGATATCACTGTTGGCGTTGACCCATCGGTACAAGGTGGTCCGTGTATTCTTCGGCGAATCGAATCGGTGACTCGTTCGGCTTAGGAATTCTGCCTGTTGGATTTTCGGGCGCGGATGACTTCTTCGGTGCCAAGAACATTTGCGGTTTTGCAAAACACGTTTTCGAATATTGCGTCACGATCTCGCGGTAAGAAGCGCGGCGCAGTTCTATCCGGAAAGGCCCCGATGAGTTGACGGGCCTGCTCTTCAGTCTTGATAGCCCGAGTCACTCGTTAATGTTCGTCGAGACGCCTAACTGGGCAGTGACCGAAGCCACTTCGTGGCCTCGGTCAACAACCTGGCGCACTGCTTCATCTTTGAATTCTGGTGAGTCTCTTTGGCCGCTCATGGGGTTCCTCCTATTGACAATCATAGCGAATAGGTGTCAGTAGGGACGGGGCAAGATCAGGGCTCCCAGTCGACTTAATTCGCAATCTTGACGGACTTCGGGCTTTCCAGCTCAAACATCCGACTGAGGATGTTGCAAGTGAGCACTACTTGTTCCTTGTGCGGTGCCACTTTGATCTCGGCCGTAGGCGTTTGAGCGAACAATTCGGGCAACACGGCCCCAAAGCAGGCGCGCGGAATGGGCCGAGAGAGAATCTTTTCGATTTTCCGCGTGACAATAATCCCATCTTATCGCCTTCCTTGAGGAACGACAAAAGATCACATGTTGTGAATGGCGTAGTCACTGAGAATTGGCGTCACTTATGAATCGTTGTAAACGACTTTGGGAGAAGATCCGTGTATAGATATCTACTGAATGGCCTCATAACATGTCTCACCTTGAGCGGGCTTCTTGCAATGCTGGGAAGCCCCCTGTGTCATGGCCAAGCGGTCATCCCAGGTGGTCAAGTTGTAGGTACTCCGACCATAACGCCGCGTCGAACGGCAACCGCACTGAAGAAATGGCCAGTAGACCCAGCTTGGGGCGGGGTTTCCACTGTCAGTGCTGGAGAAGCACTGTCCATCGCTTCTCATGGCGCGGGGCCAATCAAGCAAGGCGATGGTGCTAAGTACGATCTTGAGAAGGGCGGACTGGGTCATGTCAACATGCACTCAGGTGCATTCGTCTATCCGATTCTTGATTCGCGCGTTCCCTCGCACGGAGTAGCTTTTGCCCATAAGCGCGTTTGGCGCAGTGACATCAACCACAACGGGCCTCTTGGCCGAGGTTGGGACTTCTGGCTCGACCAGAAGATCATCTTCGAAGGTTCGACAGTTTGGGCCTATCACAATGGTGAAGGTAAGAAGGTCTCGATCACAAGAAATGCATCCACCGGCGCCGGATCAAGTAAGAGAGGTGATTTTTACACCATAGAGGTGGTCAATAGCACAACTCTTTTGCTCCACGGCCGCTATGGCATGAGCGCGACATTCGTCGACCTGCAAGGATCTGGCTATCGCTACCGATTGACCAACATGGTTGATAAGAATGGCATTGGCCTCACGCTCAATTACGACAGTAATCAAAGGCTCAGCACCGTCGTCGATTCTCTTGCTCAAGTGTTCACATTTAGCTGGTACGCAACCGGGCGCATCGAGAGGATTGTCGACAATATCGGTCGGATCGTTCGCTATCGCTACAGTGCTAATGACCGCCTCATCCAAGTGCGTACTCACACGCCGACCACAGGCACAACAGGCATTTCTGACCCGAAATCTGTTGGCGCTGTTGTTACGAAATACATCTACTCGCCAACGGACCGGCTTACATCGATCACCCTCCCAGGTGACTTTGGCAACGGCGGTGCGAAAGTTCTCAGTTTGGCTTATGACAACAGCGTTTTCCCCAAAGTCACACAAGCGACTCTTGATGGCCAAGCGATCGGTTTTAGCTATACGACAAATTCATCGACTCCATACACCGAAGTCACCGATCGTAACGGCAACGTCGATCGCTACAATATCATCGCCGATACTACTGTGATTGGTGGGCACATTGACTACCGCAATCGGTCGATCGTTCCTGGTGCACCCGCAAGCGTCTCGACGACGAACTCTACTTCGCCCTGGGGCGCGGCCCTGATCACAAACTATTCTGGATCAGGAATGTATCGGGCGAAAATGTTCGACTACAACAGCTCGGATATTCTTGCTCGCGGTAACCTCATGGAAGAGAGGTTAGACACCACAGTTGGCTCCGATAACTCAGTCTGGCGTTTCGAATACGATGCCTTTAACAACGTCACCTCTGCGACTGATCCAAGAGCATTCCCCAACGGCAATGTCCCGACGCTTTCAAATGGTCACGTGAATCTCAGTAATCCACAAGTTCAATCGCATACGACATTCTTTGAATATGATGTGCGCGGAAATCTGACCAAAAAGACGACACCAAGTATCTCTACTAAGGCTAACGTCTTTGGTGGCGAAACGTCCGCTCCTGTTGTGACTGTCATCACGAATCACAATATCTACGGCGTGCCACTTCATGTGGTCGTGTCGCAAGAAGGCAAAACCACCAAAGTTATCGACTTGAGTTATTGGCCTGCGAGTGACCCGACAGGATCGGATACCTCTTCGGTTCCGTCAAGTCACCCGGACGACCCAATTGGGTTCTTGGCAAAGATCGAAATCAGTGGACAAGGTGACTCGATTCCAGGGAATGGCGTTAAGTCTCCTGATCATTCGGTGACCGTTCGCTACGATCACGCCGGAAACCGTATCAGCGAAGACGATGCTCTCGGCAACACGACATACCGCACATTCAATTTGCTCAACCAAATCAAGTCAGAAACGTCGCCTGTCCCTTTCTCCATCAAGACTACAAATACCTATGACAAGAATGGCCACTTGACGAAGAGTTCAACTCCGAATCTGGATGAAAGCG
>JBLINQ010000082.1:0-22464 GCA_047639315.1 Planctomycetota bacterium
GAAGATGGATCATCCATCTTCGGCGACGCTTTTCGTTGGCTACATCGTGCGACTCGTCGCTTAGTACTTCTCGACAGAGTCGGCCGAGATCCGATAGACGCCGATAATCCAACCTTCGTCTTTCTCGATCTCAACATGAAAAGTGCCATGCACGATGATAGGTGTCGTGATGACCCACAAACCAGGAGCTTCCGGATCAAGATTGGTCTTCACTACCTGAGTCACTTGAGGCGGCTCGCCAAAGCAGCAGGTCCACATAGATTCGACCAACAGGAACTCGTGGATATCCTCATATTCCTTTGACGGGTACATGAATCCGACGAGCGCAACTTTCTTGCCGTCTAAGTCTCGCACTGCCTGCGGCAAAGGCACTTTCTCATCGAAACGAAAACCGCCAATCGTTTTCCAAGTGATGGCCTGGTAGCCGTCTTTGACTTTGGCCGGATCAGCTTCGGTAACGCGGCGGACGCTCCCTTTGTGATCTTTGCCCTCTGGATTCAAAATATCTCTGAGGTCGGTCAAGTAACTCTTGCCCAAACGAACGAGCATTTCTTCGCCCATGTCATCGAGTTTCTTGGCGGTAAAATTAGGCGGGCGAAAACTATCGGTGTCTTCCATCATGCGTGTAACGATGTCGCGGACCAGACCTTCTGGTCGTCCTTGAGGCGTGAGCCCCAGGGCATCCAAGTCATCTAAGATACGGAGGATAGTCCCCTTCTTGTCGAATGACGCCGTACTATTCAGCATCAGGTCTTTCACTGTGTCGACAAAGAATCCCTCGAGAGAACCCGGCTTAGGAATGTTCTTGACAGGTTTTGCCAGCTCTTGGAGGGCGGCTTCCTCTTCAAGAGTTGGAAGCGCTTCTTCTATGGAGCCCTTCGACGCCGACGAATTACTGAGCTCGGTCTTCTTTTCACTGCAGGCGCTGAAAGTCAAGATCACAGCAGCAAGGAAACAAACATTCTTCATTTTAGACCTCAGGAGATCGGATTCAAATTGCTGGCCACATCTGTACGATAGGCTTTCCACGCTGGGACTAAACCAGCAACGGCGGCGGCGACCGCAACGACAGCAAGCGCCAGTATTTCTTCACTTAGGACGCGAGTCGCGTCTAAGTGGATGCCGGAAACATCGACGATCCGGCTTTTTGCGGCGGCCAAAAGGACATGCCCCAAGACCAGGCCGGCAAGCGAGCCGAAGAGGCCTAAGGCAAAAGCCTCACCGACTATCACACCCATGACTGTTCGCTGCCTCGCCCCCAATGCCCTCATGATCGCGATTTCACGTCTTCGGTCGTTCATCGTGTTGTAGATAGCAACCGTAATGCCGATGACGCCGGTAATGACAACAAGCCACGCCATGACCAAGAAAAACTCGCGGACCCCGCCGACGATACTCAGCAATTTCGAAATCTGAGTGGCAACCTCGGCGACTTGTAGGTCACTTCGGTTTCTCAAAGTCGACATCAATGTGATTTTGGCATGGGCACCGCGGGGAAACAAGAGAATCGATGACAAGCCCGGCTCACCGGTGGTTGGCAACAAGCCGCCAGCATGATCGGGAATGCGATAGAAGGAGTCGAGGTTGATAAACACCACTCGGTCAATGGGCGTGCCTGTCTCTTTGAAGATTCCGACAACTTCCCAGGCATCGTCGTGGGAGTGTGCCTTCGCTCCTTCAACATTATGGGAAGGTTCGATTTTATCGCCGACACCGAGGCCATGTTTTCGAGCGACCTCGGACCCAAGAACAGCCTCGTTCGGGTGTTGACGGTCGGCGGCGTGGTCGTGTCCTTGCTCATGTGCTTCGGCTACAGTTCCGTTGCGAAGGTCTTCGAGCGCTTCTTCCATGGCGTAATCGAAGCAGTGAAAAGGACGTCCTTGGGAGAGCTTCTCACTGCCCTCACCAGCGGGGACCGGAAACCACTTCGAAAAGAGATCTTCGTTGGTGGCGACAACGCGGTGCCCTCGAAAGGAATCGCCCAAGGCATAGGGCACGGCGGCCCGGACATAACGCTTTTGTTTCTGGAGTTGCCCTAAAACCGAATAAGGCAACAGGCCCGGACTCTGCTCGACGTGGTAAATAGAATTAAGAACCAACTCTAAACCCGACCCCGTTGGGCCGACGACCAATTCAAAACCTTCGGCTTGCCTGAGGTATTTCTCGTCGACTTCCCGCCTAGCCACAAGAATGGCGCAGACCATCATCGTCCCGAGAGCGACGCTCAAGATTGTGAGGCAAGACGAGAGTTTTCTTTGGGACAGGTTTCGTTGGATGAGGCGAAGTAAGTTCATGAACACAACTCCGCCAGCTTCCGGACATCGTCAAAATGCCTTCGTACTTCTTCGTCATGAGTGACAACGAGGAGAATGCTGTTTTCTTCCGAGGTCGTCTCTTTCAAAAGTTCGAGCACCTCGGCCCCGTTCTCCCGATCGAGGTTCGCTGTGGGTTCGTCGGCAAGAACGATCTTCGGAGTGTTGACCAGAGCTCGGGCAATGGCCACCCTCTGCTGCTCGCCGACACTCATCGTGGCGGGTTTTGCGTGGGCCCGCTTGATGAGCCCAACACGGTCCAAGAGTTCGTAAGCACGGACTTTCGCCGGATGCGGCGCCATGCCCGCAAACCCAGCTCCGACAGTGATATTCTCGAGCGCACTCAAGCTTTGCAACAAATTGAAGGTCTGAAAAACGTAGCCAATGTTCTGGGCTCGAAACAGGTCGCGCTTTGACTCACTGAGACCAACGATGTTGGTTGAGCCGATTGTGACAGATCCTTCTGTTGGCGTGACGATCCCAGCAATGATGTTGAGCAACGTCGTCTTGCCGCATCCAGAATGACCAACCAGGCAGACCCGGTCTCCTTCGGACGCGCTGAACGAAGGAAGATCCAAGACCGTACGGTCAGCCTCACCCTGGGCGCTCCAAGTCTTCTTCAAGTTCTTTATTTCAATGGACATGAGGCACCACGATGCGCAACGTTCGCCTGAAGGTCAAGATTCAAGTCGCTGCTGGGGAAATACAAATGACATGAAGGCCGCATGTTCGCAGCACGGCGATCGAAAATACTCGGTTTCGGAGATTTGATCCGGTGCATTCTGTCGGTCTGTTTGGCGAAAACCCATGCGTCGAAAAAACTCGGCATGGTCGACGGTCAGTAAGAAGACCGAGCCCAAGTCTTGCCGAAGAGCTCGGTCAATAAGCTCCCGGACCAAAGTTCGCCCGAGGCCTTGGCCACGAAATGACGGGGCGATCGCTAGCGAACGCATCAAGGCAGAAGTGCCTGCTGGCTGTAAAGCACCGCAGCCAACGATACGCCCCGATTCTTTAACGACCAAGAAACGTGTTGCCCCAATCTCGTCGGCAACCGCTGTGAGACCTGCTGCCACAAGGTGATCGTTCAATTTGTTTTCATCCCCAGGCAATCCTGGGCCGATGGTCACCGTCCACGTCATGGGATTCACTTTCGCGTTGAAATTTGCCGGCATCGGCGCGGGAACAAAACCCGAAACCGGCTGACGATGGAGGCCTGATTTCGTCGATAGACCATCAAGGGATGCAGGATCGGCGCCTTGAGGCGAATTTCTTACCAATCAACCACCCCTCAGATCTGAGTAGCATACTCTAATCTACTTATGATCAGAGGTTTAGGTCGAATTGACAAGGTAATGCTTCCGCAAATTTATCTGACGTAAAGCACAAATTGTTTGGCGACAGCGCATCCTGCTGCGATGATAAAAGTCGTTACAAATGCATCTCCGATTAGATCGGGAATACATTCGAAGCCATGATTGCCCATGGCAAGCCGTAGGAATCGCCGTTGTTCGATAAACAAGCCACAGAATTTTGTGTCAATCGTGTCCGACTGTCCATGCGTTCCGCAAGGCAGATCCTCTATGCATGCTTGTTGCTGTCCTTCGCCGTGATCCTCAATGGCCAAACGGCTAAAGAAATCGACCAAGGTTACATCGATGGCCAGTTGATTGTGAAGTTTCAGGACTGGGTTCCGCTTCAAGATCAATACCACTTGCTTCGCCAAGACGGGCTGCGCGTTCTCTACCGCTACCCGGCCATGAAAGCTTTCTCCGTTAGTTTCGATAAAAAACAGCCAGTGCCAAGCATGGTCAATCAGCTCAGGCGCCAAAAGTCGACTAAGTGGGTCCAAGCCAATTTCCTGGGCACAAGAACACAAACCACACCGAACGATCCGAGATTCAATCAGTCTTACGCTCTCGACAACACCGGTCAGGCAATTGGAGGATTCGTCGGTTTTCCTGACGCAGACATGGATGCACCTGAAGCATGGAGTCTCATTACCGATGCTTCCGAGATCACGATCGCCGTTGTTGACACCGGATGCCGGCTCAACCACGAAGATCTGACTTCAAATATCTGGAACAATGATGGTGAAATTCAGGGCAACAACATCGACGACGACGGTAATGGTCTCATCGATGATATCGTTGGCTGGGATTTCTTGGGCAACGACAACATCCCCAATGACCTCATTGGTCATGGGACCACCGTGGCTGGCTGTATCGCGATGACGGGTAATAACGGCACGGGCGGCACCGGTGTTTGCTGGAAGACTCAGCTGATGGTTCTGAAAGATGGCGACATCATACCGCAAATGGCGGCTTCAGCGGCCGCTATCGAGTATGCCGCCATGAATGGCGCAGTCGTTTGCAACTTCTCGACGAATTACGGTCCAGGTGTCTTTCCAGCTCTGCAGAACGCGATATCTGTGGCCCAAACCGAAGGCATGATCATTTGCGTCGCTGCTGGCAACGCCGGCATCAACATCGATAGCGGAGTCGGTGATTTACCGGCGACTTACACCAACGACAATCTCATCGTTGTGGCCGCGACAGATAATACCGATAGCCTCGCTACGTTCAGCAACTTCGGTAGCACACACGTTGATGTCGCTGCACCCGGTGTCGATATTCAAACGACCTCTCGATTCAACAACTCGGCCTATACCTTCGCAAGCGGCACGTCATTCTCGGCGCCACTGGTGGCTGGCTGCGTTGGCCTGATCCGCGCCTACAATCCCAACGCTGATTACCAAACAGTGCGATCAGCCGTCATGAGTTCCTGTGATCCGATAGCCAGCCTCAACGGTCAGGTGGCCAGCAACGGTCGAGTCAATCTCTTTGCCGCGCTCAACACCGTTGGACCACAAGTAACACTACTACCTCCGAACCCAGATCCGATGACTTTTGCCGTGGCGCCTCAATGTAATGATGGCAGTAATATTTCCATGGTCGCCACAACAGCGACGCCAGGACCAGTGGAGTATCGTTTTATCCTGGTCAGTTCAATCGGAGCAGGCGGCAACAGTAGTCCATGGATGTCATCGACCTCGTACACGGACACTGGCTTGGATTCGGGCGGAGAATATTCCTACACCGTCACCGCACGTAACGCATTGACCTTAGTTGAAACGGCACCATCAGCCGTCTCCAGCGCCTACACCAATACCGGCACGCCCGGCCGAGTGAACCTAACTTCGATCAAGAATACATCGGTCGTCATCTCTTCAGTCGATGCCAACGGCAACGCCCAAAACGCGTCGATTGCCATTCGCTTTAACTTCCTCTATGTCGAGCCAGACGGCTCCCTCGGGTTCTTTCCGAATTGGCAGCCGCTCGGTTCTTGGCAAGGATTCAAAGTCACCGGCTTGACACCAAAGTCGAACTACGTGATTCGAGCAATCGGACGAGGCCACTCCGGCACATTCACTGACTACGGACCCGAGACCTCTCTTTCGACACCACTTCTGCCCCCGTCAGCGATGGGCGTCGTGGCCGATCAATCTGGGGCAGCCGAACAAGTGATGACGATGAATGGCTCAGCAGGAGACGCAGATCGTGTCATTGACCTCAATGTTGGTGACACTTACGTCCTCCAGGTTGCGAATCCTTCCACCATGTCGATTCCGGCAAACTTTGCCATCCTCGCATGGGTCGGAGTGCCTTCCGACGTCTATGAAATTGAAGTGCCTGGCACCTTCGGTCGTGGCACGTTCTGCTTCACTCCCTGCGACCTCAACCCACTACTGCCCTCGTTTAACTTGATCAGCACCTTTGGTTCGAATTGTGGCGAATACGCAACAACAGGTGGTCAACTCGCAACTTGGACTTCTCAACCACAGAGTTTCCCATTCCCACTCCCAGAGCTCACACTCCAAGTTTGGATTGAGGAGACGCCTGGGATGTTTGCGGTCGGAAACGCTATGGTCTTGCGTTACCAATAGGTCGACATCCCCATCCGTCGCATCCTTTAGTCCCTGTTTCGAAAACTGTGGATTTCTATACCTTGACCCATGGTCCTAAGCTTGCTGAAATGTAGCCATGGACTCCGGCAAAGAAGACAACCCACAAGAAAACAGCCCCACCCAGACAGGCTCGTTCTTTTTGGATGGGCTGACGTTCTCGCCAGGATCGAGCCGGACCGAAGAAATTCCACTCCCAGCACCGACCAACGAGTTCAAGTTTCTCCGCGTCTTAGGCATTGGCGGCATGGGTGTCGTATTTGAAACAGAAGAGTTTCGAACGGGTCGCCATGTTGCCCTTAAGATCATTGCGCCACACCTCAGCATGTCTGAAGGCGCAGTCACTCGGTTCGAACAGGAAGCTCGCTCGAGTGCTTCCCTCTCTCATCCTAACTGTGTGTTTGTCTACGGCGCCTATCGAGTGGGGGCGAGTCCGGCGATTGCCATGGAACTCATGCATGGCGACACCCTCGACGATCGCATCAAAGCCGAAGAGACCATCTCCGTCTCTCAAGCAGTCACGTGGACCAACCAAATTTTAGAAGGTCTAAACGCTGCCCACAGTGCAGGCCTTATTCACCGTGACATCAAACCTTCAAACATATTCCTAGCTGAGAACGACGAAGTTAAGATTGGCGACTTCGGCCTGACCCGCTCGACAAAGAGTGATCTTTCGCTGACGCAGAGCGGAATGTTTCTGGGTTCCCCCCTCTACGCCAGCCCTGAACAAGTGCGGGGCCAAGATTTGGATGTACGGAGTGACATCTACTCAGTCGGCGCCACACTTTATGCTTTGCTGTCAAGCTCAGCGCCTCACACCTCAACTAACATTGGCGATCTCTTTGCACGCATTGCAACGGAAGATCCCAAGCCTCTGCGCCAGATTCGAGATGACATCCCCCGTGACCTTGAGAAGATCGTCAATAAGGCCTTGGCCAAGAGCCCTAAACATCGCTTTGATGATTGTGGGGCGTTTCAAGAAGCCCTGATTCCATTCCTGAGTCGGTCTGGGTCTTCGCCGCGCCTTCCATTTCGCGTCGTCGCTCATGTTATCGACCTGACCATCTTTTTCATCGTCTACGCGGCATTTGAGGTCGTCTGGAAAATCTACGTCGAGAAAGAAACCAACATCCTCATCGGTTCATCGTTTCGGGCCACCTATGTGGCCGAGTCCGTCCACTTCCTTCACTTCGTTGTTCTGGAAGGACTTACTGGGGCCAGTATCGGCAAACGACTGATGGGTCTTCGGGTGATTACGAAGTCGGGTGATAGGCCTGGTTTGCTTAGGGCTGCCATGAGGCTTGCCGTGCTTGAGGTCCCTTTCTTCCTCATTTTCGTCGGCATGCAATCCGGTTTTTGGTCGTTCGGCTGGTATTGCATTCTCATGATCACGATGCGTCGCAGGAACGGCATGCGTGGCCTCCATGAATTTGGCAACGGCACTCAAGTCATCGAGCTCAAGGAACGATTTTTCGCCAAAGCACGAGAAGACGAGCTCCTTGATCCCACTCGGCGGGAAAGCGAACAAGTGGTCCGCAAGTGCGGGCACTATGATCTTCAGAAGAAGTTATCGGAGATTGATGGGGGCGTCCTTTGGCTTGGCCGCGACGAGAGACTCGACCGTGACGTGTGGATAACCGAAGGTTGTGATGTGAACCCACCAGAGCCGACAAGCTTTCACCTTCAGTATCTTGATCGCATTGAAGACACCCATGCTAACCATTTGGTCTTTGAGTCGCCTGGTGGTGCCTCTCTTCAGGAGTATCAGGACGCCCAGCCAGGGATGCCTTGGCAATTCGCACACCAGGTTTTGATTGGGTTGGTTGATGTTCTGCTCTCGGACGACAACGTTGACTCTATCAATCAACTCTGGATCGACAGGACCGGCAAGCTTCGATCTTTACCTTTCCGCATTGGTGGCATTCAAGGTCGAGATCACATGACTCTCAATCAGCATGCCTGCTGCATTATCTTTGATCTCGAATCACCGAAGTCGCCGTTGCCCAAGGACATCCCAAGCGAGGCAAAACCTGTCGTCTTGGAGTTTCTAAAACCGAAGTTGGACAAGAATCGCTTACGAGAATTGCGCGGCATCTTGGTGGCAACCGATTCGCGCCCCCGATCAATTGCCCGCTCGACCCGCATCACTCAAATGTTTCTCTCAAGCTTCTTTCCAATACTTATGGCCTTCAGTTGGATTGCAACCAATACGCTGCGACTATATGACTTTGGAATCGTTGAAGACGACCACTTGATGATTTCACTCTCGCTGTGCGGCGTCATCTTGGCCCCGGCGATTCTATTCAGTCTTATTTTTCGCGGTGGGCTTGGCTTCCTCGTCTTTGGCATCAAGATTGTAGATGATCGCGCGCACCGCATTTCACGCCTGAGATGTCTCGTGCGTTCACTTCTCGTCTGGTTGCCTCTATGCGTCATCATGGTCGCATGCCGTGTCTCGATCCCTCAGCTGAGCGAAACTCATGTACAACTCGGTAGTTGGGCACTCTTCGCGTTGTGGTGCATCGGCGGCGCTTACAGTCTCTGGCGCCCCACAAGTTCAGTGGCAGATTGGGCAACAAGCACCCATCTCGTTCGATAGATTCTTGGCAAAGAAGACCCTGTTCCGAGTGTGTCGGCGAAGAATGCACTTCCTTCGCGTTGCCCCTAAGAGGGCGACGAAAACTCTGGAGTGCTTAGGCGCTTCGTCTTTTACGATGAAGATGAGCCGCGTAGAACTGACCGGCGATGCCCACCGTGAGCAGAATGGCCAAGTCTCGGATCATATCTGAGCTGAACGGAGCTTCTGCTGAAAGCACGCGGGCTGGTCGCAGGTATCCGTAGGGCGTCAGCCAAGTCAGCCAAGCACCATCCTTCCACATGCGCGCAGTCACGTCGGTCAAGAAGAAGACCGTGACCGAGATGCCATAGATCAAGGACGCTTGACCACGATCCCTGGCCAAAACCGAGATGATCATGCTGAAAGCACCGAACGCCGACATGAGTGAGAAGGAAACGAGGGCGATAGCGAAGAATCCCAAATGGTTAATCCCAGCAAATTCGTCAGACATGAGAGCTGAGATATTGGCAGCACTCAGAGCCATGAAGGTCATGTAGATGCTGGCCAGAACTTGGAAAAACCAAACCGTGCGGCAGAGAACACCACGAGACAGGGGCGTTGCCAGAATAAGGTCGAGTCCTTTGTTGCCTCGATCCCCTGCCGGAATGCCCAAGGCCGCGATCGCGGGCAAGACGGCATAGCCGATCATGACCAGAGGATGCTGAAACGGCATGCTGAAGGCGCCGTCTGGCGAGAAGATGTCGAGTTGCTCACCACCGAAGAAACGCGTTGAGTATTTAAGAACTTTGAGAAGTCCACGTTCCTTGCTGTAGGTCGGGTAGAGAAAGCCGATGACAATCCCTATGAACAGCGGCAAAATGCCTAGCAACAAGCATGAGAATCGATGGCGACGAATCAAAAACTTGAGCAGGACAGGACTCATGAGATCTCTTTCTTGTCGTTAGCCAGCCCACGGAACAAGGTGCCGAGATCGGCGGAACGCACTTCGAAATCGACTGGGTCAGCAGCCCTGAGGCGTTCTAAGAGTTCACTTGCGTCGCCATGGTGGTCAAAGGAGTTCCTGCTTCCGTCTTGGGCAACGATTGTCACTCGGCGCGGAAATTTTTCGCGCAGTTCATTCAAGCCACCTTCGAATTGGATGAGGCCGCGGTGAACAAGTGCGATGCGGTCGGCACAGGCTTCAATTTCGGAGAGAACATGACTGCTGAACAAAACCGTACACCCATCAGCTGCGCGGAGCTTGAGCCACTCAATGAGCGCACTGCGGACGAGAGGATCTAAGCCGGTTGTCGGCTCATCGAGAATCAGCAAATCTGGATCGTGCTGGATGGCCGTGGTCAGCCCAATCATCTGGCGCATGCCAGTCGAGTACTGCCTCACCTTCCGTGACAGGGCTTTCTTCTGGAAGCCCAAGAACTCCAGAAACTCATCTCGAAACACTGGCGCCTTGCCATGCAAACGCGCAAAGAACTCCAACACTTCTGTGCCCGTCAAGAAATCAGGAAGAGCGAGATCGCCGGGAAGAAAACCAATACGCGACAACGTTTCTTTGTCTGGCTCTGCCATCTCTGAACCAAACCAGCGGAGACGACCGGAGTCTGGTCTGAGAAGTCCTAAGAGGACGCGCATTGTCGACGTCTTGCCGGCACCATTGGGGCCGAGAAAACCAAAGATCTCACCTTTCCGAACTTCAAGGGAGACATCGGCAACGGCCGTTTCTGTGCCGTAACGGATGGTCAGGTTTTCAATTTCGATGACCTTCGCGGCAGCTGTACGATCACCCGCTCCATTTGATTGGTTCATTAGCGGGGTGCGTACTTCTGTAGTTTTCTCTGAAGAGAACGCCGGTGGATTCCAAGGCGCCTCGCAGCTTCAGAGATATTATTACCACAGTCTGCCAGCACCCGATTGATGTGTTCCCACTCGACACGTGCCAAACTCGGAGCCTTATAGTCGATGTTGCTGGGGCTGAGAGCCTCCCCTTCACTACGATCAAAAGCGGCGAGAATATCGTCGACGTCAGCTGGTTTAGAGAGATAACTAAGCGCGCCAAGCTTCACTGCATCAACCGCTGTCGCAATACTGCCATAGCCGGTCAGGACCAGGACCTTAGTCGAAGGGTCAATACTGATGAGATCGCGGACTACTTCGAGCCCATTCCCATCGGACATCTTGAGGTCAACGATGGCATATTCAGGTGATTCGCCATGAGCAGCTGCCTTAGCCTGCGTGCGACCATCAGCAACCGTGACCTCATATCCACGCTTACCAAAAGCGCGAGCCAAACGATCGCTCAAAGCCGGATCGTCGTCAACGATAAGGAGCGTGGGAGCTTCCAACTTGGAAGCTCTTACCGTGTTAGGGCTGGAATTTACATCGGACATTATCTTGGTCCTTCCAGAAGAAACTTAGGACATTTGCCTATCGGAATCTGGCTCTTGCGGTTCGGCACCAACCTTCTTCGAGAAAAGCGGGATCATGACTTGCATGACCGTGCCCTCGCGTCCGGTTTTGATCAATTCGATCGTGCCATCGAGTCGCTCCACTACGGAGCGACTTAGATACAACCCCAGTCCCATTCCACGGCCTGGTGACTTGGTTGTAAAGAACGGTTCAAAGGCTCGGTTTGAAACCTCAAGGCTCATGCCAGGACCCTTGTCCGTCACAACCAATTGCATGATATCTCCTCTACGAGAGATCTCCACCTCGACTTCGTGATCCGCGTTCCCGGCATCAAGAGCATTGGTGATAAGGCCCCTCAAAGCGCGAGATAGCGCCTTTCTCGGAAAAACGACGGGCTCGGCTTTAAGTAAATCTGGCATTGAAAGGAGAGCTTTATTGCCGTTTGGAATCGGATCAATTGTCCAGGACAAAAGTTGCCCCAGGCTCGCCGTAACCATGGGCTCGCCAGACAACTCCCCCGAGTCTGCTGACATCTGCTCGAGAATATCTCGGCAACGCTTTACTTGCAGGCGGATGAGATTCACATCGGCAACAGCTTCTTGTCCAAGACCCGAGTCACGACTAAATTTCTCTAAGTCGTATTGCAGTTCACCGGCAGCGACTGCGATGGTCGAGAGTGGCGTCGATAGTTCGTGGGCAGCACCAGCCGCGAGAGTCACAAGTGCCTCGATGCGATCTTGTTGCGACCTCTTCTGCCGGATGTCGAGTAAGTCCTGCTCGCGTTTTGAAAGTTCTTCGTGAAAGTGAACCACAAACCAAGCGATGGTCAGGGCCACTGTGAGGAAAGCGGCGAGGCTGCCCCACTGACGTGCGTTCTCTGAGTTTGTCAGTCCCTGAATCTCGGGGAATTCTGAATGCCAAACAAAAACAGCGAGAAAGCAAACCACACACTCAATCGAGAGGGCCCAGGCCCATTTCGCCTCAAGAACAATGGCGCCCAAGACGACGTGAACGAGGTAGAAAATCGAGAAAGGGTTTTCGGCTCCACCGGTAAAGAAGAGCAGGCTGCTGAACAGGAGAACATCAAAAGCCATGATGGCCACGAGCTCAGCTTCCATCCTCAAGGCAGACTGGGATGGGTTTGCCAAGCTCCTCTGAAACCGCGTGGCGAGGAATAAATTGGTGAGGGCAGTTGCCCCTACAATGATGGCCAGTTGAGTTTCTGGCAGATCGCGAGAAACAAAGGCCATGACGCACAAAACCGTGAGCAGCTGCCCGACCACAGCAGTCCACCGTAATTTCAGCAACCAACGGTAGTTGATGCGGACTCGTACGAGAGCCGCATCAACTGCCATCTCTTCTGCCTGTTCCAGTTGAGATTCCATGAGAGAATCATGCTTTTACGTAGCGTCGGTTCAACGACTTTTGCGAGAAATTCGATTCTTAACCAATGTTAAGTTCTTGAAGCGCGCCACCATCAGGCCCATCCCGAAGGAATTGGAGTGCTTCTTCTTGCAACTGACGAATACGCTCAGATGAAACCCCAAGAATCGCCCCAATTTCACCTAAGGTGTGAGGTCGCTTGGTCTCAATGCCAAATCGGAGACGCACGATCTTGCGTAAGCGTTCGGGAAGTGAGGACAGCGATTTCTTGACGAAATTGCTGAGATCTTTGCCCATGACCCGCTCTTCGGGTCGCGGCAAGGCACCATCTGCAATGGTGTCAGCAAAGCCGTGCTCGTCTCCGCTCCGGGCGTTGTCGAGACTGACCATACCGCCGGTCACACTCGGGTTAGCCATGAGCTTAGGCAGCTTGTATTTCTTGCCCTGATAATTAACGACATCAGGAATTGCCTCACCAGCCTCCTTCTCCTTCGACACTTTGCGCAGAAGGTGAGTGAGGTGAACCGGCAAACGGATCATGCGGCTTTTTTCTTCGAGGGCTCTGATGACGCTCTGCTTAATCCACAAGAAGGCGTAAGTCGAAAAGCGTACGCTAAATCGTTCGTTGAAAGACTCGGCAGCTCTCATGAGGCCAATGTTGCCTTCTTGAATCAACTCGTCGAAGGTCATGGGACCAGGGACGTATCCCCACGCAACTTTGAGAACCAAGCGAAGGTTGCGCTCGATGAGCGGGCGACGGGTTTCATCAAAGCGTGCACGACATTGGTGAATCCGAGCTTCGACTCCACTACCGTGCTTGGCGATGGCTGCCATGCGATAACGCTTCATCGGCCGTGGTCTAAAACCAATAAACAACACGGCTCGAACAAGACGCTTGGTCTTACGACGCAACCGGTAAGAAAACGGCTTATCAGGATTGTAGGCGACGTGCCGGGAAAAAAGACGATCGAGGCGAGTCAGATGATCATCAGGACCGATTTGCCCAGGTTTGAGGCGAGGCGGTCCGGGAATCAGAGAGCTCCCGGCGATCGACTTCTCGCGCCACGCCAAGATATCTTTCCAGACCAATTCCAATGCCGCGTCGGTATGGAGGAATGCTGTGCCCCAGGCGTCCCGATCACGGACAAGTCGGCTCAAAAGCTCTCGCTCTTCGGTTTTCGAGAGCAATTTGTGCGATTCAACCTCACGCATATAAAGATCGAGAGGTTCAGAAGGCATCACTCGCCGGAGCTTCTTAGATGCTGTTTTTTTCGTAACTGTCTTGGTTTTCATTGCTTATGGATCTTTCACCGTTAGGATCGGCTAATAAAGTAAGCTGCTGCTTTCTAAACTACCAATTTAGTATTCGTCTGCAAGTTGGGTTAGGATTCAACTTCTCAGTAATTGAATTTATTCCTCGTTGGGTCCTGATTTATGCAACTTGAAACTGCAACGCGCGCGCGCGACAAAATCCTTTGTCATTTGAAGATGAAGGGCCCCCTGACCTCGGGAAATCTGGCCGAGATCCTGGGAGTTACTTCGATTGCTGTGAGACAACATCTCCAGATTCTCCAAGATGAAGGCGACGTCAAATTCGTTGCCAAGAAGGGTAAGGTCGGTCGTCCGGTCCATATCTGGAGTTTGACGGAGAAGTCGAATGAACACTTCCCTGATAATCACAGTTTGTTGACGACCCTCTTAGTCGACGGAATTCGGAAGAATTTTGGCGAAGAAGGGCTGCGAGCGGTCATTGACCAAGTGATCGTTGCTCAATCCGAGACTGCCAAGGAATGCTTAGATTTCAGTGGTAAGTCGTTCCAAGAGAGAGTCGAGTCTCTGGTCGAACTCCGAAATGCACAGGGATACATGGCGGAGTGCCGGCCGCTGCCAGATGGCGGCATCGAACTGATCGAAAACCATTGCCCCATTGGTGTGGCCGCGTGCGACTGCAGTGCGATTTGTGACAGCGAAGCTCAGGTCTTCCGTGCCGTGCTCGGCGAACACGTCCTGGTAGAGCGCCGCGACCACATGCTTTCTGGTGACCGGCGCTGTACTTATGAGTTGCACGAACAAGCAGTCAGCGCGAGCGAAAGCGACGAAGACTCCTAAGAGCAATGAGCCGCGCTCTTTTTGAGTGCCCTCCTCATAATTCTCTGCATTGCGCCATAGGCGCGCCTCCCGAGTCTCCTCGTCGCAACCTTGCGTCTTCCTGTCGGAACCTCCATCACCGAAGAACATCGACGAACAGGCTATTCCCCATTGCCGGTCGGTGCGCCGAACGGCAGCCATCTCCGGAGCGCTGAGGACGTGCAAGATCGTTGACAGCTGGGGAACTCCCTCTCGATAGTCAAGTTATTGCGGAGAGGCGATCACAGCCACTTAACGGGCGAGACAAACAAGAAGACCATCCTTGTACTGTTCTGTGGCATCTTCGTCGGAGGAGTTTTCGGTTATTTCCTGGGAGAACAACAAGCCCCAGACAATGTGCTGCCGGTCACCGAAGAACGAAGTGAAGACGCCTGCCATGACAACAAGAGCAAGGCGCGCCGAGCTTTAGGGACAAGATGGGTAGTCCGAAGGCACCAAGCAGGCTCTCACTCAGCACAGCAAAGTGTCATTGACTCTTGTTGGTAGGATGACGCCAAAATCGACAGAACGGTTGGTCCGACTTTCTTGGCACACCAAGAAAACCCAACCGACCGTCGATCATCGTCGAAGATGAGAAAAGCCTAACCCAAGAACTCGGACTTCACGCGGTATCCGTAAAGGAGAGTTTGGGCGATCAAGAGCAAGAGAACCATCGAGTTCAAGGTGATGCTCCATTGATGGGAGCGATCATACTTTTCGCGGTTCTTGCCGTGCTCAGGGCTACCGGCGGAACTTGCCGCCGTGAGACGCAAGCGGCGCACCCGTGGCATGACAACCTGCCCGGCATAAAGCGACACCATGAATGCAATCAGTGCCAAGGACCAAGAGGACCAAGCGTTGATCGAAGTGATGTTGAGATAAATCGGGAAGGCCCCAGCAACAAGCATGGCGCCGCCACACGAGTAACCAAGGTTGTAGTAGCGCGGGAAAATGACCGAAATCAAATCCGCTGCTGTGTTGCGTGGAAGGCGTTCGAAAATGACGGGAGCGGTGAAAAACGAAAAGAACACCACACCGCCGAGCCAAACGCCCATCGCCATCAAGAAAATCGAACTCGTGAGTGTCTCAGCCATGTACTTCCTGCGAGTTTTCTATCGTAACGAGGCCAATGCGCTTTGAACCATTTGCATTGCTGGTTCGACCCCAAAATTCATCACGTCCGGTCCGAACCCTAACCATAAGGTACCGAGGACACTTCCGCCAATGACCAACCGAAATGCAAGAGACCGTGCGGGCATAACCCAGTGCTTCTTATCTTCCGGCAGCTCTTTTGCGTAAAGCTGAATCGGTACTCGCAGGTAATAATAGAGTCCAACGAGTGAATTGAGAATACCCAAGACGGCGAGAAGCATGAAAGATTGGTCGGCCGTCGACTGGCTGCCTTCTACCGCTGCCGCAAAAACGTTGTATTTGCCAATGAATCCGGCCGTACCGGGGATTCCGGCCAGACTCAGCATGAAGGCAGAAAGTGCTAAAGCCAAGAATGGTTGCTTAGACTTCAGGCCGGCCAAATCGTCGTAATCGAGGCCGCCACCGGCGTCCTTCTCCAAATACGAGAGGACAGCGAAGGCCCCAATGTTGGCCACGGCGTAGGCCAATAGATAGTAAAGAATCCCTTGGATTGCCGAACTTCCGCTGAAATCGATCATCCCGGTTGTTTCATCCGGGGTGCCCTGCATGACGACCAACGCCACCAACAAGTAGCCAGCATGGGCAATCGAGCTGTAAGCCAGCATGCGTTTGACGCTCTTTTGAGCCAAAGCAGCCACGTTCCCGACAGCCATCGTGCCCAGGGCAATCCACCACAGGGTATCCCTGAGTGCAGAACTTTCGCTCTGATAGACCTCACAGAACAGTCGAATCAGCATGCCAAAGGCAGCAATCTTCACGCCCGAGGCCATGAAACCAGTAACCGTGGTGGGTGCACCTTCGTAAACATCTGGCAACCACATGTGGAATGGTGCGGCAGCAATCTTGAATCCGAGGCCGGCGATTACGAAACCAAGTCCCAAAACCAACAGTGGTGACGAGGCACCACCCGCCTGCTCAATGCCAATCCCGCTCAAGTCAAGGGAGCCAGTGCCGCCATAGATGAAGGCCAAGCCGAAGATCAACAACCCCGTAGCGAAGGATCCTGTCAGATAGTATTTGATCGATGCTTCGACGCTCGGTGCCCGCTCACGGAAGAAACCGACCAACACATAAAATGCGATGGACATCATTTCGAGGCCGAAGAGCAAGGTGATGAAGTTGGTGCTGAGCCCCATGAGCATCATGCCCGAGGATGAGAAGAGTACGAGAGCATAGAACTCGCTGAGATTTTTCTCGCGACGCTTCAGGTAGTCGACGGAAGCCATGATGGTTCCGATGGTGCAGAAACAAATGAGAGTCGCCAAATAGAGACCAAAGTTGTCGAGTCGCACCGCACCCTTAAAGAGCCCTTGCGAAATATCCTGGGGCCAGAGCACCCAGATGGAAGCCAAGCTCATCACCATGCCCATGACTGCGAGGAGCGGCGGAAGTGGCTTAGGGCCATGCTTCCGCGTGTCGCACGTCACAAGAATGCCAAGGGCCGCCACAATCGGCCAAATAACAGGCATCAGTCCTTTGATGTCTTCAGTCATCGTTACTTCTCAACCGCAGCGTCATAACGATCCACGATCGCTTGAACACTGGGCTCCATTTTCTGAATGAAGGGTTTCGGCATTACCCCCATAAGAATGATCATCAACACCAAGGGCGCCAAGACGATGATCTCTCGTGAATCAATGTCGACCAAGCTATTGTTGGCTTCGACCGTGATTGGACCAAAGAAGATCTTGCGAATCGTCGCCAACATGTACCAAGCGCCAAACACAACGCCGGTGATCGCGATGATCCCAGTGAGGGGGCTGGCCTGGAACGTACCGTAGAAGATCAAGAATTCGCCAACGAAGCCGTTTAGTCCAGGCATGCCAACCGAGCCAAGGGTCATCACGACAAAGAACGTGGCGAAGATCGGCATACGTTTGGCAATGCCTCCAAACTCAGAGAACTCTCTCGTGTGCCGGCGCTCATAGAGCATGCCGACCAAAAGAAAGAGCCCGCCAGTGGTCAAACCGTGAGCGAGCATCTGGTAGACGGCTCCGCGAACACCATCCGTGTTCAGAGCGAAGATACCGAGAACCACAAGGCCCATGTGACTTACTGAAGAGTAGGCGATAAGGCGTTTCACATCAGTCTGAACCAAGGCAACAAGGGCGGCATAGACAATGCCAAAGGCTGCCAAGGCGTAGATTGCTGGACTTGCTTCCTGCACTGCCAAGGGGAACAAAGGAATGGCGAACCTTAGGAATCCGTAGCCACCCATTTTCAAAAGAACACCTGCCAGAACAACCGAACCTGGCGTTGGGGCTTCTGTATGAGCGTCCGGTAGCCAAGTATGGAAGGGGAACATCGGCACCTTGACGGCAAAGCTCAAGCCAAAGGCCAAGAAGCACAGCCACTGCTCTTTCAAGGAAAGCGTCAACTGCCCCAATGCGTCGAGAGAATAAGATAACTCGAGGTCGGGATCGGCTGCAGCTTGGCTCTTCAACTTGAAGAAGAGGTAGAGAACCGCAAGCAGCATCGGAAGCGAACCGAACATGGTGTAGATGAAGAACTTCATCGCAGCATAGATGCGAGGCTTGCCGCCCCAAACACCAATGATGAAGTACATCGGGACGACCATGAGTTCCCAGAAGGTATAGAACAGGAACATGTCGCGAGCCATGAAGGCTCCGAGCATGAAGGTCTCGAGCATGAGGATTAGAACATAGAAATCACGCTGACGTGACGTAATGCTCTTCACCGAACCGATGATTACGATCGGCATCATGAAAGTGACGAGCAAGATCAGGAGCAAGCTAATTCCGTCAACGGCGACGGAGTACTGGATCCCCATGCTCGGAATCCAATCGCAGCTCTGTCCCAGCTGAAACAGATCGGAGCCGGCAACATAGTCGAAATAGAGGGGCACACTGGCCAGAAAAGTTGTGAGCGAAATGCCCAGGGCAACTTTCTTGATCAGCCGCTCATTCGACCTGTCGATTAACAGCAGCGCAAGCGCACCCGCCATCGGCAAAAAGAGAACAAAAGACAGCAAACCAGTTCTCCTAAGTGAACAGCGACAGGACGACGAGGAGCAATCCAACGATCATCACTGCGATGTAGGTTCGGACGGCACCGGTAGTTGTCGATGCAATTCGAGCACCGAGCCAACTGAAGACAAATGCCGACTTATTGACTGTGTTGTCGATCAGGTTCCGATCGATGACCTTATAGAACGTTCCTTCAGCCAAACGAACCAAAGGCTTCGTGACGGAACGATCGTAGAACTCATCTACCCGGTACTTGTCGTTGACCAGATCGTAGAGTTCTTTGTTTTGTTCGGCGTAAGTTGCAGGCAACTCTGGGTTGCGCACATAGCAGCGATGCGCGAAGAAGAGGCCTGCGACCGCGACCATGACACTCAGAACCGCCAACGCGGCTTCAACTGCCAGTCCACCATGAACAACCTCGCCTTCAGCGACAGGCACGGCCATTTCGACGAAGTGACCGAAGATGTTGTGGCCACCCAAGAAATGCGGAACACCCAAGAAGCCAACCAAGCCAGCACCTGTGGCCAAGACCAAGAGAACCCCGGTCATACTCTTTGGCGATTCCTTGATGTGAGCCTTGGTGTGCTCATCGGCCCGGCATGATCCCGAGAATGTCATCAGGATCAAGCGTCCCATGTAGAGAGCCGTGCAGAAGGCTGCAGCCATACATAGCCCCCACAAGAACCAACCATGACCCAAGTCACTGCTGAATGCCTTCCAGAGGATTTCGTCTTTCGAGAAGAAACCAGAGAGCGGCGGAATGCCAGCCATCGCGACTGCGGATACAGTCATCGTTATGCAGGTAATTGGCATCCGTTTGCGAAGACCACCCATCTTGCGCATGTCTTGTTCATGGTGCATCGCGTTGATGACGCTACCAGAACCAAGGAACAAACAGGCCTTGAAGAAGGCGTGGGTCACAAGGTGGAACACTGCAACGCCGACCGCACCAAGACCGACGGCAACGAACATGTAGCCCAATTGACTGACAGTCGAGTAGGCCAAGACCTTCTTGATGTCGTTTTGCGTCATTGCGATCGTGCCGGCGAAGAATGCCGTCAGAGCTCCGATCGTCGAAACCACGATCATCGATGTCGGCGATAAGGCATAGAGGAAACTCATGCGCCCAATCATGTAAACACCAGCGGTAACCATAGTCGCCGCATGAATCAGAGCCGAAACAGGTGTTGGGCCAGCCATCGCATCAGGCAACCAAACAAAGAGTGGTAGCTGCGCCGACTTGCCAGTCGCTCCCAAGAACAACATTAAACAGGTTCCGGTCGCGATGGAGAGTCCAAAGAAACCACAACCAGACAAGAATGCGGCTGGGTTGGCCGTAACGAACTCGCGAAGCTCGGCGAAATTCAAGGTGCCGGCTGTTTGGTAAATCATCAGCATTCCGACAATGAAGCCAGCGTCACCAATACGGTTGACGATAAATGCTTTCATTCCGGCTGCCGACTTGGCGACGTCATCCCACCAGAAGCCGATCAGGAGATAAGAGCAGAGGCCCACGCCCTCCCAACCAACAAACAGCAAGAGTAGGTTGTCGGCCAGGATCAGGATCAACATGAAGAACATGAAGAGGTTGAGATAGGCAAAGAACCGAGCGTAGCCGCCATCACCCTTCATATATCCGGTTGAATAGATGTGAATCAGGGTACCGATACCGGTGACGACCATCAGCATGACGCAGGTCAACTGGTCGACGAGGAGGTCGACGCCAACCCAGGACGAGCCCACGAGGATCCAATCCCACCCGGCTGCCGCAATCTGGCCATCACTGACGACAGATTGGAAGAGCACCAGACTCAGGATAAATGCCATGCCCGGGCCGATCACTGCCAGACCACTGACGACGCGATCAGGCAAGACAAGACCACGAGTCTTCATAATGGCGACGCCGCCACAGACAGTCGCGCCAAGGAGCAGAAACAAGGGGATCAGAAATGCAATTGTTGTCATCATTTCAGCCCTTTAGTTCCGAAAGTTCGTCGACATTCACGCGATGTTTGAGACGGAAGACCGCGATCAGAATCGAAAGACCAACTGCGGCTTCGGCTGCTGCCAACGCAATGATAAAGAAGACGAAAATGTGACCGTCCATTTGCTGGTGCTGACGGGCGAAGGCAACAAATGCCATCGCGGCCCCATTGAGCATCAATTCGATGCTCATGAACAGGACGATGAGATTGCGCCGCACCAGGAAACCAGCTGCTCCGATCAAGAAGATCAGAGTCGCGACGATGAGATAGGATTGAGTTTCCACTTTCTCTTCCTTAGATCTTCTTCTTGGCCATAACAATAGAGCCGACAATGGCGATCAGAAGCACGATCGAGACAATTTCGAATTGCAGCATGTAGTCGCCAAATAAGAGGCGCCCCACGCTTTTGACTGATCCAAAGTTCTCACCGACTTGATCCACGTGCTTCATATCTGTGCTCAGGATTTGTGCGATGCACAAAAACCCTAGGGGCACCAGAGAGAAAAACGCGAGGACCCAGCGTCGTGGCGGGATGCGTTCTTCCTCAAGTTCCCCTTCTGGGAGGTTGAGGAGCATCACGACAAAGATCACGAGGACCATGATGGCACCGGCATAAACCAGTACCTGCAGAGCTCCAACGAATGGAGCATTGTTCATGAAATAGAGGCCCGAGAGCGCGATAAAAGTCACGATCAAGGACAAAGCACCCCCGAGGGGGTTCTTCCGCGTAATCGTCATTAGCGAACCAATGACTGCAATCGCGGCAAGAATGAAGAAGAGCGTCTTATCTTCCATCAGACAGGTGGATTCTCGCTTCCAGGGAGAGGCTCGAAAGCGAGAAGCTGCTCCTTCGTGTAAATGAATTGGCCACGATTATAACCAGGATCAACGGGACGTCCCGTGTCCATCCGAATGGCGTCAACTGGGCAAGCCTCAACGCAGAGGCCGCAAGCGACACACTTGAGTTCGTCAATATCGAAACGTTCTGGAAACTTTTCGACGTGAGGGTCAATGTTTTCAGCCGAGATGATGTGAATGCAGCCGGCAGGGCAAGCAGTGGCACAGCACATGCACGCAGTGCATCGAGGCGCTCCATCTTCTTTCTTCAGCAGACGATGCATCCCTCGGAAGCGCTTAGGAAAAGGATTCCGCACTTCTGGGTAACCGACAGTCGGCATCTTGTCGACGCCGCGAAGATTCTTCCACACATGGCCAATGGTCAACTTCATGCCCTTGAGAAGCTCTGGAAAAAAGAGCTTCTCGGACAAGGTCATCCGAGCACCAGACTTCTTGTTGAGATCAAATTCCGACATCAACTTCACTCCTACCAAAGGCCCACTTTGATCAAGATGCCTGTCAGCAAAATATTCAACAAGCCAACCGGCACCAAGATCTTCCAGCCCAAGGCCATAAGCTGATCATAGCGGAAGCGTGGAACCGTCCAGCGCACCCAAACAAACAACCAGCAGAAGAATAGGGTTTTAGCCATCAAGGCAAGGAAACCGACGGTGCCGCCAAGAAGAGCCCCGGAAGTCACGCCCAGCGCGCCGCCCCATAGCAAGTAGATCGCCAAAGC
>JBLINQ010000083.1:0-22139 GCA_047639315.1 Planctomycetota bacterium
CGATGTCGCGCGACAGGTTCAGTTAAGCATGTTGCCCAAAGCGATAAGCCCGGGCCTCAATCAATCTGTGATTACAGGGACCCTGCGACCGGCACTGGAGGTCGGCGGCGACTTCTTTGATTTCTTTTACGCAGACTCAGACCATTTGTGCTTTGTAGTTGGTGACGTCTCTGATAAGGGCGCAGCATCAGGGCTCTTCATGGCAGCATCAAAGACGTTGATCAAAGTACATGCGACTCGTTCCAAGTCACCGGCAGAGATTGTGACAAATGTGAATCGGGAGCTTTCGCTCAATAATGACTCTTGCATGTTCGTGACCTTATTTCTCGGTGTCCTCAACCTGGATGATGGACGAGTCTTATTTACGAACGCGGGCCACAATCCTCCTATGCGCATCACTGAGCCTGGAGACGTCTCGTTGGTCACCGATAGAAACGGTCATGCCGTTGGAGTAGACGAAAATGCTGAGTATGGGGAGAGCTCCTTCGTATTGGGTGAAGGTGAGACGTTCTTTGCCTATACCGACGGTGTAACAGAGGCGACGAACTCCGATGATGAGATGTTTGGTGAGAAACGACTTGTCGAATTGTTGGCATTCGACAAACAACCAACAGCAGAGCGCGCAGTCGCCTCTGTGTCCAAAGCCGTTGAAGAATTTGAATCGGGGACGCAGCAAAGTGATGACATAACAATCATCGCTTTGACATTCCTGAAACGTGCGGTTGTCGAGGAGTAACTGTCGTACTCAGCAACTCAGTCCGACCTCGACAATGGCACGGTCGGTCAGGATGGCGTGCCCGTAGCGTGCAAGAATTCAGCCGACCTTGATTCACTGCCAGGCGTTTGTAATTGGGCGGGATCATGCTGAGCTAGTTTTTCGGTTTGGGCCGACATTTCGTCGGTGACCGGCACGGAAATCACTGTGGTCGAGAAATCCGACAGGCCGTGAGCGCAAGACTGCTGTGGCGATTTGGCATTGGTTGACATGGCAAACACACAGAAGTACGGTGAAATTCGAGTGGCGTAAGTCGTTTCAGGGGCGGCGTCTTGAATTAATGGTAGGGATAGGGGGCTGGAAACGGAGTCACGGATGAGCCTGCGGCGGGCGCGATGAGGGAACATCAGTCACTGCCAGGAAAGTCCTACTGACCGCCGCGCCAGTCAGTCCTCGACCCTACTAAGCAGAGCGAGTCGTGGCTATTTCGGGATCTCGAATGACAGGATCGATACGTCATCGTCTAAAGCTTCTTCGGCGATCCAGCGCTTGACAGACTCCATGAGAAGTTCGACGCTCTCGTCGATAGGATCGGCGTTTCCGAGCTCCATTACCTCTAACATGCGGGGGATCCCTAAGAGCTTTCCCTGTGGCGATCTGGCTTCGGGAATGCCATCTGAGTAAAGGAACATGCGGTCGCCGGGCTGTAGCTGGAACACGTTCTCCTCGAGGACAATGTCCTCGATGCAACCGACCGGCACGCCCTTGCATTCAAGGAGTGTCGTTTTTGAGTCCCGGACGCAGACGATCTCTGGATGACCCGCCCGAACATGTCGGAATTCCAGGGTCTCGAGATCGAGAACGCCGTAAACCATCGTGAACCACAGATCCCCGTGTTCCTCCATTGGAAGCCGACGATTCAGCTCGCGAACGACCTCAATCGGCGAGACGACCTCATGTGCACCGTTTCGTTGATTCAGCACCAGAGACGAGGATCCGGCATGGGGTGTCAACAACCGCCCGATGGTCACCGCGAGCAACGCCGCCGCCACGCCGTGGCCGCAGACGTCGACCACATAGGCCGCGATGTGGCGGTCATCGAGACGAAAGAAGTTCAGGAAATCCCCGGCTAGCTCGTCGCACGGGAGATATCGCCAGGAAAACTCCACTCGATCGGTGACCGGTGTACGCGAGGGCAATAGCGAGTGCTGGACTCGTGCCGCAGCCATGAGATCGCTTTTCATCCGCTTGTTGGCAGCTTCGAGCTCGCCGTTGACGACTTCGAGCTTTTGGTTCCATAAGGTCAGCTGTTCTTTGGCCTGTGACAGTTCCTGATTCGTCTGGAGCAATTCATTGTTCTTCTCGACGGCGTTTTCGAATGTCGATACAAGCAAGTTGAGGACTTGCTGACGACTCGAATTGATCGTGAACCTCTCTCCCGAGAGCACGACTTCCATCTGCTGCGATGACTCGTCGTCGTCGAGAGGTATTTCCAGCAAGGCGTCGACTCGAGCGATCAGAAATTCCGGGTCGTATGGTTTGGTGACGTAGTTGTCGGCGCCACAGTGAAGCCCTCGGACAATGTCCTGAGGATCAGAGAGTGTCGAGAGCAGGATGATGGGGATGCTTTTGAGGTCCGGATCCGACTTGACCGTCTTGCAGAGCTCATGGCCGGTCATTACCGGCATCTCGATGTCCGAGATGATGATCGTTGGACGCTGTTCTCGAATGCGTTCGAGCGCCGCTGAGCCGTTCTCGGCGACGCGAACTTGAAATCCCGATTCGGTCAACTTCGTCGAGAGAATCCTGGCCTGGACTCGGCTGTCCTCAGCGATGAGGATATTCACGTCCTTGTGGTTCGTATCCATGGCCTCCGTCTCCGGTTGCGCAAAGTGCCGCGATCCGCATTATCCAAAATAAGCAGCCAACGCCGGGCCGATGCGTCCCAAGGGAAGTATGCGATCCGCGATTCCGTCGTCGATGATCGCCTTGGGCATACCGTAGACGGCGCAGCCGTGGGGGTGTTGAGCAAAGACCCGACCGCCATGTTCTTTGAGCAAGCGACACCCCTCGAGGCCGTCACGTCCCATTCCAGTCATGATAACACACAGGATCTCGCCATCCAGGATGTTGATCGCGGATCGCAGGAGATAGTCGACCGATGGGCGACAGCCATGTTCTGGAGGATCGTCCAGAATATCCGTGCTCAGGCGATTGGATCGTCGAACGAGTCTCATCTGCATTCCTCCCGGTGCAACCAGCACTCGTCCTGCCCTGGCTTCCATTCCGTTGCTCGCCTCGGCGACTTCGAGTGAACTCGCCTCGTTGAGGCGTTTCGCAAGAGCCTTCGTGTACTTTGGCGGCATGTGCTGGACGACCAGGACGGGGACCGGAAGCGATGCCGGGAGAGCTGGGAGGAGTTGCTTGAGCGCTGGCGGGCCGCCGGTCGAGATACCGATGATCACGGCGCGGCATTTCGCCGGCTTCAACTCGGCTGCCCGACGACCTTCGCCTCGGGACACGGGCGCCACTCGTTGAACCCCCGGACTTGTGCTTGACATCGCCCTGGACGCGATGAATGCGGTGATCTTCTCTTCTAAGGCATCGTGCAGCTGGCGGCGATTCTCATCCGAATCACCCCCGGACGGCTTCAAGACGAAATCGAATGCGCCTTCGATCAATGCGTCAGTCGTGATCTGGGCCCCGCTGGATGTCAAGCTGCTGACCATGATCGCCTTGGACCGTAAACCGCGGCGCCCGATCTCGCGCAGAACCTCGATTCCATCCATGTCCGGCATTTGGACGTCGAGTGTCAGGATGTCCGGATCGAATTCCTCGATCCTGCTCAGTGCATCGGCGCCGTTGGCGGCGGTGCCGACGATTCGCACCGTGAGCAAGTCGCTCAGCACATTGCGTATCGCTTGACGATAGAGCGCCGAATCATCGACGATGAGCAGCGTCACGGGTGTCTCATTCACTGTGGCAGGTCTCCCGTCAACCTCTCGAGGTACCTGCTGAAGAGTGCTTGAAGTCGCTCACCATCGAATGGCTTCACGATGAAGTCCATCGCACCGGACGATATGCATTCTGCCAGTTTTTGTCGTTGATCCACCGCGCTGATCATGATGATCCTCGCGTCCGGGTCCAGGACCAGCAGGCGCTTGAGAGCGGTCACGCCATCCACCTTCGGCATGACGATGTCTAGCGTGACGAGGTCTGGGCGCTCGCGCTCATAGACGGCAATTGCATCCTCGCCATTAATAGCCTCGCCGGCGACTTCCCAACCAGCGCGCAGAGCGATCTCTCCGATTCGTTTTCGCATGATGAGAGCATCATCGACGATCAGTATTCGCTTAGTCATTAGGAACTCCGGATCGTGGGGGTTGGTCCGGCATCCTCGTCGCCTCTCCGCCCACCATCTCGATGGTGATGAGGCCACTGCCGACATCAATAGTCACTTTTCGTCCCTGTTCTCCGCCACAATGGCGTCCGACTATGGGGATCCGCATCTCGCTTAGAACGCGCTCGCTCGCGGCAATGTTCTGCGCGCCAATCGCGTCCGCGATCTCTGTCGCGAACATATTGGCTCCTCCGACAATTCGTGCCGTGGGCCTGAGAGTTCCTCTTACCAATTGGTTCATCGCGTGAATCAGAGTCGGAACGGCGGTGTCGACGAACTTTCCCGGCGCCTCGGTCGTTCCTCGCGAAGAGGGAAGAACGATATGCGCCAGCCCGGCAACACAATGCCTGCGGTCGTAGAGTGCGAGACCGATGCACGAACCGAGAAGCGTGCGAATGATTCCTTCGCTCTTCAGTGCCTGCCACTCTCCCATACGAATGAAAGGGGGGGGCGTCACTCCAGGATCTCGCAGAGTGTGGTCATGGACTCGGCATCAGGCACCAGGAGCAACGTCCAGTCCACCGGAGCGCCATCGATCCGGAATTGCGCGCTAGCCATGAGGACACCCGGCGAATCCGTTATCTGTCCAATCAATGCGAACTGAATCAGGCTTTCTGCATAGTCGCTGCTGAAACGGAACGAGGAGGGCAAAATCTCGGCAGACTGATCATCGGTTGAATCATCCAGTGACTTCGAGAGGACGTTCAGATAGGTACAGCCGACGATGTTCGCGGTCTCGAGGGCGGCCGAGGTCGCCATCTCGTCCCACTCCGATGCCGTGCCCGGCGTCTGGTCCATCAGCAAGTCCGCGAGAGTCAATCCACTTGCTTTGTCGAAGGCGAGAATTAGCTGTCCTGTGAGTCGCCCAGTCAGCTGTGATGCGCAAAAACAGATGGGCTCGTCGTTGTCGCCAAGAATGCCGGTGGCTTCGGCGAGAGGGATCTGCGCCACGGAATCCACGGAGATGATCGCGGGCTTCTGTATCCATCGGGCCAGAGCCGACGAGGCTTTAATCGCCCCTGCATGTAGAATTGTTCCCAGCATCTCGAGTTGTGCCGCCGTGAGAGCCGCGGGTCGATCAGCCCTCAAGACTCGAACTCCGCTTCCTCTTGCACGACGGTGTAGTCCATGATGGCGCCAACGTCGAGCATCAGGCAGACTGTCCCGTCGCCGAGAATGCTCGCTCCCGATAAACCCTTGATCGGAACGAAGTTCTCCGAAAGTGACTTGATCACGATATCGTGACTCCCCATCGGCTCATCGACTTGCAAAGCCATCGTTTGCTGATCTGACTGCAGGATCACGGCAATCACATCATTGTCCTCGGCATCCGAACCAGAGTTTGGATGCGTCTCGGCGCTGATATCATTCCAGTCGAAGATATCGGTGATCTGCACCAGTGGAATGAACTCCTTACGTACCTCGATCGCCTGGCGATCACGGATTTTCACGATATCCTTCGCGGATACCTTCACGATTTCCCGAACATCATCGATCGGCACCGAGAAGAGCTCATTTTTGATCCGGACAAGAAGGCTTCCGATGATGGCGAGAGTGAGCGGTAATCGAATCGTGAACTTCGTTCCTTCCTCAGGAACCGACTTGGTGTCAATGGTTCCGTTGAGCTCGTTGATGCGGCTCTTGACAGCATCCATCCCGACACCCCGGCCAGAGATGTCCGTTACTTCGTGGGCGGTGCTGAAGCCGGGATGCCAGATGAACTCCAGCGCCTGTACGTCCGAAAGACCATCCGCAGTGACCGGATCCAGGATCTTGCGCTCCGTGAGGCGTTCCTTGATGCCAGCGACGTCAATTCCTCCACCGTCGTCACATACGGAAATAAAGACGTTATTGCCACGTTGAGTGGCCTCGAGGGTGACCGTGCCAGCCTCGGGTTTCGATCGTGCCAGTCTGAGTTCGGGAGCCTCCAGGCCGTGAGCGACGGCGTTTCGTACGAGGTGGACCAATGGGTCACCGATCTCGTCGATCATTCGCTTGTCGAGTTCAGTCTTTTCGCCGTGGATTGTCAGTTCAACCTTCTTGCCGCCTGCGGCCGCCAGGTCTCGAATCACTCGTTTGAATCGATTGAAGAGCGGTTCCACCGGAACCATTCGCATGTCGAGTACGTTTTGCTGGAGACTGCTGGAGATTCGCGTCAACTGGTCGAGCGCTTCGTCAATCTGGGCGAACCCTTCTCGCCCCTGTTGCAAGAGGGAGTCCTGCTCCTCGATGATTGCCAGATTGGCCCTGACTTCTTCGATGTCGCGAGCCAGTTCGGTGTCCATGGTTTCGAGTTTCTGAAGACGATCGACGGTGCGTCGCAGGGTTTTGGAGAGATCCTTGGCGCGTCCGGAAAAGTTTCGCCGTCGAAACGCCGGCCCCAGATGTTTCGTCACTTGGATGAAACGAGAGCGGTTCACGACGAGTTCGCCGGCGAGGTTCATGAGGCCGTCGAGGCGGTCAATATCGACTCTCAAGGTTTCGGCGTTGGCCGGAGCGCGGTTCTTTACGGGGTTGACGGGTACTTGTCGTTGTTCCGGCGCGGGCTGTGCTCGACTCTGAGCCGCCGAGGCAGCCTCCTGAGCTGATGCTTCGACGAGTTCGGCCACTACCTCTTCAGTGTTTGCTGTGACTGGTTGGGTTTCAGATTCTCGACCATCCAGATCGACCAAATTCACCCCGTCGAGCTCGAGAACTGAGAGAATCTCATCCGGCGATGAATCGCTGTCGAGAACAATCTTCAGCTCGGTAAGCGCAGCGCCGTCTCGCAATGTTGATGTGTCGGGCATCGTCTTTACGATCTCTCCCAGATGAGCAAGGCGCGTGAGAATGAGGCGGACTTTGAGATCGACAAGAGGCTGATCGGGCTCGAAGTGAACCGTCAATTGATAGCAATCCTGTGGAGTGTCTTTTACGGACGGCTCGTTCGTGGAGTCGACCGGTTTCGCGGCGCCAGTGGTCGCTTCAGAAGACTCGGCGAACGATTCAGATTCCGAAGAAGAGTCGTCGGGCGAGAAGGCTGGCTCATCCTGCGCCAGCTTTGAGGTCTTGTCGCCCTGTGACTTGACCTCTTCGAGCAGCTCTATCGAAGAACTCGGTTGCGCACCTTCTCGCAACTGCCGGATGCAATCACGGAGGAAGTCGATGCATCGCAACACAAGATTCATTGTCAACTCGTCGAGCTGCGACTGGCCCGATCGGAGGGCCTCGAACCGACTTTCGAGGTGGTGCGTGAGCATGGAGATGCTGTCGAGCCCCAGCATACCCGCAGATCCCTTGATCGTGTGGATCAGGCGAAATGATTCGTTCAGTTCCTCAATGTTATCGGGCTCTCGCTCGAGCACGAGTAGGGCCTCGACGAGTCCGTCGAGCTGCTCGTCGGTCTCGTCCGCAAACATCTGGGTGTAATCCGACATCTCGCCCACTACGTGCCCTCGCTAGGTTTGCGATAGAGGAAGGTCCGGCATTGATTTAGTGGCTCGACCAAGTCGTAGATACCTTCGGACGCTCCGACGACAAGATAGCCTCCCGGGGCGAGTCGAGCGATCAGATTGTCGACGACCGTTTGTTTGGATGTTCGGTCGAAATAGATGAGTACATTTCGGATGAAGATGCAGTCGAACATAGGCTGCGGCATCGCATCCATCAGATTGTGGCGTTCGAAGCGGGTCATCTCCTTGAGTTCATTTCTGATCTGCCAGCATTCGTCAGGTCCGGCGGGCATGAAGTTCCTCCGGAGTCTCTTCTCGTTAAGGGCTTCGACTGCTCGTGGCTTGAAGATTCCCTCTCGAGCTCTCGTCAGAACCGCTTCACTGATATCTGATCCCAGAATCGTCAGCTCCCAGTCACGAAGACGATAATGATTCTCCCTCAGGCAAATCGCGATCGAGTAGGGTTCCTCACCCGTCGCACAGGCCGCTGACCATACCCTCAGAGTTTTCGATCGAATTCCTCTTTGTTGCTTTTCCACCACTTCCTTAATGAAGTCGGTGGTGAACCACTCAAAATGGTGCGGGGTTCGAAAGAAAAACGTCTCATTCGTCGTTATGGAGTCGAGAAAGTGCCCGAGCTCACCTGCTCTCGGAGAGTTGACGAGGTGCCGGTAATAAACGTCGAAGTCATCGATACGGCAAACCTTCAGTCGTCGGCGGATTCGATTGCTCAGAAGCGAGACCTTGTTGTCCGGAACATGGATCCCGCTCTTCGCATATATGAATTCGCTAAATCGTTCGAACTGCTGGTGATTGAGCTGTATCAGTTCGGTAGTCATGTTTAGAGTTCAAATCCAGAAACCAGACTCTGAAGAGTCTGGGCCTGCGCCCCCAGTTGTTCCGCGCTCGCGGCGAGTTCCTCGGAACTTGCAGCATTGGATTCGGTCGTCTCCGATACCGTTCTGATGGCGAGCTGCACCTGCTCGGCGCTGCTGGCCTGGGCATCAGTCTGCTGGGCAATTTGCGTGATGCCTTCTGCCGTCGTGCCGAGCGCCTTGATGATGGAGGTCAACGACGTGCCCACGCGCTCGGAGAGTTGAGCGCCTTCGGATACCCGTTTCGACGATTCCTTGATGAGCTGAGTGATTTCCTTGGCGGCCTCACTCGACCGCTCGGCAAGCTTACGAACTTCGTCAGCAACGACGGCGAAGCCCAATCCGTGTTCGCCGGCGCGCGCGGCCTCGATCGCGGCATTGAGTGCGAGGAGGTTGGTCTGGCTCGAGAGATCGCTGATGACGCCCGTGATGTCGTTGATCTGTTCGCTCGACTTTTCGATTAACCGCATCGCTGTGACGGCTTCGGCGACCGTTGTGCTGCTCTCCCGGGCAGAGACCACAGTCTCTTCGGCCTGATTGCGTGCGTTGGATGCCCTTTCGGAGATGATCTTGATTGCACTGATCAATTCGTCAACGGAAGCGGTCATCTGCTCCACGGAGGCCGACTGATTCTGCGCGCCGTCGCTCAAATTGGCACTGCTCTCGCCAACTACCTGAGAGCCTTCCGTGAACTGGTTTGCGCTTTCGATTACGTGTCGTGCAAGTTCCTTCGTGCGGTGATGCTGTTCGTCCGCTGCTTGCTGCAAATGTACGCGATCCGTGACGTCGATCGCGAACTTGACGACCTTGATTGGCTTGCCGTTGTGGTCGAGGATAGGGTTGTAGGATGCCTGGAGCCAGATCTCCTTGCCCCCCTTACCGAACCGCTTGAACTCGGAGGCGACGTACTCGCCGCGATTGAGTGTCTCCCAGAAATCCCTGTATTTGACGCTCTCTCGGACTTTATCATCGGCGAAGATGCCGTGGTGTTTTCCCTGCACCTCGGCGAGGGTGTAGTCCATGATGTCGAGGAAGTTCTCGTTGGCGGTGATGATCGTGCCGTCCATCTCGAATTCGATGATTGCCTGGGACTTGTTCATCGCCTCGACCTGTCTCGCAAGCTCAAGGGTCGAATCGTCCCTAACGCAGGAAGATTCCTGCTCTTGTTCCGTGGGATCCGGCTGGGTCTGAAGTGCAGATTGTGGGGGATTGCGCCGGTCTCGCAGCTGCTGCTGCATGTCGGTTAGTCTAGCTCTGGCCATGTAATAGCTCCAATACAAAATGAGTCAATGCAAGGAACTCGTCGCTAGCCCGGCTCTTTGGTGCGTACTCCGCCAAGGTCTGCCCGAGAATCGCTGACTCCGCTACCACGATACGCTCGCTGATTCCCGGAGTCAATCGCTCACCCAGGGCTTTCAGGACGACGGGAAGTTCGCGTGCCATCACAGTCCCACTGAGCCGGTTAGGAACGAGGGCAATATGGGGCCTTCCATCGCCGCGTACGTGCTGGGCATCGTGAGCGAACTCCAAAACCTCTTCAGCTGCCCAGATGTCGAGAGGTGATGCACCAACTGGAATGAGGGTGACGTCTGCCAGGAGCAGAGCAGCCTCGGTTGTGCTGCGAAGCTGAGGTGGACAGTCGAGCACGGCGAACTCGGCGCCAGTTTCGGTGGCGACGCGCTGGATATCCTCCTCGACGATCTCGATGGGGCGGTCGGCATCAAGGAAAAAGACCTCAGTTCCCCCGGAACCGGCATTTGCCCAGCGCGAAGCACTACGTTGTGGGTCCGCGTCAAGCACCACAGCCGGTCGCCCGGACGAGCAAAGGAATGCCGCCAAGTTCATGGAGAGTGAAGTCTTCCCTACTCCGCCCTTCTGATTAACGATCGCGATTGTTCTCACGCACCTCGCTCGCTTGAAGCCGGCAACGCCGGTGTACAGACGGATTGCCACGCAGTTCCTCGGCAACTACCGGATCTAATTGAGTCAGTTGTTCAACGTCAAGTAGCCTATTGATATTCAGAAGAATCACGAGACGTCCGTCTATCTTGGCGAATCCTACGATGTACTCGGCGCCGTCTGCAGTCACGGTTTTCGGCGCCGTCTGGATGTTGTCCTTGGAGATGCGAATGACCTGCGAGACGGTATCCACCGTACAGCCCATGGTCCGATCGTGGACCTTCACTACGATGGTGCGTGTCTCAGAATCCGCGAGTTTGGGCTCCATCCCGAACAGTGCTCTCAGGTTGATGATCGGGATGATCGATCCTCGTAGATTGCTCACGCCCTCACAATAGATGGGTACCTGGGGAGTCTTCGTGATTCGCTCCAGGATCACGATCTCCTGGATCTGTTCGATTGGAAAAGCGTATTCCTGATCACCGATCTGGAATCCGACGAACTGGAATGAGTCCTTCTTGCCTTCCGTCGCGGAAAGTGCCCCCGAACCGGGAGTGGATGAGCTTGGCACTTAGGCACTCCTAACATTGGTTGGACGGCTGCAATTGAAGCTATGACTCTTCAACGGTCAAATAGTAGCACAGTTGAGTCCTTACTTCGAGGTAAAGATCAAAATGACGTTTGATGGTGCCCTTTACTCGGCGCCGTTGTACGCATCAATGTTAAGCCAGAGCTGTGCATCCCGAAAACCCAAAGAACTCTTCTTGATCGCCAATTCAAGCCTTTCGAGGGTAGCCGAAGAGTTAGAGTTTGGTCAACTGAGTTTCTCCGAGAAATGAAAAGTCCGGACAGACCTCAACATTGAAACGACCAGTCTCTTTCTCTTTTCTTAGGCTGCCAATGATGCGCTCACAGAACGCATTTTGCCAAGGACTTCTTGGCCGTAGCGTGCAAATTTGGGCCGACCTCGATTTGGGGGCCAAGAGATGCGCACCAGCCTTCAGTGGGCTGATTCGATTTTGCCAATTGCGCCGAGATGATAACGGTGACCGGCGTTGGCGTCCTGCGGGCCGCGAGTCTCGACGGACTCTGAGCGCAGAATCGAATGTACTCATGACGAGACCGACCGTTTCAGGCAGCGCGACGATAGAAAGATAGCAGTCCGCCAAGTCGCTCATCGCGAACGATCTTTCCTTCGGTGGGTATCGCTTTGGCGTCGATGAGTTCGTTGCCGATGCCCTGGTGATTCCTCTCGGCATTGTAATGTTCGATGAAATTCAAGAGGGCTTTGTCGAGTGCTCTTCGTCCAAAGAAGATCATCTTGCTCAAGCACTCAGTTTTGATGCTTTTCACGAATCGTTCGGCGTGCGGATTACAGTTCGGTGACCGTGCTGGGATCTTCACCAACTTGACGCCGTTGTCATGCAGGATCTCTTCAAATTCGTCGGTGAATTTCGTGTCGCGGTCGATGATCATGTGCGTAGTGCCGTGAAGGAAACCATCATCAAAGGCTGCGAGATCGAGTGCGGCTTGTTTCATGAACACTCGGTTTGGGTGTGGTGTCGAACCGACAATGTGAACGCGGCGGGATTCGAGATTGATGACGAAGAGCGTGTAAATGGTGACAAGACCTTGGCAGTCCAAACTTCAGTTGTGAAGAAATCGGAGGCGGCCATCGTAGACCAATGAGTTCGCAGAAACCGAGACCATGTGGTCTTCTTTTTTCGTTCGGGCGCTGGCTCGATCCCGTGATCTAAGACGATGCGTTTGACGGTGTTGTGGACGACGACATGCCCAAGGTTCTTGAGGGCACACTGGATTCTTCGATAGCCCCAACTGAGATTCTCTTTTGCCATTCGGACTGCGAGTTCTTCGATCTCTTTCATTACGCAGGGTCTGCCTTCGCCTGCCTTGTTCGCCCATTTTTGCGCGATCAGTTTTCGATTTCAGCGCAGCAGTGTGTCGGGTGTGACGATGGCTGCGTATTCACCAAGCAAACGACGCCCGATTTCCCAGCCCTTGGCTGCAAGTCGACGGCGTTGGGTATCGGTCAAACGGAGTCTCTTTGTGCCGAGTTGTTCTTTGAGGACTCGGTTCTCTTCACGAAGGTAGACGAAGACCTTCTGTTGTTCTCGATTCAGCCATCCCGCGAGGGCCGTGATGAGGGAAAGATGGGGTGTGAGCACGTTCTTCATAGGCCGAGAGGGTAGTGCGAAGGTCGTTCAGCCACAAAGGTCTACAGGTCGGCTGACTTTTTGCACGGTACGGGACATGGCTCAATCTCCTGGTTGATTCAGAAGACTTATCCGCATTTGGGAATTGGCGCCGTGATCCGTGCAACAACGCCATCGAATTACGGAATCTGCGAAAGGAAAACCTCGGCATTCCGGATATGAGTGAGTCGTTTTTCTTCGTCCATTTTCTTCGCCATGCTACACATCATCGCCCATCTGTGGTTCTTGGCCAACTCGTCAACGTGATTCCAGATCCACCGCCAATAGAGTCCGTCCCAAGTGTCACACCAATCCGCTTTTTTGTGGTGACTCATTTTTCGAACATAGGCGGACCCCGAGAAATAGGGCTTGGTTGTGATTAATCCGCCGTCGGCGTGCTGACTCATGGCATAGACATTGGGCACCATCACCCAATCATAGCTATCGATGAACATTTCCATGAACCAATCGTAGATGTCGTTCGGGTCGAATTCGCACAAGAACATGAAGCCACCAAGAACCATGAGTCTTTCGATGTGGTGGCAGTAACCAGTTTGCAGAATTCTCTTGATGGTGTCATCGATCGGCAAGATGCCGGTTGTGCCGTCATAGAAGCTTGGCGGCAGTTTCCGGCGGTGGTTCCAGTGATTGGTTGTCCTCATTTGAACACCAAGGTCTTCGTAGGTGGCGCGGATGAATTCGCGCCAACCGATAATTTGTCGCAGAAAACCTTCTAAGGAATTGAGCGGAACCTCGTTTTGGTCGGCGAAGGCCAACGTCTCATCGAGGATTTGCCTTGGAGTCAACAGGCCGGTATTGAGCATCGGTGTCAGGACGCTATGCCAGAGCCAAGATTCGCCTTCGACGATTGCATCTTCATAGGTGCCAAACTGCCCGAGTTTCTTGTGCAGGAACTGAGAAAGCCACTTGCCGGCTGCGTCATGAGAGGTGGGGTAGTAGAGTTGCTCGATGGTTCCCGGGTTCAATGAGAATCGCTCCTCGGCATAGAACTTCGCTTCTGCATCGATCTCATCATGATGGAGAATTGGAATTTGGGGGACGGTATCAAGCAGTTTCTTTGGCACCTTCTTTCGATTGTCGTCGTCGAAGCTCCATTTACCTCCCAAGGGAACTGTGCCGTCCATCAGCACGTTGAGTCGCTGGCGCTGCCATTTGTAGAAATCTGCCATGAACCAGCGCTTTTTATCAGCGCGATACGCGATATTCTCGGCAGCGTCATTGATAAACCCCGGCGTCGGCAGATACTCAATTTCGAGATCCAAGTCATTGCTAATTCGTGAGAGTCTCTTGCGCAGAATAAAGTCGACAGGGTCGGCGATGACGAACCGCGGTTGCGCTAACTTCTTGAAGTGCTTGCGCAACGAATCAGGTCGGGCAGAGTAATCACAATAGACCGTCGAATAACCCTGTTGTTGAAGGTGACTCTCAAATCGCTTCATGGTGGCACGATGAAGCCAGATTTTCTGCTTATGGAATCTCAGCGGATAATGAGCATCACCAAAGAACAAGCTATCTTCGATTAAGACAATTCGATCTGGTTGCAGTTCAAAACCTGGGTGTGAAACAAATAACTGGTGCGGAAAGATGAGTAAATCCAAAGCGAACCTCTTTTCATTTCTCCAAGCGATACTGGACAAGACGTATCCATGTTTCTGGTGCCCCGCATGACCTCAGTGAATAACCTCTGGATGGAGTCCCATAAAGGAGATTCCCTTGTGAACTCCCAGAATGACCGAGGCCGTAGCGTGCAAATTTGGGCCGACCTCGGTTTGGGGCCAAGAGATTCGCGCCAGCCTTCAGTAGGCTTTTCCGATTTTGCCAATTGCGCCGAGATGATAACGGTGACCGGCAATGGAGTCCTAAGGGCCTGTCCCTCCCATTTATCTAATCCGATGACATAAGCCGCGTTATGGCCTCGCGAAATTCGATGATATCACGATCGACAGTGGCGAACGATTCGTTCCTGGCAGCCATCACGAATTTGAAGACCGACTTTGGCTGTCGTTCGATTCAGGTGAGCGAGATTCTGCTTAAGCTGCGCGCCGATATCGGTGGTGCAAGCCACCCAGGACAGGAGTGGTGATGACGTCACCATCGCCTTCGACGCGACGAGGCTCAGGCGCGTTGCCGTCAAGCGACAGTTGAGTACGACATTCATTGTAATACTTGACGTATTCGTTGAGGACGTCAAGCAAGTGTCGCTCGCCCATCGGGATGATGTGGTCGGTGCACTCGCGTCGAAGCGATCCAATCACTCGTTCGGCGTAGCATTTTTGCCAAGGTGATTTGCGGGCGCTGATCACTTCTTCGATGCCAAGCGCTTTTATTGCTTTGCGAAACTCGGACCCGAATATTGCGTCGCGATCACGGTGTAGGAATCTCGGCTCTTCGCCATCTGGAAACGCCTCAACGATCTGCCTTGCAGTCCACTCGGCAGTGGGGTTGCCTGTGACGTTAACGTGCTCAATTCGGCGGCGGTCATGAGAGAGTACGACAAAGACGTAAAGCACTTTGAATGTAGCTGTTGGGACGGTGAAGAAGTCGCAAGCTGCGCTGACCTTCATGTGGTTCTTCATGAAGGTTCGCCAACGCTCGACTGGTTTGATGGGGCGGTGCTTGACCATGTATTTGGCTACAGTTGTTTCGCACGCTTCGAATCCGATGAGAGCGAGCTCATCCGAGATGTGAGGCGTACCCCAAAGTGGATTCTCTTTCGACATGCGGCATCACCTTCATCGGAATTGGCGGGCGTCCTGGCTTGGCTTTTGACTTGCGTTACCAGTAGTAAGCGAAGCCTTTGCGGTGCCAGCGAACGACTGTTTCCGGTTGAACGATGACGAGGTGCTGAGCCCAGTCCTTGATCATGCGGGACAGCAAGATCTAGAACACGCGGCCGCTGTCTTCGAGAGTGGCTCGCTTCTTTTCGCGCTTTAGAACAATGAGTTGCTGCCGCAAAGCAAGGTTCTCAAGTACAAGGCGATTGCGATCAGTAGCTGCAAGGAAAAGGGCCGCGATGAGGTGATTCAGAAGGTGCATGGCGAGATCATATCAAGTCATGTTTGACCCGCATAAGGGCAGGGTGTACTCTGAACTTCGATTGGCGTAAGGCGTTGTAGCGGAACGCCTTCGATTAAACGGGAAGGACACCATCGGATTAGATTTTCGAGAAGGCCAGAGCTTCAAGCATCTTTCGGTCGGATCGATCTAATCGACTCCCAAGTGAGGCCGCAGCCGGCTCTTAAATATTCCATTAGGCCGGTAGTCTTTCCTCAGCGCTTTTTGCTCTTCAAGGGGTAGTTGAATCACCTGGCTGCATTGCTCGGTGCAACAGCCCTCAAACTTATGGTCGCAGCTCTTGCATTGGATGAATAATAGATGGCAGGCGTCATTGCGGCAGTTGGTATGGGTGTTGCACTTTTCTCCACATTGATGGCAGTTGCTGATGACATGGTCCGTGATGGCTTCGCCTAGTCGGCCGTCAAAGACGAAGTTACGCCCGATGAACTTTGACTCCAGGCCTTCGGCTTTCACCTGGCGGGCATAGTCGATGATGCCTCCAGATAGTTGGTTGACGTCTTTAAAACCCTTATGCTTGAAGTAGGCGCTGGCCTTTTCACAGCGTATGCCGCCGGTGCAGTAGAGCAGAAGCTTCTTGTCTTCCTGGCCTTGAAGAGTCTCCAGAACTAGGGGCAGTTCCTCTCGGAATGTATCGACATCCGGGCAGATGGCATCGGTAAAGTGACCGACCTCGCTCTCGTAGTGATTACGCATGTCAACGACGATCGTCCCTCTTTCTTCCATAGCGTCATTGAATTCCTGAGCACTCAAGTGCTTGCCAGTATTTGCCGGATCGAAAGAGGTGTCGTCTAAGCCATCGGCGACAATCTTCTTCTTAGTCTTGATGATGAGCTTTAAGAATGGCTCGACCTCAGCTTCGAGGGCAAATTTAAAGGGCGTTCCAGGAAACCTCTTGTCCATATCTTGTCTGAAGGCCTCGAGATGGTTCTCAGGCAGGCAGATCTGAGCATTGATACCTTCGTTAGCCACATAGATTCGACCCAGGACTTTAAACTTCAACCAGGATTTATAGAGAGACTCCCGGTAAGCCAGGTCAGGCTGGGGGATCTCCGTGTAATTATAAAAGGATAGAGTGATCCGTGGCACTGTTTCAGCCGCAAGGAGCTGAGCCAAGCTCTCTTTATCCAGGGTGTTGTAGGGAAGCCGGGATCGATCCATCAAAACTCTCTTCTATGAACCAGATTATTCGGGCCTGTGCATACCATTCATAAAAAACGCAACCACTGAAACGACTTACTCGTTTCGAATTTCACGTTACATTTGTGCCAAGTCGAAGTCAATCACGACTTGATATGGCGTTGTTGCAACAAAGAAACTGAGATCAAAACAGTAGCATTAACTGCCGTTTTCAGTCCCCGATTTTCACCGACTGCGGCCTTCCCGACTCAAGCATCCGGTTAAGGATGTTGCAGGCCAAAATCGCTTCATGTGCCAACCGTTCTTTCTTGGCTCATGCGTTAGCTGAATTCTTTGACAGCATCACCTCTAAGTGTGGCGCAAAGTGAATAAGACTAGCGCAGGGATCATTTAGGTCGCGACCATCCGATATGTACCTGAAGAACGTATTCTCGACTTTGCCTTGCCGGTGGTAACCGGATTCTTTCTGCCACCTTCGTCGCCCAATCTCATTGATGCGTTTGACTGTCTTGTTCCTGTTCTTGGGGCTCCATCTGTTTGACGCAGCGGAGAGTACCGGAGTACCGAACCAGGTAAAAGTCTCCGTCTATGATTCTTGCGAACCAACTCGGATACTTTTCTCAAAATGTTGGAGGAGTCTCTCCCCGTAAGGATGCATCGCACCGCTGGTCGGTCTCTCTGTTGTCACATGATGACCCGGGGAATTGCTCGCGGTAGGTTGTTCGCGATCGCTTCGGATTGCGCGGGCTATAGAATGAAGGTGCCGCTTGGTTCGTCGTGACTATGCGCCGGAGAGGATTACCTGGTTCGGTACTTTTGATCCAACAAATGCGTTTAGACTCGATTCCTCATGACGACTCCAATTCCGCGTTCCAACCTCACGCTTGCCTGACGTGTTTTCATCTTCTGGGTTCTTTGCAGTTTGGCAGCGAAACGTCGTCACTGCTCAGGCGGCGATAGGGGCGCGATCAATACACATGGTGTCTACACACGGTGTTAGGTTCATTAGAATCCCGACGGCCCACCACTGTGATGCTAGCTACCGGGATTTGTCCTTCCATGATGAACCTGACACCGTACTTCTCAGATAATTTTCCGGTGAATGGCCACAATCGGCCCTCTTGGCGTCGTTCTGTCAAGAAAACCTGCTGCCTCCCCCGTAATGAGAGATGCAATAGGCTTCCCTAAACTATATGGCCCTGATCATGGCGAAATCAGCAGCGCGAGACCGTTCGAGCTGGCGGGAATCGGAGATACTTCAAACAACTGAATGAACACGAAAGAGCCGGCAAGGAATGGGTTCTGTCGACTCACGTTTGGAAAGACAATCTCGCCAAAGAAACCGAAGCCGAAGTTTCCAGTGTCAATGAGGTTGATGGAGTCAATCGCAAGCAGCAGAGGAAATCCGTAAATTAATATGTTGGCCGGTGCAAGGCTGAGACCAAAGTGCCCAAACGCACCTGGGGTTGCATTGTCACAGGTGACTGTGCCAGTCAGCGAATTAATACCGCCTCCGTCTGGAAGCCAGCGCAGCTTCAAGCGAGAGTCAGCCAAATCCGATTGATAAATAAGCACCGGCAAGAACGGAGCATGGAATACTCTGGCGTTGCCAAGTGGAAAACTAAGTGGTGAGCCAACAAGGATGTCGTCAAAGCCGTCGGCATTGGTATCACCAGCAGCACCAACGGAGACACCGAATCGTTCTTGCGATGAGCTGCCAAAGAGGATCTGGATAAAGCTGCCGTCGACTCCGGAGAAGATGGAAACAGAGCCAGAATTCTCGCCAAAAACAAAATCACTCTGAGCGCCAACAATTAGGTCGTCAAAACCATCGGCGTTGACATCTCCGGCACCACTGACGGCGCTCCCAAACTGGATGCCAATAGCCCCACGGGTAAGTGTATGTACGATTGTCCCATCAACACCGGAATACACCCTTGCAGCGTCTGCCCCAGATGCACCGGCAATGACGTCGCCATAATCGTCATCATTCACATCACCAGCATACGAGACCGAGCCTCCCAATTCATCGCCCGCGGCATCACCATCGAACGTAAAGATCGTTATGCCTGTGTTTCCGTCAAGAATCCGGACGCTACCACTATTGATGCCATTGTTGTCGTCGAAGTGCGCACCAACAACGACATCAGAAAATCCGTCACCGTTAACGTCACCAGCGCCACTTACTGAGCAGCCAAATTCATCTCCAGCACTATCACCGAAGATTGAATGCAGAACTAAGCCGGTCATGCCGGAGAAGATGTATGCAGCTCCAGTATCGAAGTCGATGTTGTTCATGTCGCTCGTATCGTCACCCAGTGAGGCACCAACGATGAAATCATCAAAACCGTCGCCGTTCACATCACCGGCTCCGCTCACGGAAGTCCCGAATGCATCAAAGAAGGTCACCCCGTAGACGGTATGAATGACGGCGCCGGTTGCACCAGAAAATACGCGAGCCAATCCGGTTCCAAAGTTCGCATCCGGAGCGCCGACGATAATGTCATTAACACCATCGCCGTTCACATCACCTGCGCCACTAAGAGCCGCGCCAAAGTGATCTCCTGCTGCATCACCATTGAATGTAAAGAGTGTACTCCCATCGATGCCCGAATAGACACGAGCACTACCGGAGTCTGCGCCGTTGTTGTCATCGTGAGGAGCTCCTGCAACAAAATCATCTCGGAAGTCACCATTGACTTCACCGATACCAGCCACGCTTGAACCAAGACGATCGGAGAATGAGTCGGCAGCGAGGGTGTGGGCTAAGGTGAATTGCGCACTAGCGATGCTCGCAAGTAAAACGCATGCAATGCCAACTGATAAGAAAGACCGCATAGCTCGGAATGACCGTGACCGACTTTGATCCACGGCTCTCTGTTGACAATTCTGCAGGACCATTGGAAAACTCCTTCTATATTGGGACGTCTAAAAAATCTCTAACCGCGGGCAGCCGAAAAAAGGACGTTCGGAGGGAATTGGATCGCTGGATTGCCATCAGAACCTGCCGCATAAAATCAGCAAACCACCGGAGGTTGCCGAGATCTTGAACATGCCTCGAATTCTCAAAGAGAACTTAGGCCGAATTCTGAGCGCTTTTGTCGTTCGTCAATGCGCCCTCCACCTTTTCATGATAGGGGCGAGTGAAAAGAGACATCTTTATGGAAAATATTTTTCGATAGGTTGACAGATCGTCTCGCCAGAAATCGCTAAACTTCTATATATTCGCAAGTTCGACGTGAAGTAGAGTGGGGCGGGGAGCGACAAATGAAGCGTAATCGCTGGTTGATCGTCTATTGCAGAATGACAAATCATTGCTCACGTTAGGGAAGGTCGAGACGCTATCTTGGTTGACACCGCGATGCTGCTCGAGCGATCCTAGTTACGGATGCCAATTTGATTTCTGAACGAAGAGTACGGCGTCAGTCATTTTCTCGCCACCTTCTTTGACCGCAGTGCTTCCCATTAGCGGTTTGCACACTATTGTCTTTGAGTCTGAAGACTCATCGTCGACGTCAACGCCGCCCAAAATTAGGGGATCATTTATGTCACATCAGTCAACGCTGATTCGAAACTCTGGCACGGTTTTCATGCTTATCGCTTGTCTATTCCCTTGTCTGCTACAGGCTCAATCCAAGCCGGGGAAGAGCAAGGAGACCGAGCAGGCAAGAACCACTTCTGCCGCTCGATCAGAGGTGATCACTCCCCTTCGAAATGAAACGTTCAATAAGAAGGGCAAAGCTAAAGAGCGGAAGCAAGGCGGCAATCCCAGGCAAATCGCCGGTTTTTTGGCTTTCGATGGGTCGATGGACGGTAATCGCCAAGTCGACCCTCAAATTGCCGTGGGTGGAGGGTACGTTCTGCATGGCACAAATGATGGCTTGATCATTTATGATAAGAAAGGCAATTTTGTCCAAGGTGTCAGGCAATCGGCCTTTAATGGCGGCATCGACCCGAAAATGTTCTTTGATCCCCACAATAAACTCTTCGGTTTCGATCTCTGGAATCCATGGGACAAAGCCAAGCTGAAGCCGGTCAATATTTCGGTTTCAGAAACTAGTGATCCGACGGGAGCTTGGAACACGTATCCCGTGCCCGCTCCAGGTGGGCGGGATGGCGGTGGCATCGGCTACAGTCGGAAATGGGTCGGTTACTCATTTCCTGGGGGCAAGGAGCAGACTTTTGTTCTCAAGATGGCCGAAGTCAAAGCTGGTGTTCCAGCAACGGCATATCATTTTTCTGGCAACCTCGGTCATCCAGTGCAAACTCAGGATGCCATCGATGACCTCTATTTCTTGAAACTGAACAAGAGAGACTTCATCCTCAAACGAGTGACCGACAGCGGCGATGGCACCCCGGTTGTAGTTGACGTAGCAGCCATACCTCACGGCTTGAGTCATATTGGATACCCGCCTCATTCGCCACAGAAGGGTACCGAACAACGCACCGCTTCTGGGGACCGCAACCCTAAGAACCTGGTCCTTCAGGGTGGGTTCATTTGGTTCTCACACGCCATCAATTGTAATGGCCGAGCCGCGGTTCAATGGCACCAAATCAAAACCGACGGCACCATCGTGCAAACTGGGCTGATCAGCAATTCCAAATCGAGCTATATTCAAACCACCATCGCGGTCAACAAGAACCTCGATGTGCTCGTCGGTTTTCAGGAGACCAACGGAAACATGTTTATCAGTCCTCGTCTGGCTTATCGCTTAGCGAATGACCCCCCAGGTACGCTTCGTCCCATGGTCAAACTCGGCGAAGGTCAAGGTGCGACCAACGGCACGTCTTGGGGCGACTACAGCGGCAGTGTCATCGATGCAGACAACCTTCTTGATCTTTGGACGATTCAAAGCATCACCGACAAATCTGGTAAGGGCGACACAATCATCGTCAGAGTTCCATTTAAAGAAAAGTAGAGCAAGCCGGGCGCGATGTCGTCTTTTGCCCTTCTGACCTCGCAGACTTATCGTGGATTTTTTGACGAGAACTCGTCTGTGCTTCCCATTTATCTAATCCATTGAATTAGACCGCGTTTCAGTCTCGCGAAATCCGATGATATCACGATCGGCAATGGCGAACGATTCGTTCCTGGCAGCCACCACGAATTTGAAGACAGAGCTTGGCTGTCGTTCGATTCAGGGGAGCGTGCTTTTCTTAAGCAGCGCGGGGATAGCGTTGGTGCAAATCACCGAGGACAGGCTCAGCGCTGACGTCACCATCGTCTTCGACTTGGCGAAGCTCAGGGGCCTTGCCGTCGAGCGACAAGTGCGTCCTGGAGTCATTGTAATACTGGATATATTCTTTGACGACACTGAGTAAGTGTCGGTCACCCAACGGGATGATGTGGTCGGTGCACTAGCGGCGAAG
>JBLINQ010000084.1:0-21869 GCA_047639315.1 Planctomycetota bacterium
GTGCCAGCCCGGGGCGAAGGAATCTCAACCGTCGCTTTGTCGGTCATGACTTCGACCAATGGTTGGTCTTCAGTCACTGTGTCTCCGACAGCAACTTTCCATTCGACAATCTCGCCCTCGGCAACACCTTCGCCAAGGTCGGGGAGTTTGAATTCAAATGCCACGATGTTTCCCTTTCTCAGAAGTCAATGACTTGTTCGATTGCTCGGAAGACGCGATCGGCATCCGGCATGTATACGTGCTCAAGCGTGTAAGGAAACGGCGTGTCGAATCCGGTTACACGAAGAATGGGCGCCTCGATCGATTCGATGGCGCGTTCAGCAATAATGGCTGCAATTTCAGCCCCGACCCCGCAGGTTCGAGGGGCTTCATGAAGGATGACGCACCGACCGGTTTTCCGTGCCGATGTGACAATGGCATCAATGTCGAGTGGCGACAGAGTGCGAAGATCAATGACTTCGACACTGATGTCTGATTTAGCCGCTTTCGCAGCAGCTTGTTCCGCAACTTCGACCATTGCACCAAAACAGAACACGGTGCAATCGTCACCTTCGATAACTGTGCGTGCCTTGCCGATTTCAACTTCATAGTCAAAGTCGTGACTCACATCTTCCTTGAGGCTGCGATAGATACGCTTGGGCTCGAGAAAGATCACTGGATCGTCACCGCGAATCGCGGCCTTTAACAATCCCTTGGCATCGCTTGGCGTGCTGGGGATGACGACTTTCAGTCCTGGTGTGTGACAGAAGTAGGCTTCTGGCGATTGGCTGTGATACAGGCCGCCGCGAATACCGCCGCCGTAAGGCGTGCGTACAACCACAGGGCATGTGAATTCGCCACCACTGCGATAGCGGAATTTGGCCAGCTCAGAAACGATTTGATCGAAGGCCGGGAAAATGAAGTCGGCGAATTGGATTTCAACAACTGGTTTCAGGCCATAGAGGGCCATGCCAATTGCTGAACCAACGATGCCAGATTCGCTCAAAGGCGTATCGATGACACGGTCGACACCAAAGGTATCTTGTAGACCTTCAGTCGCGCGAAATACACCGCCATTTTTGCCGATGTCTTCACCCATGATGACGACGTCATCCGAACGTTGCAACTCTTCTGCTAACGCGCGGTTGATCGCCTGTATCATGGTCATCGTTGAGCTGCCGGTTTCTTCCAGGCTCGTTGACGTCGCCATAATTCCCTTTCCTTCAAAGAGCCGCGGGGCTTTTGCTCCTGCAGCATTCATTCACTATCCGACGACAAAGTCGGCGTCAGGATCTTCTGATCCCCCGTACTCACCACCGAATCTAACTTGTGCTTCTGCGTCTCGTGCCAAGCCTTCACTCTGTGACTTTAAGACGTCGTCAAAGAGAGTCTCTTCTCCTGGAAAGCCAAGAGCAGTCGACTCCTCTAAGGCAACCCTAACTTCATGTCGCGCTTCCGCAGCGATGGCCTCACGCAATTTTATGTCGATGACCCCGGCTTCTTTCAACCAGGTGGCAAAACGATCGATGCCACAGATCGAAGAATCTTGGTGGGCATGGATGATAGCAGGGCCCTTGCCACTTCGGGCTCGAGCCACGGCTGCCGCTACAACGGTGTAAATCGCCAAAACATCATCGCCGTCAACATGGAAACTCTCGATGCCGTAGGCGTCGCCAACATCCGTTGTTCCTGTAGTCAAGAACACGACAGGGGCATCCATGACGCCAGCGAAGTTAAGGCCACTGTGAAAATCGGGGCTGTCATATGCGCCATCACCGAAGAGGCAAATGGCGACGTCGTTATTGCCTGTGATCTTCGCAGCTTGGGCGACGCCGACGGCCTGGGCAATCTGCGTCCCAACTGGGGCCGATATCGGCATGACTTTCTCGTCGAGGAATCCCATGCTTCCAGGTCCTTGGCGACCCAATGAGGCATCTCTCTCATTGCCGAGCATGTTGTCGAGAATTGTCTCGAGTTTTGTTCCGCGAGCAATGGCTACGTCCGAGAACTGCCAACTTGGGAAGACCCAGTCTTCTGAAGCCAAGGCACAGGCAGCACCGATGGAGATGGCTTCGCAGCCGCTGGTAGATAGGTTAAAACCAATCTTGCCATCGCGGTGAAGGGCAGACTTGGCCGCTGCGAGCTCGCGCGCCATCATCATGAGGCGATAGAACTCAAGCATTTGAGTCTTGTGTAAGTGAGCTCCAGCCCCAGCGGCAAGTTTCCCGCCCTTGGCCATGATTTCCACGATCTTGTCGCTCATACTTGGCTGGCTCCGCCCGTACGCAAGTAGTTCTCTAAGAACAGCTCTCCGGCGCGATAGGAACTGCGAACTAAAGGTCCCGATGCGCAGAACAGGAATCCTAGTTCTGCAGCAACTTCCTTGTAGTGAATGAACTTCTCGGGGGTCACGTATTCTTCGACCGGCAAGAACTTTGGTGCGGGTCTTAGATACTGGCCAACCGTGACGATGTCGACATCGGCTGCGCGAAGGTCTTTGAGGGTAGCGATCACTTCTTCTTCGGTCTCGCCCAATCCCACCATGATGGAGGACTTGGTCACGATGTCTGGATTCAGTCGCTTGGCCCGCTTCAGCACGTTCATGGTCTGCTCATAGCCGCACTTCTTATCGCGGACGGCGGGCGACAGGCGTTCCACAACTTCAATGTTGTGAGCGAAGACATCAGCGGACGAGTGAACAATCGTGTTGATGGCGTTCTCTTCATCCTGGAAGTCGCCGGCAAGCATCTCGACTTTAAGGTCAGGGACGCGTGCCTTCAGGGCTTGAATACACTTGGCGACGTGAGCGGCGCCTCCGTCGGGTAGGTCGTCGCGATCGACCATGGTCAAGACCACGTAGGTCAGTTCCATCTGTTCGACAGCATCGGCGAGGTTCTCTGGCTCGTCGGCATCGACTTTGCCTTGAGGGTTGCCCGTCTTCACGTTGCAGAACTTGCAGAACCTGGTGCAGGTATCGCCCAGGAGCATGAAGGTGGCAGTGCCGCCAGACCAACACTCGGCGGTATTGGGGCAACGAGCCTCCTCGCACACAGTCGCCAATTTCAGACCCTTACGTAACTCCTTGATACGAGTGTACTTCTCGCCGCTCGGAGGTCGGATCTTTAGCCAGGATGGTTTGCGCTCGAACCCAGAAATAGCACCGCTCCTTTGCGGGCGTCGAGCAAGAAGTCACTCTTGACGCCACAGTTTAGACCTAAGTCTTTTATCTCGAAGGGTTTGAGGTTTCAGTACAGGCTCGAGCCTGGAACAGAACCTAAACGAGAGAAATCGTCTCCATGGTTTTAGATGATGGCAAAGCATGGCACAAGGTAGACAGATCGCCCCAGAATCAGAGGCACACAACATGCGGCCCTGAAAGACCTTGGGGCGCACTTCGGGGCCATCCGAAATAAAGTTCTTGTGGACTCATTGGGTTTCGACGATATAAGCAAGGGAAGAAGTGAATGTGAATGGTTCCCACCTCTTGGTCGTCTAACGAGGGCGAGTGGTGAGAAACTCTTGAGGGTCGCGCCGTGCGATAACGCAAGGTTTTACCTTGTGATTTGACATTGCGTTGACGGGTTTCCGAGAGAACTTTTCTCATAACTTGTTAGCCCCAATGGATTTAAGGTTGGCTGTCGGTTTGGCCTACCTTTTGCTTTTCTTTGAAAGCAGCTATTGGACTTTCTCGTGGTGGAGGCAAGCTCATCGGTTCTAAGATGAGAAAAACCAGCGGTGCCCATGAGGCGCAAAGACGAAACCCCGTTTCGCCCTTTGTCGCTGTAATAGCGGTCCTAACCGTTATTCTGAGCACAGAGCTTTCCGCTCAAGTCGTCCATTATCCGGGCGAGGCTCCAACGCAGCCCAATCGATCCGTCCTCGATCGTATTGGTGGTGGTGCCGCGAAGTCACCTAAAAAGGCCCCCGGGGCCCGCATTGAAGTCGCTGACTCAAGCGCCACTAAATCCAACGCAGCTATCACTTCGCCCAAACCACGCTTCCTCGAATGGGAGCGTTGGTGGCATGGTCAGCTGTACGGAGTCTTGGCTGAACGTCGATTCGCTGAGAAGAAAGCTGAGAATGTCGCCTACGACCTCTTGGTTAACAAGGACGTGTTGCGACTCTTGCGTAAGCGCTTCGCCGAAGGTTCGGTCGAAGAGCGTGCAGCCGCAGCCGTGGCCTTGGCGCGACTCGGGAATAAGTCAATTTCCAACGATCTCATTTTCGCCTTAGAGAATGCACCAGGTGCAGTCCAAGAGGCCATCGTTCTTGCATTCGGCATCAACGGCACGGAAGACGCTCGCTCATTGCTGAGCTCCCTCGCCCTTGACGGTCGCTTTGGCCGTCGCGCTCTTGGTCGCCCACGGCAACCAATCCCGACGAAGTTACGTTGTGTCGCGCTTTTGGCTTCTGGCATGTTGCCAGCCAAGAAATCTGACGACACGCTCCATAAGATTCTCATGAGCCCTGAAAAGCAATCGGTCGAATTGCACCGTGCTGCTTGTTTGGCTTTGGGGCTTCACGCGGCGGCAAGCGCCGACGAGCGCCAACAGGCTCAACGTTATGGGCGTTCAGTCAGGCCTTGGAATCTCTGTGTCGAACACCGATCGAAATACTTTGCGAAACTCGAGCAAGATGACCTGTCAGACTCGTGCAAGAGTCTCTTGCTCCTGAGCATGGCTCGTGCGCTGCCTTCGGAAGATTCCTTGGTGGCGATGATCATTAGCTTGTTGGATAGCGATAATGCTGTCCTTTCACGCAGTGCTGCTGCCGCGGCAGGTGACTTGTCACCCGCCGATTCAAAGGCCTTGAACGCGGCTCTTTGGGGACGTTTGGCAAAAGGGGGCGACGCGGCCACAGCCGGTTTGATCCTCTTATCCATTGGCCGCAGAGCAGACGACGACAATTTCCGCAAGCTGTTGACCTACGAGAGTGTTGTTTCGACTCTCCGCCCTTATTTGGCGTTCGCGTTATTGGAAGGGTCAAAGAACCATGAGCTTCGCCGCGGCATGTCGGTTAAGCGAGTTCGTGGTCTGACGTCCGCCAGTATCCGAGACGATGGTGTCGGCCTCGCCGGCGTCAGTGTCGCGCTTGGTCTCCTGAGAGATACTTCTTCAACCGAGATGTTGGCCTCGATTAACGCGGTGCACCCGATGATCACGGCACGAAGCGCCGCCGGTTTGGCTCTTGGCCTTCTGGGCCAAGGCAACAAATGCGCCTCGGATTGGCGCCTCGAAACACGACGGGCCAGTGGCTTCTTGGTCCATGATGGCGCTTTGGCCATGGCCTTATCAGAGAATGAAACGACGGCAGCTGACCTTTGCGCTGTCCTCAAAGAACGTCGCGACAGCTACAGCTTGGGTGGCATTGCCCAGGCGTTCGGTCTTCTCAAATGTGCCAAGTCAGTCAAACTGTTGACCAATCTGATCAACGATGAAACCACGCCGACTGAGGTAAAGTCCTTTGCTATCGGTGCTTTGGGCCTCGTTCTCGAGAAGAACCCTGGGGCCTGGTCAAGGCGCATTCGCTCGTTAGCTCCGATCCCCGTTTCGACTCCTGTCCTCGCCGATATCTTGGCGCACCTCTAAGACCCCATTTAGGGTCTCCCTTCACGAAATTTTCAAGAAAACCCATAAGCACTCAAGGTTTATGCATGGGTGGTCGATAATTATCACAGAAGAGTCGCCTGAAAAGGGAATATCGGTTTTTGGCAAAACGACCGATCTTGAGGGCGAACATGCTGGGGTTCTTCGTGAATCCCAGGTCTTGGAAGATTCGGAACAGACGCAGAATGTCCACCGAATTTGACCATGGCATTTGCAAATCAGACGTCAGCCGATAGTGAAGTCGGCTGGCGTTTTTATTCAACTTAGAATTTTTGAGATTGCCAGAACAATTAGGAACGATCGACTGAATGTGAAGTAACCCGATTAGCCCCGTGTGACTGCTACAAAATTAGCGCGATAAAACCGACGTTGGTCATGGCATATGAAAGCGCTTTCGAGCGCCTTCGAACCACTCTTAGTGAAAGCTGAGAGTGGTTTTTTTTTGTGGGCCACTGAGTCAAATGCCTATGAATGGCTGGCTACTGCTCTTAATTGCCCCAGGTCCGCTGGGGATAGTCATGCCAGTTCGATACCGGGCGCGCGCCGGGCAAGTCGGCCCAACTGTCGATTTCATAAGTCAGCTCCACAACACCGCAGGTTGGCATGTTTTCGAGACCGAGATCAGAAAGCTGATTGATGAGCGCGGTCATACCAGGGTTGTGGCCGACAATGGCAATCTCTGACTCCTCATTGGGAAACCCAGAAATGACACCAACGAGAGCTTCCTTGCTGGCCAAGTAGAGACGCTCGTCAAAGCGCAGGTGGTCGTCGGCAAGCCCCAGAGTGTCCAAAAATGCCAGAGCCGTGGTGCGAGCCCGCATGGCGGTGCTCGAGAAGATCAGATCCAGGCGCGAGCCGTGCACATGGAACCTGCGACTCAGCTCTGTCGCGTCCCGAACGCCGCGCTTATTCAACGTTCGATCATGGTCATCTTCCAAGCCAGGGTGTTTCCAGCTCGATTTTGCGTGGCGAATGAGTGTCAGCTTCTTCATGGCGACTATTCTTGCCGCAAATGGACTTTGCTGCCAGTCCGAATTCTGCGGTTGGGCGGCTGGCGCCTTCCCGGTTAGAATCCCGCCCCTAAAAGGAGGGAATTCATGACTTCACCAATCCGTTTGCGATTCGCACCGAGCCCGACAGGTTATTTACACATTGGTGGTGCCCGAACCGCGCTATTCAATTGGCTTTACGTGCGTCAGGTTGGCGGAACTTTTGTTCTTCGTATGGAAGATACAGACCACGAACGTAACACTGATGCCGCTCGCGAGACCATTTTCCGTGGCATGGATTGGTTGGGCTTCACTCCTGACGAAGGCCCGGAGCAGGGTGGGGACTATGGCCCTTATTCTCAAAGTGAGCGCCAAAACCTCTATGTCGAGCATGCCGAGAAGCTAAAAGAGACAGGAACTGTCTATCCGTGCTTCTGCTCCAAGGATCGTCTTGCTGAGCTGCGCCAAACTCAAAAAGACACCAAGCAGACGACCCGCTACGACCAAGCGTGCCGCAATCTTGATACCGACGAAGCCGCCAAGCGTATCGCCGACGGCGCCGAGCCAACATGGCGATTGAAGGTTCCCGAAGACAGAGACTACGTTGTCAAAGATCTCGTTCGTGGCGATGTCACGGTCAAGTCGAAAGACATCGAAGACATCATCCTGATTCGCTCCACGGGCATCCCAATCTACAACTTCGCTGTTGTGGTCGACGACTACCTCATGAAGATCAGCCATGTTGTCCGTGGCGAAGATCACTTGACTAACACCTTCAAGCAACTCGTCATTTACGAAGCACTTGGTTGGGACGTCCCCATCTTCGCTCACCTCCCACTCATCCTCGGCCCAACCGGCCAAGGCAAGTTGTCGAAGCGTAAGCATCCAGAAGCAGCTCTCGAGCTCTATCAACAGAAGGGCTATCCAACCCACGGCCTGGTCAACTGGTTGGCACTCGTCGGCTGGTCCTTCGATGACAAGACCGAGGTCATGACTGTCGATGAACTCATCGAGCGTTTCAGCTTCGACCGAGTCAACTCAGCCGGCGCCCGCTTGCCACTGGAGAAACTCGACTGGATCTGCGGTGACTACATCCGCCGCATGACTCAGGAAGAAGTGATCGCCGGCATCCGCCCTCATCTCGCCAAAGCTGGTTGGATAGGGGAAGAGCTAAGCGAACAAGATGAGGCCAAACTCAAACTCATCGCCAACGCCGAACAAGAACGCCTGCGCTACTTCGGCCAAATCACCGAGATCGCCGAGTGGGTCTTCAACGGCAAAATCGAAATGGAAAAGAAGGCTCTCAAAAACCTCCGTAAAGAAGGCGCCGCCGATCTCCTCGAAGCCTACGCCCCCGTCCTCTTGGCCGGAGACTTCTCCGACCCATCCAGCCTCGAAGCCGAGGCACGGGCATGGGTTGAGACTCAGGAAGTCGGTTTCGGCAAGATCGTTCACCCACTCAGAGCAGCCATAACCCGAAAAACCTCCGGCCCCGGCCTCTACGACTGTGCCCAACTCTTAGGCGCAGACGAGTGCAAAGCCCGCATCGAGTCAGCCTTAGCCGAAGCCAGAACGCCAGTGGAGTAAACAAAAGCCTGGGGTGTGTCCTTGAACCAACTCACACCCCCGCCTATATTCCCCCTCCAAGGCCCCGTCGTCTAGTCCGGTCAGGACACAAGATTCTCATTCTTGGAACACGGGTTCGAATCCCGTCGGGGTCACTACGAAAAGCCCAGGTCATCGACCTGGGCTTTTTTTTGTCCACGCACAACGTCCGAAACCGCCTGTCACTCAAGGCTCCCAATAGATGCCGCAAGCAAACCTGGGAGCGCCGGCGTCCCGCCGGCATCTTCGTCTTCTATAACCCTGAACCGAACCAGGTCTACTTGCCACGAATGTGACATGCGGTGTCAGGTGCACACACTGAGTACCGTTGTGACACCCTACATCAGAGCGCCATCCGTGACATGAACTCCGATGCCATCAGCAAGTGCCGAAAAAACATGAATGACACGCCCGCGCAGGGGATCAGACGAAATAGACTGATGGCGACGCCGACATGCAGACGGGTTCTCTGAAGGTGGCGAAACATCATGATCATGATCGGCAGAAACATGAATGCAAAGAGGGCCAAGTACGTCGCGTACTGTGATTTTTGGTCTGGTGTGTATGTCGCAGGATCTTCCTGCGCAGGACCAACAAGATGCCAACCTAACCAGTACACCTGAAGCATGCCGAGGACCAAGACAGAAACTGGCGTCCAAGGGTTGATCGCTCGGGATTTTCGAAACGCAAGCCCCTCGGCTACGATTGCCCAGAGCAGGCAAAGTGCCATGAAGCTCAATGGAATTCCAGAAGACCAGTCGTAGTCCATGTCAGCTCGTCTGCCCTTCTTTGCGAATCACTCTCACGGTATTCGACCAAAAGCGTGTACGGAACCAAAAGCGTGTACGGAACCAGGTCTAATTCCCTCGCTTTGAGAGAGGTTGCGAAGTTCTCACGACCTTTCCTGACACGAAAGCGCTCGGCGCACGAGGGTGGTGGATTAGACTATGTACCGTACTCCATTTCGCTGATTGCAAGAAGGGCGTGGGCTTGCCGACTGGACTGTACCGAACCAAGTGGACTGTACCGAACCAGGTTTACTTCCCTTGCTTTGAGAGATGAGGCGAAGTGCTTGTGACCTTCCCCGGCACGGAAGCGCCCGGCGCACTAAGGTGGTGAATTAGACCTGGTACCGTACTCGGAGATTATGATCGAGTAGCGTAGACCTATCACTCTGCCGTTTAGTGGCGCGTCACAGGGTACGGCGTACTTGGGGAATCCTACTCGATACCAAGCTCTTCCCACCCTCTCCCAGGAATCAGCGTCTTCGGCTATGATTCTGGTTCATAGCCAAGAGGAAACGATGAGCGAAGACGAAAAGAAAACTCGATACGACAAGCCTACCACGCGGAACAGTGGCGATGGTAGGCGTGATGCTTCGGATGAAAGTGTCGAAGACCACGGTGTCACGAAGATTATTGGCATGCCTGGCCGGAAGATTGCTCAATACACGTTGATAAGAGAACTCGGCCATGGCGGTCAAGGATACGTGTACCTTGCCAAGGACGAAAACATCCAACGTCAAGTGGCACTCAAGATCCTTCTCGAAGGCGCAAGGCTGTCGGAGTCAGCACGTCTGCGTTTCCACCGGGAAGCCGCGACAGCTGGCAAACTCAACCATCCTGGTATCGCCAGTGTTTTCGAGGTCGGCGAACATGAGGGCCTGGACTACATCGCCTTTGAGTTCGTCCGTGGTACGACGTTGGCGTCCTTGATTTCTGAGACGGCTGCCAGAGATGCTTCCGCAGAAGGATGCACTGAGTTTCACATCGATTTCCAGAACGATGACGAATCAACGTCCGACGATGGTATTAAAGAAAACGACTTTTCTTCCTCGACCAGTGCCGACCGTTCTGCAATCGCGGATACGGTGCAGTACATCGAAAGCACAGCTAGGGCACTTCATGCCGCCCATGAAGCCGGGCTTGTGCACCGAGACATCAAGCCCGCCAACCTCATGGTGCGCGAGGATGGCTCGGCATGTGTCCTCGACTTCGGTCTTGCCAAAGATGAAGAGTCGCAGGGCATGACGCTCACACAATCCGGCGATGTCATGGGCACGCCGGCGTACATGTCGCCAGAGCAACTGCAAGGCAAAGTGTCGGCACTCGATCGCCGCACTGACATCTACTCCCTTGGCGTCACCTTATTCGAAGCGTGCACCCTCCAGCGTCCCTTTCGTGGCGACAATCGGCACGAACTCTACAACTCAATCGCGAATGACGAACCGCCAGCACCCAACAAGATCAATCCGAACATCAGCAGAGACCTCGCTGCAATCATTCTGACTGCCATCGATAAGGATCCGAATCGGCGCTACTCCACAGCTGAGGAACTAGCTGACGATCTCGAGCGACTGCGTCAAAATGAACCAGTGCATGCTAGACCGGCATCTTCATGGGTCAAGACTCTCCGGTGGATGCAGAGAAACTCACGAGTCACTGCGATTGGATCCGTCGCGGTCCTTCTGCTCGTTGCACTGGTAGCTGTCTTCTATCTCAAGAGCGAAGAAGCCACAAAAGCCCATAACTTGGCCCAAGAAGAATCGAATCAGAAATCGATTGCCCTGAAACGTGAACAGGCGGCTCTGTCTGAGAAGACCCAAGCACTATCAGAGAAATCAGCCGCCCTCGCCAATTACGACCGTCTGGCAGACATGAAAGTACTTGAGAAGGCGCAAGCGGCCGCGGATCTTCTATACCCACCTTCGCCGCAATTGGTGGACAAGCTGCTCGCCTGGCAAGAAAAACACGGCGTTATTGCTAGCCGCCTTGAGGATCACAAAGGATTCTTGAAATCCCTCCGGTCACAAGCAATCCCTTACCAGGAGGAAGAGCGCAAGCGTGACTTCAGCAACGAGATTGCTGAGCTTGAGAATCACAATACGACGTTGAAGAGACTGGAAGCTGACTTGGCCAAGGCAGATAATGACTATGCCAAGGAGACGATTGCGAAGCAGAAGAAGAACATTAGATCACGATTAGAGGAGCTAACTCAGATCATCGCTGGTCGAAGAATCTGGGACTTTGGCGACAATCCCGCTCTTCTCTTGCAACATGACATCATCTCGGAACTGGTGATCAAGTTAGAAAAATTCACCAACGACGAGCAGGGGCCGATCAAGTCTATTCAGGAACGCCTGAGATCCTCGCGAGAGATTGCGGCTAGGACTTTGGACGAACAGAAAGATGCTTGGGTACTCTGCCGTGAACGGATCAAAGAGAGTGAGCTCTACGATGGACTCATCCTCAATCCACAACTCGGCCTGATTCCACTGGGGCCCGATCCAGCTTCGGGACTGGAAGAGTTCTTGCACTATCTCAGTCACAAAGGTGAGGCACCTGTTCGTGACACGAACGGCAGGATCTCTGTCACCGAAGACCTTGGTATCATCTTAGTGCTGATTCCAAGTGGCACGTTTGAGATGGGCGCACAGAAACAGGACCCGAAGAAAGCCAACTATGATCTGGGTGCCTCAGACGATGAAGTCCCGGTTCATCAAGTGAAGCTGGAAACCTATTTCCTTTCCAAGTTTGAAATGACCCAAGCTCAATGGCAACGGTCTTTTGCCGCCAACCCCAGCCGCTATCTCGCAGGCTTCAACAACGCAGCTTTTAAGGCTCCGCTCAATTTGATGAACCCTGTGGAACAGGTTTCCTGGTTTGATGCGCAGAAGTTCTTACCTCGCATTGACCTGACTTTGCCAACGGAAGCCGAATGGGAGCGAGCAGCTCGAGCCAACCAAGGTCAAACCATTTTCTCAGGGACTTCCGAAGTTGGGGAACTGAAAGACTTCGCCAACATCAAAGGCTCAGAGACCAAAGCAGTCGGATTCACAGGACAAGAGCCCGGCCACACAGACGACCACATCCTCCATGCACCAGTAGGTTCCTATCAAGCCAATGCTTTTGGCCTTCACGACATGACGGGAAATGTCTGGGAATGGTGCTTTGATGCATACTTTGACTACAAGTATAGGGGGGGAGCCAGAGGGATTCGAGGAAATCCACTGCCCTCTGGGTCCCGTGTCAACCGTGGCGGCGGCTTCGACGATCCGGCTCCGTATAGCCGGGTGGCGATGCGCGGCCCGAACCCACCTAAGGTCCGCACCTCCAGTATTGGCCTTCGTCCCGCTAAGATTGTCACTTTTTAGTACCGAACCAGGTATAATTCTTTCGCTTAGCGAACGTGAATCGTCCATCGGGTTGATTGCTTTCAAACTCGAGCGCCGTTCGAACACCGGCCCAAGAGAATCCACTGGTTTGACGCCGTCTTCAAAAAGTAATCAGCCCGCATGGGCGAACCCCGAGGTTGTCTGAGCTATACTCCGGCGAACTCGTGATGCGGCTCGCCATTCGGCTGGCTACTGCTTGGTCGCCGAAGCCGCTGCGGAAGATACGGACGCTCGATGACCAGGGATTGCTCCTTATGCCACGACTTTCTTTCTTCTTGCCATCGTCGAAGAGCCCATCGAGGTACCATTCCCAGACATTTCCCGTCATGTCATCGAAGTCCAGGGCGTTGAGTTCATGCAGGTGGTGCGACTGACTTGATTTTTTTCGTGTAGGGTACGCTTCTCTTTGAAAAGGAAGATTTCATGACCAGTACTCTGACTCACTTGGAATGTGGAGCTTGCGGTAGCAAGTACGATGCCGACGTTCTGCATAATTTGAGCTCTTGTTGTGCGAAGCCATTGATGGCCCGGTATGACTTGGCGGCAGTCAAGTTGAAGAAAGAAGACCTGATGCATGGGCGGCCTGACTTGTGGCGTTATGCCGAAGTGTTGCCGATTCGGGATGAGCAATATGCCATCAAGTTGGGGGAAGGGTGGACTCCACTTTTGGATACCCCGAAGTTGGCCAAGGAGATGGGCATTGGTCGGCTTTCGATCAAGGATGAGTCGTTCAATCCGACGGGGAGCTTTAAGGCCCGCGGCCTGGGCGTTTGTGTCAGCCGTGCTTGGGAATTGGGCGCGAAGGTGCTGGCGATACCCAGTGCTGGCAACGCGGCGGGCGCAGCGGCGGCTTACGGCGCTGCGGCCGGACTGCCGGTTCATGTGTGTATGCCTGCTGACACGTCGATGCCGTTTCGGGTCGAGTGCGAGCAGTTGGGTGCCCATGTCGATTTGATCGATGGTCTGATCAATGACTGTGGCAAGAAGATCGCTGCTGCGTGCAAGGATCATGGGTGGTTTGATCTCTCGACTCTCAAAGAACCCTACCGACTCGAAGGCAAGAAAACCCTGGGCTATGAGTTGGCGGAACAGACCTGTTTTCAACTCCCTGACGTTATTGTCTATCCGACTGGTGGTGGCACCGGACTCGTTGGCATGTGGAAGGCTTTCGATGAGATGGAAGAGCTCGGTTGGATCGGCAAGAAACGTCCGCGTCTCGTGAGCGTGCAGGCTGAAGGATGTGCCCCTATTGTTCGTGCTTTTGAAAATGGTGACGACGCGGCCGAGATGTGGGAAGGGGCCGAGACATGTGCCCTTGGGCTCCGGGTCCCCGTCGCTGTTGGTGACTTCTTGATCTTGAAGGCGATTCGCGAAACCGACGGTTGTGCCATTGCCATCTCGGAAGACGATCTCAAGTCTTATGCCTTGATCATGGGCAAGGCCTCGGGGATCTTCCCGTGCCCCGAAGGGGCGGCGTGTCTTTCTGCGGCCAAACAACTTCGCGACAAGAATTGGATCAACCCAGATGACCATGTGGTTGTGTTCAATACCGGCACAGCTCTGAAGTACGCTTCCATCTGGGAGTAGTGCAGTGCGGTGACTGTGTGTAACACTTGTGTATCTTGACCGTCTGATCCCAGTTTCCAGTCGATGAAACCCCTGGAGGGGCACTACACTGTGTCTCGGTTCATCACGAAAAGGAAACAGTCATGAGATACAAAGATTCGCTTCTTGTCTTGGCGCTTTTAGCCCTTGTTCACACAAGCTTCGGACAAGTCGAACTGCAAGTTTCTGGCATTCAAATTCAAGCAAAGTCGAGTGTTGATGTTTACGTCTTTGCGCACGGCGCGAGCCATGTTGAAGAAGTGTCGATCGTCCCGGTACCTTCTGCCGATCCGATCTGGCAGAAGAAAACAAGAAGCGGTAGATGCTCGATTCCTCAGGAGATCATCCAGCGTGGTGTTTTAATCATGGCCAGTGGCGATGGGAAACTCGCCTTCTCTGTGATCGACGAAGAAATGCGCAAGAAGCCGTCGACCAAGAATCTTAAGCTTCGGGGCTATCGTCGCATTCGCATTATCACTTTGGATCAAGACAAGCGCGGCGCGTCGATGATTCCTGTGTTTATGGCAGCCACCGCCGACCTGGCGATGCGGCATTTAAGCTGAGATTGGAATCCCAATGGAGCTCCGGTCGGAGCTCGCAAGCTAAGCAACGACAAAGGCCACGCTGATTTCTATGTCAATGTGAGTTTGGAAAAGCCGTTTAGCCTCACCGCTGGGCCGCTCTTGACTGGCAAGGAAGTAGAACCCAAAAAAATCTCCAGCTTGTCACACAGACCAAGCTTGACCTTTGAGTTGCCTCCCACAAAGAAGCTGCCTTTTTGGTTTGACTTCAAAGGTGAAGACATCAAGCCGGGGATGTTCCTCAGCTGGAAAAAGGCCCCAGAGCGTCATCTTTCGGTTCGTATAGATCACGACGGCGGTCAATTCATGCCGCTCGTTTCGAGCCGCTTTGAAATCGGTGGGTTTACGGTCGGCTGCAAAGTGAAGTTTACGGTGACGATGCCTCACCGAGTCGTGCGTAAAACATCAACCCATGTTGGCGAAGCGAATAACCTCCTGATTCTCAAGCCAGGCGACCGCCTATCACGACTGAAATTGCAAGTGCGTGATAAGGAAGGACAGCTCTATCAATCTGGACTCTTTGGCGTGCGAATTCGAATTCCAAGGGCTGGGGCCAAGCTTGATGAGGCACCGCAGGATGTCATTAAGGTGCCGATTCTTAGTGAAGACGGAACGATGAACAAAGAGGTCGATTTGTCAAAGGGAGCTACGGCTGAGATTTTTGTTCGCCCACGATATGCCGGCTACTTTGGCCCAGCGCAGAAGAACCTTCGTGTCCTCACAGTGTCGGCGACGAAGCCCGATTCTGTGGTCGATCTGGGGATAACGCGGGTTACTGTTCCGGGGCATCGTTTTGAAGGGGTGGTCGTGGATGAGGACGGGAAGCCGTTAGCTCATGCTCGTGTCACCCTGTTGACTCGAATTCAGTATAAGAACAAAAAAGTAGCACCGACTCCTTGGAATAGGGAGTCACGCTCGAGCGGCTTTGTCAAAACCGATGCGGAAGGGCGCTTCCGTTTGATTGCCGGCACCTATTATCCGCGTCAACTAGATTTCGCTATTCGTGCGAAGCTCGATGGCAAGATCTCGGAGCCACTACAGGTCAAGACGAGTCAGGGTGACTTGCGCATTGTTCTCTGAGGCTATTTGTAATCGGGCAGACGAATGGCGCCGAGATCTTTGAGACCTTCGGTCATGGTGAAGATGACCGTTTTGTCGGGAGATAGGTGGTCTCGTGAGTTAGACCAAAGGAAGAGGGCATAGCGCTTGCCGGGTTTGAGTTTGGTTTGCCAATCAACGATGTAACCGCGCTGATCTGAAGAGTACTTCTTGTGAGTGTCATACCAGGCGTAGTTTTTGACGAAGAATCTCCTCTCCTCTTGAGAACTCAACTCTTCAAACAGATCTGGTGGCAACATTTTCTTGATGTCTGAAACGGAATAGTCCGGGGGTTCTTCGCCAAGCTCAACTAAAGATCCTTGAGCGAGATTCTCCCAGCCGAAATCAGCAAAGGAAACCAGAATCGGCCCATTTGTGAAATGCCGGTTCAATCTGTCCTGAAACTTCCACACGCGTTGTCGTCGTTGCAAACTCATTGACACATGAACTTCATCCATGTCGATGAGAGCGGCTTCGACCCAAGGCAAACCAACACCATCCTGATTGACGGCGCGGGCAATGAAGCCTTTGGGTTGGGCATCACATGTGAGTTTACCTTTAGTCAGCTCGACTTTCTTGGCCTCTGAGAGTGGCCACTTAAGACAACGATTCGAATTGGTGTCTTCTCCTTGGAAGAGCAATGTGATGCTCTCGTTGGGGAATGGAAATTCAGTGCTTGGCACCACACGGGCCGTGGAGACGGCAAAATGATCATCTTGCACCAAGTTTATTCGTTGCCACTTAACGAGCGATTCATCGAGGTTCCACGCAACTTGCAGCCCTCGAGCCCAGGCCTTGCTTGTTGGTGTCGGGAGTGTGGCATCAAGAACCAGGGGGCGAGAATTGATCGTCGTGTTGACGCGACTGATTTTCTTGGCACGCATGATTTGTTGGGCGTCATGCAGAAGTTCTTCTGTTCTCAAAAGAGCCCCATCGGAATACCAGTAGCTAACTTTGTTGCCTTGGATGTAGAGCATGTCCATATAGGAAATGTCGTCGGCGTCTGGCAGAGCATGGTAGTTGGCACGGCGGGCAGCAAGAGAGTCACGGTTCACGAACACTAACGGCCCATCCGAAATGACATCTGTTTGTCGAGCGTGGATGCGGAGTTTCTCGTTGTGGTTGGATGAGAACATGAGGCGGTGAACATTCTTGGGGATGCGTTCCAAATCAAATGGGTCGAAGGGAGCGGGCGGCGGGATAACGTAGGAGCCCGGCGTTTTCCCATTCATGTACTGGGCCGTTTCCAGTGCGCGCTGTTCGGCGTCGGAATAGAAAACCTCGATCTCGTAGTTTTCCCATTTAGCGTCTGCGAAGTTGGATTCCTTGCGTAAATGATGGCTTGGCTCGGCGGTCGTGGCGACATGCTGAACAAGCCAGCCGTTTCCCCCGGCGTAGACTTGTAATTCCCAATAGCCATCTTTGGTTAGATAGGCGATTCCTGGCTGCACTTCGTCTTCGCGGTAGGCGTCATCGATGACGAAGTCTTCGTCGTAGGAAGTCCATTCTTCTTCAATCGCCGGTGGCTCCGCCAAGACTCTCGCAGGCGTTTCCCATGTCTTCAATATCTGCGGAGTGACCGGTGGAAAATACCTTGGTTTGGTAGCGATAGCATGGAGTGGCTCGCCATTCTCATCGACATACTTCAAACGAATCGTTCGTTTCCAATGGGGCAAGTCCACGAAGCCTCGAATTCCCTGACCGTTGGCAACCGTGAATGTCTTGGTGGCATTGCCGTAATGAGGAGAACTCACCGTCAGTTCATAGTCGCCGGGCTCGAGACCCGTGCCGACGTGCCCAGCACAGGTGATCACGTTGGTTTTGAGATCATGATTGAGACCTTGGCGGCTCCAGTAGCTGCCAAATTTCCGAAAGAGCCGGGCGTGGAAGGACGACTTGGCATCAAGCTTTTGGTGGAGCTTATCAACGACCTGGAAGATCGCGCGGCCTGTCCCTGTCTTGACGGCAGCGCCGAACTCCAGTGGCGTGTCTGGGCTGGCCATAGTCACTTCGGCCCAAGGCTGGTCTGGTTCGGTTGATTGAAGCTGTGGCGGGGGGATTCTTGCTCTGTTGATTTGAGGCAAGTGCGCCGTTGCCGAGTTCATCCCACTTTCAAGCGGCTCCTGGGCGGCGTCATTCTGAAACCAAAGGAAAGCGACGATGGCTGCGATGAGAGGGAGGAAGATCAAGGGCAAGGCTTTTTGATCGCTTGCCGTCATGATTTTTTGCTCCTGGCTGATCGTGGGTGTCCGAGTCCATGTCTATGGACGTAAAGACCAGTGCTTTGGTTCAGGAAAGTAAAAATCTTCTATTCGGTATGCGGAGTTAGGACGATGGGGGAAGTCCGCATTCCGGTAGTCAGTCGCCAGGGCGTGTGGTTGGGCTTCCACTATGGGCATGACGCCCTGTGTCGGGTTATTTGTAGTCGGGCAAAAGGACGGCACCTAAGTCGGTGAGTCCTTCTTTCGCTGTGAAGAGAATCATCTTGTCAGATGCGAGGTGATCGCGGGATTTTGACCACAGGAATACGGCGTAGCGATCTCCTGGGACGATTCCTTGCTTCCAATCGATGAGATAACCGCGGCGGTCAGATCTTAAGCGCCTATGGGTGTTGTACCAGGCGTAATTCTTGGCGAAGAAACGCCGCTCTTCGTCGGTTTCGAATTCCTCGTAAAGCCCTTTCTTGAGAATCTCTCGCAGGTCCTTGTCGGTGAAACCGTCGACGAGCTTGGTGATTTTCTCGACTTCGTCAAGGACCTCTTCTTCCACTTCTGCTTCGAATTCTATTTCGGGAACTTCTCTCAGCTTCATCGTGGAGCCTGGGATTTCTACCTCGACATGCTTATTGGTGAAGTGACGATCTGTGCGTTTGGCGTCTCGCCAACTGTTCATGCGCTTTTGAATGGCGAAGGCGGCGTGGAGACGGTTGAGAGGGACCAAGGATGCTTCAACCCAGGGTAGGCCAGCGCCATCGACATCGACGGCTCTGAGGATGATGCCTTTGGTTTCAGGTTTGAGTGTCAGAGAGCCATCTTCTAAGGACTGTTGCTGTGTTTCTTCGAGTCGGAATGAGAAGTCTGCTTCTCTCTTGCGCCCTTCACCCATGAAAGTCAGGGTCAGGTCTCGCTTCGATTCATTTTCTTCATCCGCGCTGAATGCTAAGGCCGTGCGAACCGAGAACCGATTGCCCAGCGCTTGGTTGACTCTTAGTGTGTGGCGTTCGTCACGAGGAAGGACCCAGCCTACTTTGAGGCCGCGAGCCCAAGCCTTGCTTGTTCTTGTCGGCATGGTGGTTTCAATAGTGGTGCGATTGCCGGCGACCGTATCGTTCATGTTCACTAAGTAGGGGTTGTCGCCGATCCGCTCACTTCTGAATTCGTGGGTGAAGACGCCGGATCTGAAGAGGGCGCCATCGTTGTAAGAGTAAATCAGTTCGCGACCGTTCTTGTTGAAGACGTCGGTATACCAGACCCCTCTCGACTTGAGCGCTTTGCGATCAGCGATCCTTGTTTCGCCCAATCTCTCGGTCTGATAGCTGCGCCCATGGACAAATGGTTGCACTTTCACCGAAGAATTGATGGCAAAGATGGCGCGCGGGTAACGGTAACCTGGAGTCCAGGCCGTTGGCAGGGGCTCTTCATCGGGCTTGCCGGCAATCACATGAAGATCACCCGGGTCGTCGGCGTTGGCCGGTTTGTAGCGTTCGAGCCTCGCCTTTTGGACGTCATCGTAGTTGATCTTTACCTCGTAGTCGTCCCAGCTGGACTCCTCGAAGTTTCCTGTGTGGTAAATCGCGCTTCGCCCGTCCCTTCTCATGGAGAAATTCTGACTTAGTATGCCCTGGCCTCCAGCGAACACTTCGACATACCAGAATCCTTCGTCGGTGACTTCGTGGGTGACATACCTGCGGCCGCGGCGGCCCCTTCCTCCTTGCCCGGCGCTGCCGCCGCCAAAGGCGTCGTTGACTCCCTCCGTGCCGTCGGTGTACGTCGGAGGTGATGCCAAAACATGGATGGGTGTCTTGCGCTCACGCTTCGGCAGAGAGGTTCTTGGGGCGTTGTAGATCGGTTTGTTGAGTATTTTCTTAAGGAGTTTACCCCTTTCATCGACGTAACGGAGTTTGATGACCCGGCGCCAATGGGGGAGCTTGATCTGGCCGGTGATATTCTGGCCCACGGCAATCTTGAAGCGATGCCATATGGCTCCATAGGCGCGGGCATCGACCCCTAACTCATACTCACCAGGCTCTAAGCCAGTGCCAAAACTTCCGGCGCAAACAACTTGCGAGTTTTTCTTGTCGAGCTCGGCATGCTCCTCAACCCAGTAGTCGCCCAGCTTGCGCCACAGTTGAACTCCACGGAGTTGGGCTTCTATGAGAGGTTCGTCTTTTTTGTCGAGTATGCGGAAGGTGGCGATGCAGTCGCCGCTCTGGATCTGAGCGCCGAAGTTGAGGGCTGTATCTTGAGCGAAGGCTCGGTCTTTCGTGGCGTCCTGAAACTTGGACTTTAGATCGCTTGGATTCGAGGCGCCGCCCGGTATCTTCGCTTTTGCCGCGACGGTGTTTTCGCCAATCAGCGGGTCAGAGACGTCACCAGAAAGCTCGTCATTGTCGGCATCTTGTTGAAGAACAAAGAACGCAACTGATAGAAGAATGAGAATTGCCAGGATGGCCGGAAAAATTCGTCGATCTGAGCGCATGATTGATCCCTAAAGCCGTTGATCCCGTCAGAGTACTTTACTCCAACGGGATCAACGATGTTTGGACCGAAAAATGTCTAAGAATTCTCGCCGGTTTCTTCGCCCAAAGTGACTTGAACGCCTAAGCGCTCACCTTCAGGGGCTTCACCTGCGATCGTCGTAAGACCAGCTTCGTCGACGTTACCAGCAGCCAAGACATCAGACATAACTAAGCCAATGGCGTCTAATGCCTCTTGCGACGCTGTAAGTGTCAAGTTTGCCACGGGCCAGCGGAGGCTCTTCTGAGCATCTGACTTAGCGCCGCGAATCTTAGACGTCACTTCAATGGCAGCGGTGAGAGCCTCGATCGGCGCCTCGCCGTTAATGCCGTCGAAATCGCTCGCGGCTGGCCATGGGCTGGTGTGAATCGATTGCAACTTGCCTTCGCCAGCCATTCGCCATGACCAAACTTCTTCGGTCACATATGGAATGAATGGAGCGAGCAAGCGCAAGTGAACACTGAGGCCCAATTGCAAAGCCGCCAAAGCCGAGCGCCTAAGTGGCGAATCTTCATCGGCATAGGAGCGAGTCTTTACCAACTCCACGTAGTGATCGCAGAATTGCCAGAAACTCTCTTCCGCACTCTGCAGGGCAGCGGCGTAGTCGAATTTCTCGAAAGAATCTGTCGTTTGCTGGACCACGGTCTTGAGCTTGGCGATAAGCGCCAAATCGAGGGCGGCCGTAATGGCATCGTTCCCCGGCATCGAACCCGTATCCAAAGCTCGGTCGATTTGCATGAACACAAAACGGCTGGCATTGAAGACCTTGTTGGCTAAGCGCTTGCCGACCTTGAACACGGTTGGATCAAACTCGGTGTCAGCACCTAAACGCGCGCGGGCTGTCCAGTAGCGAACGCCGTCGACGGAGTGCTCGTCCAGAAGATGTTCTGGAGTCACAACGTTGCCCTTCGACTTGCTCATCTTCTTGCGGTCTGGATCGAGGATCCAACCACTGATGACCACGTTCTTCCACGGGATCTCATCTTCGTGCATCCAAGCCTTCACGATGGTGTAGAAGGCCCAGGTACGAATGATCTCGTGACTCTGCGGGCGGATGTCCATCGGAAACAACTTGGCATGGTGATCTTTGTCAGTCGCCCACTTGCTCGCAATCTGTGGTGACAAACTACTCGTGGCCCAGGTGTCCATCACGTCTGGATCAGCACGGAAACCACCTGGCTGATCACGTCGTGACTCGTCAAAGCCAGTTGGAGCAGCGGACATCGGATCGATCGGTAGTTGGTCCACAGTGGCGAAGATCGGTGATTCGTAGTCGGTCAGGCCGTTGTCTTTCACGGCATACCAAACTGGGAACGGCACACCGAAGTAGCGTTGACGCGAGATACACCAGTCTTGGTTCAAACCTTCTACCCAGCTGTCGTAGCGGCTGCGCATGAACGTCGGATGCCAATCAATCTTCGCACCCTGAGCCAAGAGAGCCTCTTTGTGCTCCAACACCTTGGTGAACCACTGGCGGGTTGGCACAAACTCGAGAG
>JBLINQ010000085.1:0-21545 GCA_047639315.1 Planctomycetota bacterium
GAATACTCAGAGACACGATTTGAACTCATCGGCGAGCTATCCCGCCTACGTGAACGCTTTGGCGACCGATAGGTAAACACAATGCCACGACTTCAATTTAGCTGCGACATAGGAAGATCAACGCCGCTGCTCCTCAACGAGACCATAGGTGCGCGATTCGACGCGACTGTTGCTTCTTTCGGCCACCGTGATGCCCTTATCTCGCGTCACCAGAACATTCGCTACACTTACCGTGAATTGCAGGAACAAGTTGATCGATGTGCAGCAGGATTCGTCTCTCTCGGACTCGAGGTAGGCGACCGATTAGGGATTTGGTCGCCCAACAATGCCGAATGGTGTGTCACTCAATTAGCTGCAGCCAAAGCCGGTCTGATCTTGGTCAACATCAATCCCGCCTATCGACTAAGGGAATTGGAGTATGCCCTTAACAAAGTAGGCTGCCGTGCACTCGTGACCGCGGTGTCTTACAAGTCTTCTCACTACCTCTCCATGCTCAGAAAGTTAGCGCCCGAGTTATCGAATTGTGGCGCCGGTGATCTTCAATCGAAAACGCTTCCAACTCTGCAATGGATCATTCAACTTGGTGATGAAGATGAACCAGGCATGCTTCGGTTTGATGAGATGCTGCGAAGAGTCGGCGAACAAGATTTCGTGAAGGTCAGATCGATCGCTGAAATCCTGCAACCCGACGATGCGATCAACATTCAATTCACCAGCGGCACCACGGGCACGCCAAAGGGTGCGACGTTGACGCACCGCAACATTCTCAACAATGCATTCTTTCTGAGCGGAGGGATTGGCCTCACTCACAAAGATCGCCTGTGCATTCCTGTGCCTCTCTTTCATTGCTTCGGCATGGTGATTGGCAACCTCGGCTGCGTGAGCCAGGGCGCCTGCATAGTCTATCCCTCTGAAGTTTTTGACCCTCTCGTACTACTGAAAACTGTAGAAGAAGAACGCTGCACCGCTCTCTTAGGCGTCCCGACCATGTTCATCGCCGAATTAGAGCATGAAGATTTCGATCAGTTCGACCTTACGACACTGAGGACCGGCGTCATGGCTGGATCACCTTGCCCCGTCGAAGTGATGAAGCGCGTCATCTCCGATATGCACATGCGCGACGTGACAATTGCCTATGGTATGACCGAAACGAGTCCCGGCAGCTTCAAGACCGATCTCGAAGACACGATTGAAAAACGTGTGTCTACCGTTGGCCGCGTGATGCCTCATGTGGAGGCAAAGATCATCGACGAAGAAGGAGGTGTAGTTGCGAACGGCGTTACTGGCGAACTCTGTACGCGGGGCTACCTCGTCATGAAAGGATATTGGGACGACCCCGGGCAGACAGCTGAAGCCGTCGATGTCGATGGCTGGATGCACACCGGCGACCTGGCGACAATGGACGGTGACGGTTATTGCAGCATTGTCGGTCGCATCAAAGACATGATTATTCGCGGCGGCGAAAACATCTATCCCCGTGAGGTGGAGGAGTTTCTCTACACCCACCCAAAGATCGAAGATGTGCAGGTCATCGGAGTGCCCGATTCGAAGTTCGGCGAACAACTTTGTGCCTGGATCCAACTCCGCAAGGATAAGAACTGCACCCCGTCAGAAATTCAATCTTTTTGCCAAGACCAAATTGCTCACTTCAAGATTCCTCACTACATCAAATTCGTAAGTGAGTTCCCCATGACCGTGACGGGTAAAATCCAGAAATTTGCCATGCGTGAAACCATGATCAATGAACTGGGATTATCCGAAACATCATAGGCATGGGGGAAATGACCCAGAGAAGGATCGATGTGTCTTTCATGAGGATTTCGGAGTAATCCCCCAAGATGGAACGGCCTTTGCCTCAATCAAGTTATTGCGGCCAGGAGGCTCAACGAGCCATACGAGCTCCCTACAGCGTTCCAGCGTCGGCATGAGGTCAATTGGCGAGTCTCGCCGACCTTGGGAGAAGCAGAGTTAGCTTGCTTCCGGCTGCCCCTCCCCGTAATCTCACCTAGGGCGAATTCGCCTCCCTTTTGTTTCATGGCTTTGTCTTCTTTGCACAAATACTGAATCGAGATCCCACGGTGAACAAGCGCTGGCAAGAATCAGCATCAAGACGGATCAGACTGGTCCTCACTGTCATCCTGGCAGCGTTTGTTTTGGGCAACACCCTGCATGCTCAGTGGCTGCACAACTACGACGGCGATGAGCGCGCCCTCCCCCTGGACACAAGTAAGATTGCTGTTCAATGGCGCGAGGAATCTCAATCGAAGATCGCTTTTGAAAAGTACGGCATTGCGATCAATTCAATGAGGCCGCACGCGATGCGCGGCTGGACCACCATCGATGTTCCCCATTCGAAACAAACACAGACCGCAATTCGGAAGCTCCTGGCTAAGATCGCAAAGGACCCAAGAGTCAAATTTGTCACTCCGATGTTCTTTGATCCCGGCGGTGACCCGGTTTTTCCGACGCAAGACATTCTGGTTCAATTCGATCCACAATTCTCGATGAAACGAAGAGCTGAGTTGATGGGCCGCTATGGCCAGCTCACGGAAAGTAATTGGGGCGGCACTCCAAACACATATTCGATCCGAAGCAAGTCGCCCAACGGCGGTGTCGTACTCGAAGCCTCCTTGGAACTTTCGAGGATACGCGGCATCAATTTCGCCGAGCCAGACTTCTGTTTCACTGTCGCCAAGGCAAACCATCCCAATGACCCAGCATTTGCGGCGCAATGGGCAGTCAACATCGCACAGGACGTTGTTGACCCAACAGCTCCTCAGCAATTACTTCAACGGGCGGATAGCGATCTCGATCTATTGGAAGCTTTCGACTTAACGCGCGGTGAGTCCTCAATCAAGATTGCGGTGTTAGATGATGGCGTTCAAATGGACCACCCAGACTTGCCGATTGGCATAGTCGGATTTGACTCAACGTCAGATTTGGGGGGTGGCCAGCCAATCAACCAATTTGACAATCATGGCACTGGAATCGCTGGCATCATCGTCGCGCTTCCTAACAATGGCCGAGGGATTGCCGGAGCCGCTCCAGACGCTCAGTTGGTGTCGGTCCGTTGCTACATCACCACCTCGAACGCTCTGACGACGATGTCGAGTTGGACAGTGAACGCCCTCAAATGGTGTGAGGTTCAAAACGTTCGGATCACGAACAACAGCGTTCTATTTTCTTTCCTTACCAATAGTGTGAAGAACAAGTACGACTCGACCGCAGCCAATGGCATGCTCCACTTTGCAGCGGCTGGTAATACAGCAGGCCCGACCAACCAATTTCCGGCAAAGTACAACTCAGTGCATGGCCTCATGGGCTTAACCAGTTTGGAACAAAAGTGGATCTACAGTGCCACCGGAGCTGACATGGCCTACTGCGGGCCGGCAGCAGACATTGAGTCAACCGATCGAACTGGCGTTCAAGGTCTCAACGCCAGTGACTATGCGCCGTTGTCAGGCACGAGTTATGCGACAGCCTACGCCAGTGCGATTGCTGGTCTCGTTCTATCGATCAACCCATCCCTGACATCAGTCCAAGTGCACGACATCATGCGCTCGACCACACGGGATTTAGGAATCACCGGATTCGACTCGATCTATGCCGCCGGATTTTTGAACGCATACGCCGCTGTTTTTCAGGCAGCCTTGACCTTGGTGGATCCCGCCAAACACCTCTTCTATCAAGCGGGCCTGCAAACCGACGATGAGTTTGGCGCGAGTGCTTCGGCCCTGGGCGACTTAGACGGTGATGGCATCCTCGAATTTGCCGTAGGAGCCCCGCTCTTTGATGGCGCGGCAGGTGCCGATGTCGGTCAGGTGCGGCTCTTCTCTGGATCCAAGGGAATCCTCATCGACACACTTCAGGGAGCAGCACCCGGTGACCAATTCGGCACAACCATTTTGCCAATCCCCGACATGAACGGTGACAACATCTTGGATTTCGCGGTTGCTTCGCCAGAGGCAAAGTTGGGCACTCTGAATAGCGTGGGGCGAATCACCATTTATTCCGGCGCTACCCGGAGCCCACTTTATTCGATCAATGGGAATGCCAGCGGCGATCGATTCGGGACGTCCATGGCAACATTGAGCGACATTGATGGCGATTCTCATGATGAGTTCGTTGTCAGCTCCCCGGGCAAGAAGGTCAATGGCATCGATGGCGTTGGGTCGATCCAAGTTTTCTCTGGTAAGAATGGCGCCCCTCTTTATGTCACCGATGGTTCGAGCCTCTCTGAGTTAGATTTTGGTTTCACCATTCTTCGCATCAAAGATCAGAACTCCGATGACGTTGACGATATTTTGGTCGGATGTCCCGGTGCTTTTGGCAACGGATTTGACAGTGGCAGAATCATCGCGATCTCGGGCAAGACTGGCATGCGCCTGTCATTCTGCGATGGCCTCAACCCTGGCGATCAAAGTGGGTTTGCGCTGGCAACTTGGATTGACCAAGACAACGATGGCTTCCGTGAAATCATTGTTTCATCACCGGGTTTTCATGGGCCAGCGGGTCCGAATTCGGGGCTCGTATCGATTCATGCTGGCAACATCCCGGGCTTCCCGTCGCTACCTCTCTACTTCATAGGAGAGAACTCTGGCGACGAGTTTGGGACGTCCCTTGTTGATGGTCTCGATATCGACGGTGACGGTTTCGAAGACTTATTGATCGGTGCTCCTGGCTTCGATGGGTCCAGTACCGATATCGGCAAAGTCTATTCGTACACCTCTGGTGGCGGCTCACGGGCGCGCTTTGAATTAACCGGGCGCGTGCCCTTTCAACGCTTCGGCTCCGCCATCGCACCTCTCCTCAACATCGATGATGATGAGGCAGGTGAATTCGTCATCGGAGCATCGGGATCGTCGGCCAATAGCGTTCCTGGTTTCTCCGTTGTCATCTGTGCTCCCAACCCAGCAAATCTGCCTTTCAATAATCGTGGCATCATGAGTGGTGCTTTGGGTTCTGAAGAGTCTGGCCCCTACGATGTCTTCTTCATCAATAGTAGCGCCGGTGGCTTGGATCGGACTGTTTCAGTTATGACGTTCGATGAAATTCAATACACGGTGCAACTGCCTGTGGCCAACCTGACTGGCAAAGCCCAATTCTCACTCCACGCCTACAGCGGGATTCCTCATCCCAAGTGGCAGGTGAGCTTGCCGTCCAGAATGGGCAATGCGCTATGGATGCCCTGCACCGTGAGCGCACTCAGTCCCGTAGGCTACGTTCTCGCCGATTCGAATCCGCTGCCGACCTGCCTACCTCAATTTTTCCCAGAGCACGCCCCTGCCCTCATTGTCGACTCAGTTGGTTTCCCAACGCCGACCACCATCACGATTTTTGGTCTGATCGAAGAGCTGCCCGGGGCCATGCCCAAGGTGACCAACGCCATCGTCCTCGAAGTGAGATAGAACGAGAAAAGCCCAACCACTCGCCGAAGAGATTGGTTGGGCCAAGTCGTACATGTCTTATGCCGTGAAAGATCTACGGTTCCATTCGCAAGCGAATGCCATTGGAACTCCCCAAGTTAGGAGCGATTTCAAACCACTGCACATGGACCTCAGAGCCGGCAATGGCGGGGTGCTGACGGTTAATCAGTCCCGAGGTGAATTCACCCGTACCATCAAAATTGAAAGTGCCCATGCCAACAAGATTCAATGTTTGATCAACAGCAATGAGCAAATCGAAACCAAAAACCGGAAGGTCGGCGGGCGCCAGGCTGTAGCCATAGAGCCCCATGGCAAGCGCGCTTGCCCCACTGCCAACGAGAATTCCGTTGAGGTCGTTGATGCCGCCCGACATAGGCTGCCATTCCAAATCCAGAGCCGAGAGACCATTCTGAGATCTGTACTTCAGTATGGGTAGCCTCGTGGCCGTGAAGACTTGGGCCCTGCCCGACCCACCCGCTACTTTCCTGCCGACGATCACGTCTGAGAAACCGTCTCCATTGACGTCCCCGACTCCACTGGCCCTAATATCAAGGCCTGTGCTGGCAGCCCCGGTAAGGCTGTCAAGCAGAGCGCCACTCAATCCGGAATAGATGTAGATCATCGGGGGCGTGCCGCCAGAAGCGCCTCGCTCTGTGATCAAGACGTCTGGGAAGCCGTCACCATTCACATCTCCACAGTCGCTCACATCTTGGCCAAATTGCCCCGCTGAAAAAGCGCCCGAAAAGTTAGTAATAACTGCGCCTGTTTGCCCTGAGAAGATCGTAGCGTTGCCCATTCCCAAGTTAGCGCCTGGGGCTCCGACAATGACGTCGTCAAAGCCGTCCAAGTCCACATCGCCCGCACAGCTGACAACATGACCAAATTGAATACTCATAGCACCCCCGGTGAGGTTGTAGAGAATACTGCCATCAATCCCCGAGAAGATGTAAGCATTCCCCGGAGTCGACAGACCGCCAAACTGCTCTGGCGCCCCAACAATGACATCGCCAAAACCGTCACCGTTCACGTCTCCAGCCCGACTCACCGAACGACCGAAGACGGCATTCGCCGTGGCCCCATCGAAAGAATAGAGCGTCAAAAAAGTGGCGCCAGAGATCACGCGGACACTGCCTGAAGAAGTTCCGTTGTTGTCATCAAAAGGAGCCCCTACCACGATGTCAGGAGTTCCGTCGCCATCGACATCACCAGCATCACTGACGCAGTAGCCAAAGACATCGTTGTTGCTGTCACCGACATGAGTCGCCAATACGGCTCCTGTTAAGCCAGAAATCATATGCGCGCGGCCCGGCCCGAATCCACTAGTAGTTAGGGGGATGTCGCTGACGACGAAATCAGCGTGCCCATCAGCGTCGATATCACCAATTCCGCTTGTGCTGAAACCGAGAAAGGCACCTGACGAAGGACCGAGAATAGTGTGAAGCACAGTGCCATCAAACCCGGAATACACAACAGCACGCCCCGCATTGATCGCTGCCGTGTCATCACCAGATGAACCGACGATAAAATCGTCATAGCCGTCGGCGTTGACATCTCCTGCTGGGTTCACCGATTCACCATAATCAGACCCGGGCGATGCTCCAGAATAGACATAAGTCGGTATCAATTGAGCGTTCGCCAAGGTGGCGAATGCCAATAAAAGTGCGGGTAAGTAATACCCTCTCCAATTTGGTTTCATGATCATTCTCCATGGTGCGGTCAAAAAGAGGAAGAGTCGACACTCTCCGCCCTTCAAACAACACGACTTGGTTCTCTCATTGCGTCCATTGTGCTGGGTGATATTTTCCGGCACTTCCGTGAATCAGAGATCAAGCACGAGGAATCAGCGAATCGACTGCAAACCCGACAGATGCAAAATTGACTTTGCAATTGTCGAGTTCACCCCACAGGGACCCCCGTTAAGACCTATCCCGAATCGATGAGAGTAAGTGCAATGGTCGTGCCGAACCATGCATGTTGGCCGCGATTGTGCCGCGACGTGTATTTGACGCCGTTCCTGGCCACATTGATCAAAATCTTGGCGTCTCTCTGCAAAGCCCAATAGGAGCGGGAAATTGAGATGTGCTACCGAGAGGGAACGGAAAGAGCCTCTCGAAGGAAGGAAGCCTGCGGCTAGTTCACAACGATCTCGTCAGCAAAGACCCAGGCCTTGCCACCTTTGCCTTTGTGCCATGGCGGACAGATGCCAACATTCTGAGCCTGAATCCGGATCCAACGCGCTCTCGTCTTTTTTAGTGCGAACACGGCATCCTTGACCTTGTTTGCCGATTGAGCCAATGGTGCACCGAAGTCTAAATCACCGTATTCCGAGTAGTCCCTGCCGTTCTGCGACACAGAGAGTTTCACGCCGGTCGGATGAAAGATCCAGAAACTCTGTGCCCCTAAGAAACCAACTCTCACGCTCTCGATCGTTCGTGATGCACCAAGATCAACAACGACATCCATGTTGTCGCCCAAGAAACCGGCCCAATAGCCGTCGGCATACCAGGTGGTCGCCCGCACACCGTCTACCAGAGCGTTGAGGCCAACACGAGCATATTGAGGCTCAGAAATGCCGCGTGATTCGATTGCCCGTCCTTTGGCGTCGTGTACGACCGCGACCAACTTATAGTCGGTCGCCGAGAGCTTCGCGGCTCGATGAATGTCTGGAGTCTCGTCATTCGTGGTCGAAGATCCTGCAGTGCTCCTCCCCCGCTTCACATAGTCCTCGAGCAGTTTCGTGAGTTGTTCAACAACTTCCGGATAACGAGCAGCCTCGTTCACTTTCTCTGCGACATCACGGTGCAAGTCGTAGAGCTGGACTAAGGGTAAGCCAAGCATCATGGCTTTTTGAGTCCTGGGGTAACTGTGGCCACCCGATCCAGGACACAAGATAAGCTTCCAACGCCCTGAACGAACTGCAAAAGATCCGTTGCTTGAGTGATGAATCACGGCGCCTCGGGGCTTGTCGCGTTTCTGACTGCGGAATTCAGCAAGCAAACTAAAACTGTCTTCGGCCGCATCCTCCGGCACTTCCGCATCGACGATTTCAGCTACCGTCGCAAACAAGTCGGTCAAGCATGTCGTTGAATTAGCTGAAGAGCCTTCTTCGATCTGGCCGGGCCAACTGGCAATGAACGGAACTCTGTGCCCACCCTCAAAGATATCCGCCTTAAGTCCGCGATATTGAAAACTCGGATGATGTCCTTGAGCCGCGAGTTCTTTGAAATTGGCACCGGGCGCACAACCATTGTCGGCGGTAAAAATGACGAGGGTGTTTTCATCGAGGCCATTTCGTTTCAGTGCTTTCATCACTTCACCGACAGACCAATCCACTTGATGAACAAAGTCACCGTAGGCCCCCAACTTGGTCGCGCCCTGAAAACGGGAGGCCGGCACGATCGGGGCATGGGGTGCGCTTAAGGGGAAGTACAAAAAGAAGGGCTTATGATTCGCGCTGCGTCCTTGCGAGTCGAGGTAATCAACGGCTTTCGATGTGCACGTCGGCAAGACCTCCTCATGCTTAAAACCTGGAGCCGCAGGCCCACTCCGATGAAACGCCTGCCTCTTACCAACGCTAACCTTCTCAGTCGGCGCTGCTATGACTCTTTCATTCTCGACATACACATAAGGAACCATGTCGAGGGAAGCTGGAATGCCGAAGAAATAGTCGAAACCAAGAGCCCGAGGTCCGTTCGTGATTGGGCGAGAATAATCAACATTGCCGCCTTCGTTGATTCCCGATGTAATGACGGGTTCGCCATCCGTCGTGGGCCAGTCCCAACCAAGATGCCATTTGCCAATACAAGCCGTCGCGTAGTCATGCTTTTTCAAGAGTGAAGCAACAGTTTCACGCTCAGGAGCGATGAGCGGCTTTGAGTAAGACTCTAAAACGCCGGTCTGTAGGCGGGTACGCCAGCTATAGCGCCCGGTCAAAACCCCATAGCGCGTTGGCGTGCAGACTGCAGAGCCGGAATGCGCATCGGTGAAAACCATACCCCTTCGTGCAAGCTCGTCGATGTTGGGCGTCGATATTTGCCCATCGACATTAAGGGCTTTGATATCCCCAACACCAAGATCATCGGCAAGGATATAGACGATATTCGGATAGCGTTGCTTAGAGTTGCCGGGATTGGATCCGTGTGAAACGGATGAACTGCAGCCAGCGATAAACACTGATAGGCACATTAGGCCAATCAGGAGAACAAAACCAATCCAACTCTTCACACTCAGCATCTCGTGCATCTCACTTTGTTGATTTCGTCCGACAACGAACTCATCCCCGACATGGGGATCTCGACTACAGTACATGGGAAGGCTAACGCTTCATAGATAGACCTTGTCTGTGTTCGGGTGCTCTACGACAGAGGCACGCGGAATTCCCGCAAATCTCACTCGACAAGTCACCGTTCTGAATCAGAATGACTCTGGCGTGTCGACGTTGGAATCGAATCCTGAAGGTCACAATACTGCATGTACACCACCCTCTCCAAAACGATGAAGGTGATGTCAGCAACGTACTTCTTGTTGACCTAACGTAGCATTGAAACTCGAACGTTCTTCCGCGGAGGTAATCTAAACTTCATCGCTCTTGTGCCTCCTACGCGGCATGCCCACCAGAAATCGCAACGGTCTTCCGAACGTAATTCGGTTTGACGACAGCTTCCACGAGGAAGCGTGCGACCCGGTTGCGAGAGACCTTCCACTCGTTGACCTTGGAATGAGTGGACACGTAGGGGTTGCCACCATCACGTTCATCAGTGAGATGAACAGCTTGAGCAAGCACCCACTCCAGCCCACTCCGACGCACAAGTTTCTCCTGCACTTCCGTATCTGCGATTTGAGGATGAAGCAGAAGGCGGAAGAAGAGGCGGTCAACGAAACGTAGTTGTTTTCGCGTCTCTCCCGCGCCAAAGGCACTCAACACAACGAGTCTCTTGACGTCATGTCTCTCCATAGCGGCGATGACATGCCGCGTCCCTGCCGAACGAACGTCCATGGGCGTCGCTTTAGTTCCACGTAAGCGAACACGAAACGGATTCTCGCTGATACCAAGAGTTACGATGACGGCATCATGCCCCAGAACAGCGCGATCCAGATCTTCGGGATTCATGACGTCGCCGAACACGACGTTGACGTGGTCAGAGACCTCGCTCAGGCCCCGAGTACTTCGTACAAATGCCGTCACCTCGTGCCCTGCTGCCAAAAGACTCTTCACTGTTGCCAAACCCGAACCGCCTGTTGCACCCACGACGAGAATTCTCTGTTTTGCCTGCATCTTAGTACTCCCTTGTTGATTGTTGATGTTCGATACACCCATAATACATCCACAAAAGATCGCTTCGATGACACTTAGTCCTCTTTTAATGATCAAAACGCCATGAAACTTGGATTCATGATGAAAAATGCGTCATACTGCTAATGACATGAAAACCAACACCATCCCCCCCGTTGTGGACCCAGTCGGCGAGTCGCTCCACCATTTGCGCATGAGCGGTGCTTTCTACTGCCGTTCCGATTTGACCGCCCCATTTGGCATCGACCTGCCTGCCATGAGTGGAACGTTGATGTTTCACATCGTGATGTCGGGGAGATGCTGGTTGGAGCTTGAGGGCGCAGAGCCGCAATGCCTGAAGACTGGTGACTTGGTTTTGATTCCCCATGGCCGAGGCCACACGCTCTTGAGCGAACTCGCAGAGCCTTGCCTTCCCCTCTTCGACTTACCGCGACAACTCATCTCGGAGCGCTACGAACTATTAAACCACGGCGGTGGCGGGGCTCGTACGACCATACTCTGTGGTGCCGTTCGCTTCGACCACCCTGTGGCATTCCAGGTCATCAACCTCTTGCCAAGAATCTTACTCGTCGACGCCTGGAGTGACGCTGAGTCGCACTGGCTGCAAAGTACGATCCGACTCATCACCGACGAGGCAAAACAACTGCGCATGGGTGGCGAGACCATCATCACGAGGCTTTGTGATGTCTTAGTGATTCAGGCTGTCCGGTCTTGGTTAAACAAGGACATCGAAACTCAGACCGGTTGGTTGGGGGCCATGCGCGATGAACAGATTGGCAAAGCCCTGCTATCGATCCACCGCGACCCCGAACACCATTGGACGGTGCCCGCATTAGCGCAAGCATGCTCGATGTCGCGCTCAGCATTTGCCGCACGTTTCTCTGAATTGGTCGGCGAATCTGCAATGCGCTATGTCACGCGCTGGCGCATGCAAGTGGCCCACAGTTGGCTCAATGAAAGTGACGTTACACTCGCCGAAGTCGCCGCCCGATTAGACTATTCGTCAGAAGCTGCGTTCGGCCGAGCGTTCAAGCGCTTCATGGGTGTTTCACCTGGTCGGGCACGTCGCCGCGAAGACCAACTGCCTGCTTGATGCACAAGAATCCCCGAGGAAGAGAATTGCTCCTAAGACTCGTGGATGCGCCACCATCGTTCGGATGCTTCTGAGGTCCAAGTACCGGCGAGGCCGAGGCCTTCTAACTCACTCAACAGCGTTAGAGCGTCGGGACGCTCATCCGGATCTTTCGCTAAGCACCGCATAAGCAGGTCCTCGAGTTCCTTGGGAATCTCATTATCTGTCTTCTCGGATGGTAGCGGGGGGTCCACGCGAGCGTGCCCTGTGGCCATCTCCATGGCCGTTCCACTATAGATGAACTTCCCGGTCAACAACCAATAGGCAACACAGGCCATGGCATAGACATCTGATCGGCCATCGACGTCACGTCCAAGCATCGCTTCCGGTGTGATAAACGCAGGGGTGCCAACGACGCCTGCCTGAGTCAGCTTGGCGTCAAGTTCGGCTCCTTCTTGGTAAGTGACCAAACCGAAATCAAGCACCTTGATGAAGTCGACGTCGAGCCCCAAACGACAGAGGTAAATATTAGCTGGTTTGATGTCACGGTGAACCATGCCCTTGGAATGTGCCTCCGCTAGAGAGCGGCAAACTTGCTGCCAAAGGTAGACTGCGCGGCCATAAGGAATGGCACCATGATTGTGAATAAGAGAATCGAGGTCGAGTCCGTCCAAGAACTCCATAGCGTAGTAGCAACTGCCATTCGAGGTCGTCCCATAGTCAAACACTTCGATCGTATGCGGACATCGGAGATTCGCCGTGACTTGAGCCTCGCGTTCAAAACGTTGAATCGTCGTATCCGAGTCTTCCATCGCTCCGGCAAGAGCTTCCAATTTGATCAACTTGATGGCTGCGGGTCGAGCGAGAAGCCCATGCTCTGCTTTCCACACCTCTCCCATTCCCCCTTCACCGATCTTCCGAACCAAGCGATATTGCCCAATCTGCTTAGCCTCTTGCACCTCTCGTCTCAGGGAGTTGAGGGAATGACATCCGAACACGGCCACGATCGACCCGATGAGAAGAAACGCCAAGTTACGCCCGAGCAACTCAAAGTCAGCAACTTCTGGTGCATGTGCAATAACTTGCGGTTCAAACTGCTTCAGAAGAAACGGTTCCGCCAAGGGGAAAATGAGGAGCGCCGCAACGACCCAGGCTGTCTTCTTCCAATGATTGGGAATGACTAACCCATAGATCATGATGAGGGTAAAAAACCCAATGACGCCACCATTGGCTGAAGTCAAAAGACGGGTACGATCCGCATTTTCACCCAAAGTTGTCATGAGGTTGTAATGTCGGCCGGCCAACCAAGTGACGACCGAAGCGACCAACAAGAACTCGCCCAAGCCAAGCTGCTTTCGTGTCAACGGACGATCAGAAGAAAAAAGAGCTGCTAAGCCCCCTATGACACCGACCAAAAGAATTGCTTGCCAACGCCATAGATCATCACCGTAGGCGAATTGATTGAGAATCACGACGGCGAAACACGCGCAGAGAATCAGAGCAGCAGATCGAAGCCGATTTCGACGATGCGAAACCTGATTGTTCGCGATCGTCTCGGTACCAGCCGCGAAGGACACGTCTCTGCGCCCCATCTGTTCAGCCGTGAGTTTGATTGTTTTCTGTGACATAGAAAGACTTTACCATTCGGTATCGATCTTGGTCACGGGCAGATCGGATCTTCGTCTAAATTTCTACCGCCTTGATCATGATCACCCAGGAAACATCAAAGGAATGAAGATAACAGACAGAATCAAGAGCAACAGCTGCAGCGGCAGCCCGGTTTTCACGTAATCAACAAAACGGTATCCGCCGGCTGTCATCACCAACGTGTTAATCGGCGAGGCCATTGGTGTGCCGAAGGCTGACGATGCTGCAATGGCAATCGTCATCAAGAGAGCCATGGGGTTATTCCCCGTTTCCATCGCTACCTGAAGCGCAACCGGTGCAATAATCACTGTTGTCGCCGTGTTTGAAACCACCAGACTCATCAACGAAGTCACCACGAAGAATCCAGCGATCAGACCAAGATTTCCCAGCCCACCCATCGTCGGCGCCAATTTTGTCACAATCAGATCTGTTGCCCCGGTTTCTTGTAGTGCTGTCGCCATAGGCAGCATGGCGGCGATGAGAACGAGGCTCTCCCAGTTGATCGAACGATAGATTCTGATTGGAGCGACACATCCGCTGAGGACCATTGCCATAGCGGAAACGAGGGCGACGATGACAGGGGCTGATACTCCAAGGCACATTACGACGATCATGCTCAGGAGGATTGTCGCTGCAATGGGGGCGCGCCCTCCTGATTTGGCAAGCCTCTTCTCGGCCAACTCCTTGGGAACTCCGGTTACGAGGAAACCATGCCCTCGATCCCCCAACAGCATGATCGATCGCCAAGGCCCTTGAACCAAGAGCGTATCACCAGCCATCAGCTTCACGTCGCCTAAGCCTGTTTCTTGCCTCTTATCTGCTCGCTTAATCCCAAGTACAAAGACTCCGTATTGGTTCTCAAAGACGACGTCCCTCAATGTCTTTCCGATCAGCGGAGATCGTGGCAGTATGAAAACCTCACTAAACCCGAGCGAATCTGAAACAAGATCACTTGCTTTTGCGCCTCGTGGCAAAACATCTATCAGCTCTTTAGCAGCGAGGTTGGTGACATCAGTCCGCGTACCGTGAACGACAAGAATTCGATTGGCCTCAAGAATCGTGTGCTTCGCCAAAGTAGAACTTGAATCGACTGGTTTGCCAAGCTCGTCCTTGCTCTGCAGCGCCAACGGAGTAACGCCATATGTTTTCGTGAAATCAGAATCTTCTACTGATCGGCCAACCAGGTTTGATTGCTCCCTCACCCGCAACCAGTGAATACTCTCCTTCAAATCAAAAGACTGGAGCACGCTCGACGTTGATACAGATTCCACCTTGTCGTCATTATCTTTGTCTTCCGAATCACGGGACGGCAAGATTTTCCTGCCGATCAGGAGCATGAAAAGTACGCCCGCAACAAGCATCAACAAACCAATTGGTGTGAAAGAAAAGAACTCAAAGCTCTCAAGCCCGGCGTTTTGCAGCACACCATTGACAACAAGATTTGGGGGCGTGCCAATGAGTGTCAGCATGCCACCCAAACTGGCTGCGAAAGCCACAGGGATGAGAACTTTCGAGGGATTGATGTTGTTCTTTTTGCATAGTGTCAAGATCACCGGCAACATGAGGGCTACGGCTCCTGTCGAGCTCATGAATGCTGACATCACGGCCGTAGCCACCATACTGACAACCAAAAGGCCGACTTCACTCGACCCCGCCAGTTCGCCAAGGCGTCCACTCAGTCGCGCCGCCAGCCCAGTCGCAGAGATTCCCTCTGAAACGACGAAGAGCGCTGCGATGAGAATGACAGTGGGCGCCGCGAACCCAGCGAGTGCTTGCTGGGGTGACAGAATCCCTGCCACGAGAAGAACAAGCAGCGACAGCATGGCAACAATGTCTAGGCGCAGCTTGTCGAGCGCGAAGAGAACCATTGCGCCCGTCAACGTCGAAAGGGTGATGATCATATCGATCGTCATAGTAATCCCGCAAATACCTGAAAATGATCACAGATCAAGGAACGCCCTTCAGAACACTAAACTTAGCATGACCCTAACATTCGACCAAAATACTTAACTTGCCGAGCCGAAATTCATGCGCGTTTCGGTGGAACAAGTTCGTAGCCAAATGATTGAATCATCAGCCTCGGGTCGAGCTCTAAACTAATCGTTGCTCGACATGCTATTGGCGATATGCAAGGAAACGAGGCGGGCGATGACGATGGCAACATAGAGCTGCCCGACGATCGCTTCCAGGCTGGCGAGCGCCGCTGCCCTTGGGTCCGCTGGCACGATGTTGCCATAGCCCAAGGTCGTCAAGGTGGTAAAACTGAAGCCCAGGTAAAGCTGAAAGTTCATGGGTTCATCGCCGGCAATATCGGGCGAGAAAGCACCTGGCACAGAATATTCCAAAATGTTGTAAGCCATAGCCCAAGTCGCACCGAGCAAGAGGTAGACCACCATCGAGCCCAATAAGTCATCAGTCGTGACGTGTTTATGCGGCTGGAAAATCGTCCGCATGATCAAGAAGATCAAAACGCTGAAATAGAGTGAACAGATAGCTAAGAATACGATTCCCACAGACGCATTCCCGCTGAATTGAGAAGCGAGCCATCCGACAACTGTGCAAACCGCCAGTGGCGTCAAAATCATCGCTTCGCGGCGGCTTCTGATAGTAGAAAATGCCCCGGTAAGCAAAGTGACAAGAAGGAAGGCGTCAATGAGATTGACACCCAACACCCGATCCGTCAGAAACGGCTTGAGCACGATGACGAAGAGAAGCGACGTCAAGAGGTAGGCATGACGGAACTTCGGCGTTTGAAGCAGCTTGAATTTTGATGATGTCATAGTTCAATCATACTAATAATCGAATTAGAATTGCACGCCTCTGTTGCCAGCTTTATCTCGTCACATTGCGATCCTATCCGATTGATCCGCAGTATGGCCGCGCAACAGGCAAAGCACGGGTGTTAAGGCCTGAGTGCCTTTGCAGCAGCATTGAGGAACGCCCGTCGAATCGCATCATGCCCTCGGACGTTCGGATCTTCCAAGTTCGCGAAGTACCAGTAGCCTGGGTCTTCCGAGTTGTAATTCTCATGGTTGGAATCAGCACAGTGAATCCCATGGCCAAGCATGGCGCCCCGGATATCGGCGACATGAACAAAATCATGCTGATTGGCGATACGCGCGATGACCTCATTGAATTGCCGAAGAATTTCTAACCCATCGGGCCAAGCTGGCAACCAGAAGAGAGGGCCGGCATTCTCGATATCTCCCACGTTGTCAGTGGGATCGTAAATGGTGGCAAGCAGAACCGCGAGCCCGCCAGGGAATCGGGCTTTCAAGAGTTGCATCATCTCGCCCAATCGCGATTCGAAGTTTCTGATCCAGGGTTTCGCTTCTGCCAATGAAGCACCATAGATGGCGCCTTCCTTCGGAACGGCTTTGCCGTAATAGTGGATCAAATCAATGCCGCCACATGTCATCGTGATGATGCCGAAGGTCTCCTTCGGATGAACAGGCAGATCAGTGATGACCTTTTTGTGCTCAATTGAGTTGCTCGAATTCTGCGCCAAGGGCAGGTGCGTCAACTGCGGCATGACAGTCACAAGATCAATGCCGGCCATCTCGGGAAATACGGCATTGACGTTCTTGATCATCAAATCCGGAAAGCCCTCGCCCTTAGGGGCGCCATAGCCGGTACTAATGCTGTCCCCGATGCTCACCAACAGAACTGGCGATTCCATCCAAGGGGATGCGAAAGCGCTAGCCTCGACCGCAGGCCCCGCCGGCCCTTCTCCCATGGGTGGCGAAGGGCGGAAAATCCAGAAGCCAATCAAGGTAATCAACAAGACTGGGCGCAAGATTCCCAAAACCCATGACTTCCTTGGTGCCTCATTGTCAGGGCGCAAGATCGATCGCATGGACCTCCACGAGAATGCTCCACTCAAGAAAATACCTGTCAGCACCGATGCCGCCGAGAACGCTGGATAACGCCCAGCGCGTTCGAAGAAGACAAAGATAAGATAGACCGAGAAAGCCAACACAAGACCATGAACAATTAGTTTGATACGCTGCCAATTCGACACAAATCTTCTCCGCATGCCCAATACAATTGTTTGCCTGCCGTCATCAATCTTCGATGATAGCGCAACATATTCACAATCTGGCCGTCTTCGTCAAACTGACCATGGCCTCATCAAATTCTACTCTTCGGAAATCGCGAGCTCTACGGCCCTGGCTGAATGAATCGCGGTCGTATCAAAAAGTGGGACAGACGTATGTTCTTGTTGAACCAACAAAGCAATCTCTGTGCAGCCAAGAATAACGCCTTGTGCACCCTGCTTGTGTAGGTCGCGAATAATCTCGACGTACTTCTCGCGCGAAGCGTCCTTGATCTCCCCCAGGCATAACTCGCCATAGATGATGTCATGGACAACTGCCTGCTGAGCCTCATTCGGAACAACGACGTCAATACCAAATTTCTCGATAAGGCGGCCTTTGTAGAAGTCTTGGCTCATGGTGAATCGGGTGCCAAGTAAGCCAACCTTCGTGATGTTATTGCGCTGCAACTGCTCAGCAGTCGCGTCGGCAATATGAAGAATCGGAATATTGATCGCAGCCTCGATCTCGGGAGCAACCTTATGCATCGTGTTGGTGCAAATAAGCAAGAACTCAGCTCCGCCCGCTTCAACTGACTTGGCCGCTTGCCCAAGAATCACAGCCGTCTTGTCCCACTCACCCTCGTGCTGCAGTTTCTTGATGGGTTCAAAGTCGACGCTGTGTAAAACGATCTTGGCCGAGTGGTGTTCTCCCATAGCCTTCTTGACGCCCTCGTTGAGGGCAACGTAGTAACTCGTCGTCGACTCCCAACTCATCCCACCCAACATGCCAATCGTCTTCATATCTCTTCCCCCGTAATGTCGTGCGCTGCGGCGAACTCTGTGCTGACAAGATAGCCTCCGCCTGGAAATCTGCCAATAAATGGTGTCAGACAGGTCGCAGACGGCTAATCGGTAAAGCAAGTCAGACCTGATCTTAAACCAACCAGCCGATATTGGGGAGGTCAGAGGGCAGGTGAATTGCCATAGAACTCGGTAACGGGATTCGTGTCTAAGAGGCCATCCTCAATAACAAATGTTCGGTCGACCAAGTCGAGCGAACGATGGTCATGAGTCACAACAAGGACAGCGGCGTTTCTTTCCTTGGCCGCCGATTTGAACAGCCCCATCACTTGTCGCCCCCGTTCCTTGTCTAAGGCCGCTGTCGGTTCATCAGCGAGCAGGAGTGACGGCTGATTGATCAGAGCTCGAGCAATGGCGACTCTCTGCTGTTGACCTCCCGATAACTTGTTCGGAGCGTTGTCAGCACGATCCCAAATGCCAAGAGACTCCATCATTGTTTTGGTTCTCTGATGAGCCTCACGAGAGGACACGCCATCTAACTCCAAAACCAGGCGAACATTCTCCTCGGCCGTTAAGAACGGGATGAGGTTGGAGCGCTGGAAGACAAATCCGAGTTCGCGACGACGAATGTCATTGACGTTACTGGCAACTGCTCCAGCCTTGATCACCTGCGTGTCGCCAATCCAAAGGTCGCCACTATTGGGCTCGTTGATGAGCCCCAAGATCGTCAACAAAGTCGACTTGCCCGAACCCGATGGCCCTAAGAGAGCCACCATTTCGCCAGCATGAATTTCGAAACTGCTGTCGCAAAGCGCCTGAACGAAGGTGTTTCCCTCGCCGTAGTGTTTCGACAAGTCAGTTGCTCTGATTGCGGCTTTCTTGCTCATGATGCCAGCACCTCATTCGGATCGGCCGCCATCGCCTTGCGCATCCCGATGACGCTTGAGACGACTGAAATGACAATCACAATGCCCAAGAGCGTCAAGCGGTGCTCGTTCTCCACCACAACCCGCCGGGGGAAGAGATGAAAAGTCGCATTGCCAAGTGCGATGGCAAGACAATAAGCAAAGCCGCCAAGCAAAAGGGCCTCCTGCAGGATCATTCCCAAAATGACATGCATCTTGGCACCAAGGAGTTTGAGGAGTGCGATGGAGTGAATCTTATCAACCGTCATTGTGTATATAATCAGAGACATGAGAATCGCGGAGATGACCACCAACAAGCCCCGAAACAGTCCGATCTGCTTCTTTGTCTTCTCGACCACCCCACCAAGAATCAACCCGTCCTGCTCGGCTTGAGTGTAGACCGTGATGTCACGCCACTCCTCCAGCTTTCCGCGAACAGTTTCGAGATTGGCTCCATCTTCAAGATTAATCAAGACAGCTGCGATCGGAGGCGGTGCCAGCGCCGGAATCAAACCAGCTGGGCCCAGAGCACGGCTGCGAAACGCTGGGTCACGTCCCAAGAAGCTCTCGGTGACGCGCCGTGAGCGCGCTTCACGGTCTAAGCGAATTGCCTCATTCGATTGGTCATACTGGATCGTTTGGGCGTCAGCCCGACTAAAGAAAACGGTCGAATCGCCACCCGAAGCCAAGAGCCCATCCGTGATCCCAACAATCTCGTAGACGTCCCGCCCCAAGGGCAATTTAGTGCCGACATCAAGGCCAAGAGAACGATCGGCAATGCACTCAAAATGTGGCTGAGTCATTGGGCGCCCATCCACGATGGGCAAAGTCGAACCGCGATCATCGGGCCATGAAAGTCCTACAGCTGTAAAGCGAATGGGTTTTCCGGTTGGTAACTCTCGCTGAATGGTATGGGAAACAAACGACCGAGAACGACGCACACCAGGAACAGCTCGCGCGCGTTCCTCTAAGTCTGGCGAGATTCTTGAGAGCTCAGCAAATGGCCCCCTCGTCTCTCTTTGCACCACCCATAGGTCGCAATCAAGACATTTCGGGAGGGCTGTCGCATCTTGTAAGATACCGTTGTAGATGCCCGTCATGGCCAAGACGATGGTCAGAAGTAAACCCAAGCCAATGACAGTCAAGACAAAACGACTGAGGTCGTGCTTGATATCGCGAATCGCGAGATTCATTGAGCGTTAGCCTCTTCTGTAGCAGTCACTTCGATCTTTTGTTTTTCTCGGAGGGGCTTTGATCCACCGCCAACTGGAGCAATAAGAATGTCGTCATCATTCAGGCCACTGATGACTTCGACCAAGTCTCGGCCTCGCCCCCCAAGATTGAGTGGTTGAAAATGTGCACGGCCGTCGTCATCAACGTACACCCCTTCTTCACCATTCCGATAAACCAAGTGCCCCGCCGCCACGCGCCGCACGTTATTCTTCTTCGCCAATTCAATCCAAAGATCGACCCGTTGACCAAAGATCAAGTTCTCTGGCGCCTTGTCGATCGTGACGTCAACAAGGAGCTCTCGAGTTTCGCGATCAACCTCCCAACCAATACGCGCCACTTTGCCTGCGAGAAAACTTGTTGGATCACTGCGCAAAGCTATGCGCGCAGGCAAACCGACCTTCAGGTCATTCAGATAGGTCTCGTCGACCCAAACGCTGGCCCATATCGTTCCGGTGTCAGCAATTCTCAAAATCGCGACACCAGGCGAGGCGATATCTCCGACTTCTTGTTGCCTTTTGATGACCACTCCGTCGAAGGGGCTGATCGCCATCGTCTTAGCCAACTCGGTCATGGCACGATCGAGACCACGTTGAGCCGAGAGAATCACCTGCTTGCCTTCGAGTAACGCGGCCTCAGCTCGCGACAATTCAGCAGAGGCCACTTTGACCCGCTCGTCGGCGACGTCAAGCGCTTCTGCCGTGGCGACGCCACTCGATACTTGAGGTTTTGTTCGCGAAAGGTTGTCTTCCGCTCCCTTGAAAACAGCCTTGGCTCGTTCGATATCCGCTTGCAACCGACGCACCGTTGATTCCGTGTGTGCGATTTCTTGCTCTGCGAGCGCAACTTCAGCTTGATAGGATTGAGGATCGATGGTTGCGATTTCTTGCCCACGAGTGACGCGGTCGCCTTGATCAACTGTGATCGCGACGACCCGCCCCGTCAACTCGAATCCGAGGTCTACGGTCGTTCGACTTTCGATCGAACCAGTGCCTAAGGCTTCAAAAACAATAGGGCCTACCGTAGAACGAAATGCAACAACCTCCCGCGGGCGGAATAGAAAGTTGTAAGCTACAAACGCGAGAACGCTGATGATGACAAGCCAAATGACAATTCGTTTCATGGTCGTTCCAGT
>JBLINQ010000086.1:0-21397 GCA_047639315.1 Planctomycetota bacterium
TTGGCCAATTGCATTGAGGAAATGACTGCGAAAATGACGGTCTTTTTCCAGTGCATAAGGATGCAAGTGGGGCAAGGACGCACCGATGAGTTTCTTGGCATCGATGAGTGAGACTTCGAGATCATCAAGGACTTGACGCGCGATTTCCATATCACCTGGGAGGCCGAAAGTTGGGATCACTTCAGGATTCATCACGCTTCGGTCAACCGATTCGAGGTCGAGGAAAAGCGGGGTGATTCCCTGTGCTCGGCAGTAAGTGACAATCTCAGTCATTGCGGCGCCAATAACAGCCTCCCGACTTGACTTCGATGGTGCCTGGCCACTTAGCCGTATCTCGGGGAAGATCCCGGAAACGCGGTCAATGATGGGGCGCTTATTCTCGTCCCGCGAGATGGTTGGCCACCGTTCAACAAGAGTAAGCCCGCCGTCGTTCTTTGACTGATCCGGTTCACCCAATGTTGCCTTGTCGAGACAGAATACAGCGGCGTTGAGATCAGTTGAGTCGCTTGCCAAGAGAACTGCATACATGCCAATGAGGTCGCATCGTGCCATCGACATGTTGATCCCGTCGGCAGCAAATGGCGAGTCACCTCGTTTTAGTCGTGCGGCGATCCCAAACCCGCGCGCAATCGACGTCGAGGTCACTAACTGCCCGGCACTGATGTCATCGAATGGCCAGATTGCTCCGGTGATTGAACTGCCGAAAAATCCCACGCGCCATGACGGGCCACTTTTCTTTTGGCGTGTGAAACCCATGGCGGTGACAGAGTCTGATAGGGCATCTGGCGGTACGCCGTACTTCCAATTGAAGCGCATGACCTCAGAAGATTCAAAGGTGCGCCAACCGAACCACTGACTAAACACGCGCCCGCTCTCGGCATGAACAGCATGCACTCGACCCGGCCGGATTGGCAGGCGAGCGCGGCGGTCAATGACTGTGCCTTTGGCGGAAGGCCAAAGCATGGCGTAAGCCAAATTCGAGCGCGTATCGACGTTCCATAATGTTGTTGTGTCTTCGACGGGACGAACGCGGCTGGGTTTGGGGCCATAGTCAGCTGTGTATGTCGGGGCTTCTACAAGTACACGATGGCCAGGTTTCAAGATGTGTATCTTGCTGGCAGCCGCGATGGGTATCTTGTCTTTTTGAGGCCGTTCTTGCACCAAGCCGAAGGAGGAGAGAATCTCTTGCCAAGCGTTGACTGCCAACGCCTTTTCATCGTTGAAATGGGTTCGCAGTTGCGAGAGATCACCGACCATGAACTTAGCCAAAGGGATCGAGTGCATGCCCGTCGAATTCGGATTGTCATCGCGTAGTTCGGTGAGCACGAAGGCGGTCGCATCTTCACTGATTGCCAAGGAGTGAATCAGCATTTCTTCGGGCACGTCAAAGAGCTTGGCTAACGTTCCTTGTTCGGCATCGAAGCTCCAGGTGATGTTGCTCTTGGCGTCATAGATCACAAAGAGATCCTGGTGGCGTGCCATGATGAGATCAGATTCGTGCCAAGATGCCTCCGCACTTGCCGGGCTAATATCGGAAAACCCTTGGTTAAGTCCGTAGTTTAAGATTTTGCCATTGCTCAGCAATATGATGGCTCTGTTGTGGCCCCATTCGTGGAGTCCAGCTACTTTGGCTCCCTCAAAGAAACTTGTGTCGAGGGTCATGACACAGGGTGTCTTGAGGTCAACCAAACGAAGGAATTCGCGGCCATTCCAATCCTCGGTGAGGAGGACATGATCGGCATTCAGGAATGAAGCTCGGCGTGACGAGAGAATGACACCTTGATCGTTGAAGCCGTCGCGGGGTTGATTGCCTTGATCGTTGATTTGGCCTTCTTGGCTGGCGACTTGGTGGCCTGTGGTTGGGACCGCGAGGCTCGTGAGTATCCTGCTTGCTAACCGTCTATTGGCATGAGGTTTCAAGTGACAATGATCGATGAAATCACTGGCTTCAAAAGCAGCATCATCGAAGTGTCGAAACAGGAAACGAAAAGACGGGCGATTGACGTCCACGAGCGCTGATGGTCTTACGATTTGGCGGCAATACAGCTGCGACTCGACAATTTCTTGAGGATGGCGGTCGAGCCCAAAGGCGTGGCCGTTGATCGGCGTGTTGAAGAACAAAGTTCGTCTTTGATGCTTCGACAAACTCGCCGCGATAGATCGAAGGGCGCGCTCTTGGACGTTGTTGGCGCTGAGATCGGGTTCCAGGAAATGGCGGGCCACTCTTAAGAAATCGCCATCCTGGCGATTGGCTTTCGGGCCCTTCAATATCTCGCGCTCCGGGTGACGGAGGATTTCACCAAGACGCCGTCTCGTCGACTTAAGGCCGAGGCGATGGTTGGTTAACTCGGTGGACGCGACCCGGTTTTGGTTCGCACTTTGAGAGAGTTCTCCGAACCAGTCTCGTGCGTGCTTCTTGTCTTCTTGCGCGTACTGTGCTGACAGAAACCGTGGACTCAACTCGACAGCAACTTCCACTTTTGCAGCTGGATCGAGGTTTTGCAGTTGCCAAAGGATCGCTTCGATGTCGCAGGGTAAGAGCCCATCCAAGGAGAGATCATAAATTGCGACCTGGCGGGGCGCCATTTGTCGCGCCCAATGAGCGACGGTCTTGCCTTCGGCGAATCCGTTTTGCCTGAGGATGTTGCCGCGCAATACAGAGTCGCCGAGTAGCAGGATGACGCGATCGGACGGGTCTTGCGCCGCGGCCTCGAGGGTCGCAATGACATCGCGCTTGCCGGTCGGATCGTCAAACGAATCTGGCTTCGATGGAACGTCGGACTTACGAATGACCCAAATGGCCAACGCCGTCACCAGAAGGATCAAGATAGCGGTAAGGACGGGGTGCTGCTTTTCGAGCAGGCCCTGGAATTCCAGATCGTCTTGGTGGTGTTGGTCGTTGTTCATGGTCATGTCAAAACTGGAAATAGATAAAGGGCGACGTGACTTCAGGGGCGAAAATGGCCACCAATATCAGGGCGGCACTGACTAAAGTAGCATAGCCTATTGGCTTGGCTGCCAAACGATGGAAAACGCGATCGCGTTCATTCCAGATCATTAAGAAGAAGACGAGGATGAGCGCCAAGAGCGTAGTCCCGGCGCCTTGGTGCTCTGTCGGCATCCCAGTCCCGATCCAAATCGTGATCCGTTTAAGAATCAAGAGGGCATCAGCCATCGAGTTGGCGCGGAAAAGGACCCAACCCAAGCAGGCGAAATGGAACATGAGGGCAATTCTGAGACCTTGATTGAACCAAGAAGGCAGACCCGAAAAGGCGCGGCCGAACGCCGGACTCAAGAGTCGATACGCCACCAAGAGAAGCCCGTGGAACAAACCCCAAACGACGAAGTGCCAGGCGGCACCATGCCAAAGGCCAGCCAATGCCATGGCCAGGGTGAGGTTTACCAGAGTGCGTGAGCTGCCTGCCTTGCTGCCTCCTAATGGAATGTAGAGGTAATCGCGGATCCATTCTGACAAGGATATGTGCCAGCGACGCCAGAAATCCGGTGGATCTTCGGCGAGATAGGGCAAGTTGAAATTGCGCACGAGCTTGATGCCAAAGAGGGCAGCGGCTCCTCTTGCCATGTCCGAGTATGCCGAAAAATCAAAGAAGATCTGAAAAGCAAAAGCGTAGGTCGCGATGAGTAGATCTAAGCCTTCATGAGCCATCGGATTGCCGTAGGCGACGTCGACAATCCGGGCCAAGTTGTCGGAGAGCGCAGCTTTTTTGAACAGTCCCCAGCTCAACAACAAAAAACCCGTGTGTAAGTCGTCCCGACGGAGCCGATAGGAAGCGACGGCTTTGATCTGCGGCATCAAGTGCCCGGCACGTTCGATTGGTCCAGCGATAAGCTGCGGAAAGAAGCAGACATAGAGCATGAAATCGATGAAATTCGATTCTGGATCGATGCGCCCTTTGTAGACGTCGATGGAGTAACTCATGGTCTGGAAGGTGTAGAACGAAATGCCAATGGGGAGAATGATACTCCATGGCGCGGCCAAAGATGCCATTTCCGGTAAGGCTATGTGCAGGCTCTCGCGGAAGAAATTGGCGTACTTAAAGACGGCCAGGACGCTCAAGTTGCTGATCAAGCTTATGATCAGCCAGCGTTTCTTCTTCTGCGCCTCTGTGGCGCTTTGAATGCGTCGCGCGACCAGAAAATCCAAGATGGCCGAGTAGAACACCAGGATGAGGAAAGGGGCATTCCAGGAGCCATAGAAGACTAAACTGGCCCCAAGCAACACAGTGACCCTCAGCTTCTTGGGCCCCAAGTGGAACATCAAGAAGGTCAGGCTTAATAAAAGCATGTAGGACGTTGAATCGAACTGCAAGCGCATCACTCCCAGACAGCAGGACCAAGTCTACCACTTGCGGGCGTCTCTGTTTGGAAAAGTGGCGGGAGGTTATGGAGTTGCCGCAATTGACCAACCCTGCTAATTTTTGGCCAACATCAGGAGGAATGGTCATGAGTAGTCTCAAATCAATCGCCCCGGCCCACAAAGTTGCGAATATCAAGTACGCCGTTCGTGATATTCTGTCTGTGGCTGCCGATGCCCAGGCCAAAGGGCTCGAGATGCTCTATCTCAATGTCGGCGACCCCAATATCTTCGATTATGAGACGCCATCGATTATCGTCGAGGCGGTGAGTCAGGCTCTGCGCGACAATAAGAATGGCTATGCTCCGTCCGACGGAATCCCAGAAGCCCTGGATGCCATCCGCGCAAACTCTGAAAGAGCTGGGATCAACAACATTCAAGATGTCTTCATTTCCAATGGCTGTAGTGAAGGTATCGAGATTGCCTTGGCGGCCCTTTGTAATGAAGGGGAGAACATTCTGACCCCTTCCCCGGGCTATCCGCTCTATACCGCCCTGGTTTCCAAGTTGAGTTTGGAGATGAACCCTTATTTCTTGGATGAATCGAATGGCTGGCAACCTGATGTCGAAGACATGGCCACGCGCATCAATGACAAGACGCGGGCTATTGTGCTGATCAATCCCAATAATCCCACGGGAAGCGTTTGCACCGAAGAGACACTGCGAAGCATCATTGCTTTGGCCAAAGAACATGGCCTTCTTGTCATTGCCGACGAGATCTACGGCGAACTCACTCTTGATGGCGCTGTTCATATTCCACTGGCTTCTTTGGATGATGAAGTGCCGGTCTTGACTTTCGACGGCCTGTCAAAGGCGTTCTTATCACCCGGACTGCGGGTTGGGTGGGGCGTCCTGTCAGGCCGAGAAGACTTGGTCAAGGATTATCGGGGGGCTGTTGCCCAGCTCTGCCGGGCTCGCTTGAGCTCCAATCACCCGGAGCAGTATGCCATCGCTCCGTGCCTGAACGATAAGAGCCATCTCCCGGCATTGCGGGAGAAAGTGGAAAGGCGTCGCGACATCACCGTCAACATGCTCAATGCCATCGACGGTATTACCTGCGTCGAGCCGAAGGGCGCCTTTTACGCATTTCCGAGTTTGGACGTTCCGGCGGCAGAAGAACAAGAGTTCATTGCCAGTATGATCCGAGCGACTGGTGTGGTCGTCGTTCATGGCGGCGGCTTTGGGCAGAAACCTGGGACAGCGCATTTCCGGGTGGTGTTCCTGCCACCTGAGGACATCCTCATCAAGGCCTATACCAAGATTGGCGAGTTTGTCGCCCAGCGTTGAAAAGGCGCAATTGGGGTGGCGGACGCACTCGAACCCATCGCAATTTTGATGCTGATAGCGATGCGCCGTCTGGAGCAGGATCGGCGTATTTGAAGCCCTAAGCCTCGTTTTGAGCCCTACTGATGCTCAACACTAACCCCTTGGCCTATATTATTTTCGGATAATCAGTCCGAAGCCCATCCACATTGCGTCCAGCCATCTGGAGCTGTCCCCATGGCTTTTTAGGCTTTGGAAGCTCACCTATGTCTCATTATTAAGAAAGCGAGTGCCCAAAACATGGCTCGTAGTGCGAAAACTCAAAAGACGATGGCGGCGGCTCCAGCTGATAATAAGGCTCGTAAGGAGGCTCTTGATTATACTTTGGACCAAATTGAAAAGCAGTTTGGTACCGGTTCGATCATGCGCTTGGGCGAAACGACCATTCAAAAGATCAAGTGTATCCCGACAGGTTCCCTGTCTTTAGACTTGGCAATTGGCGGTGGTTTGCCCCAAGGACGTGTTGTTGAAATTTATGGCCCGGAAAGTTCGGGTAAGACCACGTTGACTTTGCATGGCATTGCCAACGCTCAAAAAGCCGGCGGCATTTGCGCCTTCATTGATGCAGAGCATGCATTGGATCCAGCCTATGCCAAGAAACTTGGCGTCGACTTCGAGAATCTCTTAGTTTCCCAACCAGACACCGGTGAGCAAGCTCTCGAGATTACTGAGATGTTAGTTCGTAGTCACGCAGTCGACATCATTGTGATTGACTCCGTTGCCGCCTTGGTGCCGCGAGCAGAAATCGAAGGCGAAATGGGGGATAGTCATGTCGGCTTGCAAGCCCGCTTGATGTCCCAGGCTTTGAGAAAGCTCACGGGTATTGTTTCCAAGAGCAACACCTGCATCATCTTTATCAACCAGATTCGCGAAAAGATCGGCGTCATGTTCGGTAGCCCCGAAACAACGGCCGGTGGTCGCGCCCTGAAGTTCTACTCCTCGGTTCGCTTGGATATTCGCCGCATTGGTCGAATCTCCGATCGGGATGCTGTTGTCGGTAACCGAACCAAAGTGACCGTGGTCAAGAACAAGATTGCCCCGCCATTCCGTGTTGTCGAATTCGACATCATGTTTAATGAGGGGATTTCTCTCATTGGCGACATTCTTGATCTTGGTGTCGAGAACAAGGTGGTTGACAAGAGTGGGTCCTGGTATTGCTACGGCGACACCAGGCTCGGACAGGGAAGAGAGAAAGCGAAACAGTTTCTGCGCGATAGCCCTGAAATCGTCGACGAGGTGCGCGAAAAACTCCTCGATATGCTCGATCCCCGTAGAATTGCCAAGGCAAAAGAAACGGCCGAAGCTGCGGCTGAGAGCAAGGCGATGACGAAGTCCTCGCCTAAGGCAATAGCCAAAGGCGCATAGTTTATTTGGGGCCAGGTCGCAGCGATTGTTGGAAGTCCTTTAGTGGCAAAGACTTCCGGCAATCGCTTTCTTTTTTCCGTAGACTTTTCTAATTCCTTTATGACCGTTGAGTCCGGGGCTATGTCCCCATAAAATGTCGCTTCCCCCATTTGGGGATCCTTAAGGATTTGATCGAACACGACTTGTGCACCTCTGGTGCCAAGTTGCGCCAGGAGAATGTCATGGCAGTACCAAAAAGACGGACCTCGAAGTCCAAAAAGAATCTTCGTCGAGCTCATCACGCCTTGTCGACACCGACAACAATTCGTTGCTCGAATTGCGGCAATTCGCTGATTCCACACCGAGTTTGCAGCAACTGTGGTCACTATCGTGGTCGCAACGTTCTGCATCTCGAACTTTCTGACTGAAATATGGTCGGATAAGTCCGTTGGTGGATAACGCCGTGGAGCTGAGTTGAACATGCGAATTGCTCTTGATGCAATGGGCGGTGACCACGCCCCTCATGAAGTCGTCATGGGGGCGGTTGAAGCCCTCAAGAAAGAACCCGACTGCGAGGTTCTGCTTGTCGGTCGGAAGGCAGAGATTGAGGCGGTTTTAGACGCCGAAAATCCTGACATCGACCGTGATCGACTCCCAATCTTGCATGCCGAAGAAGTGATCGGCATGGATGAGAAGCCGGTCGATGCTCTCCGCAGGAAAAAAGACAATAGCATTACAAAAGCCCTTGGTGCCGTGCGCCAAGGTGCTGCTGACGCTGTCGTCAGTGCCGGAAATACCGGTGCTGTCGTTGGCGGTGCTACGCTCCTCTGGAAACTCATACCAGGGGTTCGCCGCGCTGGCATCGCGGTCCCACTTGGAACTCGGGGTAATAGTTCTATCGTGATCGATGTGGGGGCAAACATTCACTGTAAACCGCGGCATTTGCTTCACTACGGTATGATGGCTTCAATCTACTCTGAGCATGTCTTAGGGGAAACGAAGCCACGTATTGCTTTGCTCAACATTGGCAGTGAAGACAGCAAAGGCAACACCCTCGTTAGAGAGACGCAGCAGCTTTTTGAAGCCGCACCGTTGAACTTTATCGGGCATTGCGAAGGCGGTGACATCTTTGAGAAGAAGGCAGATGTCATTGTTTGCGAAGGTTTTGTCGGCAATGTTGTCCTCAAGGTCAGTGAAGGCTTAGCGGAAACCATGCACAAGCAATTCGAAGACATTGTTGGCGACCATGTCAGCAGTCATGAGAATTCGGGTATGGCGGAGCACATCAAGAAGTTTCGGCGGGCGACGGATTACGCGGAGATCGGCGGGGGAGCATTGCTGGGTGTCAACGGCATCTGCATTATCTCACACGGACGATCCGGGCGTCGTGCCATCGGCAACGCTATCTCCCTCGCCGCTAAGTTCGTGAGAGCCGATGCGCCGAGCAAAATTGAGGCTGGTGTCGACGCCTTACGTGTAGAGTAATAGTTTAGGGTCATCTAACTCTTGAACTAAGATCCAAGGACCCCAATCCAGAGGTTGTCATGGTGAAAACACTGCGAGAAGTGGGAATCGCGGGAACCGGCCATTTCGTGCCGGAAAACGTGGTGCCCAATACCTTTTTCGAAGCGTCTTTGGATACCACCGATGAGTGGATCTTCGAGCGTACCGGGATGCGAGAGCGCCGATTTGCGGCTGAAGGGCAACCTTGCTCTGATCTCTGCATCAAGGCCGGACGCTTAGCCCTTGAAGACGCGGGCATGGATGCCGAAGAACTCCAGTTGATCATTGTGGCAACTGTGACACCGGATCACTTGTTACCAGCAACCGTGGCTTTCGTTCAGGACCAGCTCGGCGCCAAAAACGCTGGCGGTTGGGACGTCACTAACGCCTGTACTGGATGGCTATCAGCTGTCATGTCGGCACACGGGATGATTGCAGCCGGAATCGTTGACAACGTTTTGGTCATCGGAGCCGAAGTCCTTAGCAGCATGATGGACTTCAAAGATCGCGGTTCGGCCATCCTCTTCGGTGATGGTGCAGGAGCTGCAATCTTGAAGGCAGATCATCCTCGTGGACAAATTCTCTGCTCGTCTTCGGGTATGGATGGCCGTCAATGGGAAGCTATTTCCCGAGCTGCTGGCGGGAGCAAGAAACCGGTTACTCACGAGGACCTAGAAACCGGCAACCACCGTATGGCCCTTCACGGTAATGACGTCTTCAAATTTGCCGTCGCGAAGTTCAGAGACTTGGTGCGATTCCAGTGCAAGACTTTGGGCATCGAGATGAGCGACATCGGATTGGTCGTGCCTCATCAGGTGAACCTCCGCATCATTCAATCGGCCCTGAAGAAACTCGATTTCGATATGGATCGTATCTTTGTCAATCTCGAGAAATACGCGAACACGTCAGCAGCCTCGATCCCTATTGCCTTCGACGAAGCTCGGAAAGCAGGACGGGTGAAAGAAGGCGAGCTCATTAGCTTCATCGCCTTTGGTGCTGGACTCGGTTGGGGCCAAGCCGTTATTCGCTGGTAAGAAAGAACAATCATGGGCAAGACAGCACTTCTATTTCCGGGGCAGGGCGCACAGAAAGTCGGCATGGCAGCTGATTTCGTCGAGAAGTATCCCGTTGCTCGGGAACTTTTTGATCGCGCCAACGAAACTCTCGGGTATGACATCTCTCGCATCGTTTTGTCTGGGCCCGACGAAGAACTCACTCAGACCCGTTATTGCCAACCAGCCATCTATCTGGCTGGGGCTGCGATCACATCGGTATTGGAGTCAGTCGGCAAACTCTCACGAAAAGACATCGATTGCACGGCAGGACTTTCTCTTGGTGAGTACACGGCACTTTATTTTGCTGGCGTGTTCACCTTTGAAGAAGGTCTATCCTTGGTTGCTCGCCGCGGTGAAGCCATGCAAGAAGCTTCAGACTCGCCTGCCAGTGGCATGGTTTCCTTGCTCGGAGCCGACTTGGAAGTTGCCACGAAGGTCGCTGCTGAAGCGGCTGGTGACGATGTCTTAGTCGTAGCCAATCTGCTTTCTCCTGGGCAAGTCGTGCTCTCCGGAGCAATGACCGCATGCGGTCGTGTTCCAGAAATTGCCAAGAGCCATGGCATTCGTCGCGCAATTCCTTTGAAAGTTGCCGGCGCGTTTCACAGTCCACTGATGTCCTCGGCAGCGACCAAGCTCAAGGCTGTCTTGGATAGCATGGATCTCAAAGACCCGGCGATTCCTGTGGCTGGCAATGTGACCGGCGCTTACATGACAAGAGCTGCAGAAATTCGTGATGCCTTGGAGCGCCAAGTCGTTGAGCCTGTCCTTTGGCAAAACGCCATGGGAACTATGATCGAAGATGGAGTTGAGACCTTCGTCGAGTCTGGTCCTGGGTCCGTGCTCTCCGGATTGATGCGCAAAATCGACAGGCAAAAAACCTGCGTTAGTTATGACAAAGTTGAAGATCTGGACTGAGACTTCAAAGTCGACACTCTGAGGATTGAAGGGGATTCAAGATGGATCTGTTGCTCAAAGATAAAATCGCAGTCGTCACCGGAGCGAGCCGGGGCATTGGCAAGGCCATTGCTTTGGAGTTAGCCAAAGAAGGGTGCCATGTCGCTTGCATCGCCACTACCGATACCGGCGCTGCACCAACTGCCGCTGAAGTCGAAGGATTTGGCGTCAAAGCGAAGGCTTACGGCTGCGACGTCTCCAGCATGGAAAGCATGAAGGAATTGTGCGGCAAAGTGCTGGAAGACTTCGGTCCCATTGACATTTTGGTGAACAATGCTGGCATCACACGAGACCAACTCTTGCTGCGCATGAGCGAGCAAGATTGGGATCAGGTCATGGCTGTGAATCTTAAGGGCACCTTTAATGCCTGCAAAGTCTTCGCCAAGACTCTGATGAAGCGCAAGGGCGCCCGGATCATCAATCTCTCTAGTGTTGTTGGTTTGGACGGCAATGCCGGCCAATCAAACTATGCTGCGAGCAAAGCTGGGGTGATCGCATTCACCAAATCGATGGCTAAAGAACTCGGTAGCCGCCAGGTTTGTGTCAATGCTGTTGCACCTGGATTCATCGAAACTGACATGACTGAGGGGCTCGAAGGCGAGCTCCGAGAAAGCATGAAGAAGGTGATTCCGTTGCAACGATTTGGCGGAGCTTCTGAGGTCGGCCGATTAGTGACATTTTTAGCTGGAGATACTGGCTCATATATCACTGGCCAGACGTTTGTAATTGATGGTGGGATGGCTATTTAGGGCACTCCCTCCGGTTTACCCACTTTTGATGCCAACTCTGTTTGAAGAATTTTCTTCAGAGTGGTATTAGGACGACACAAAGCCTGTTGGTTTATTGCATAACGGGTAGGATGCGCGCAAGCGATCCGAGCTGGCGGACACAGTGTTACGTTAGCCCCAAGACAGAATCTGAAGGGATAGATAGCAATGTCGGATATTGCCGAAAAGGTTAAGGACATCGTCTGCGAGCAGATGGGTGCCACCAAGGACAAGATCACGGACTCGACTTCCTTTATTAACGATTTGGGCGCTGATTCGCTCGATACCGTTGAGTTGGTCATGGAGTTTGAAGAACAGTTCGACATCAACATCCCCGATGAGGACGCGGAGAAGATTCAAACTGTTGGTGACGCCGTCACCTACATCTCGGCCAACAAGAGCTAAAGCTCGTTCCTAACGCGGCGCTCAGATGCCTGCGTTGAGGCGTCTTTTCCGAGTATCAGACACGCCGCGTTCCCCAACCATAGGGAACGCGGCTTTCTTCTTTTGGAAAGATTCAATTCATGATTCCCAGTAATCGCAGAGTTGTCGTCACAGGCCTTGGATGCACATCGCCGGTAGGCGTTACCGTCCAAGACACATGGGAAGCACTTTTGGCCGGGAAGAGCGGCATCAAGCCGTTAACCGCTTGGGATGCTTCGGATTACAAGGTTCGTATTTGCGGTGAGATCCGCGATTTCGATTCTTCTATTGCCATTGCGCCCAATCGTGCCAAGAAACTGGATCGTTTTGTCCAGTTAGGTGTCGTCGCTACTCATGAATGCATGAAGGACGCCGGGCTAGCTGATGGTATCTCGGAAGACGAAGCTGTCATGGCTTCGGTCATTGCCGGTTCAGGCATTGGCGGGCTCATCGAGACCGAAGCTCAACACAAAAAGCTTCTCGAAAAGGGACCAGGGCGGGTTTCACCTTTCCTCATTCCAAAGCTGATGTTGAACGCTCTTTCGGCTCAAATGTCGATGGACTTTAATTGCAAAGGTGTCAACTTCGCCACCACCTCGGCTTGCGCTTCTGCAGGGCATTCCATTGCCATGGCAATGCGTTCTATCAAGTATGGCGAGTCTGATTTGGTTTTGACTGGTGGCGCCGAAGCTTGCATCACAACCTTAGGGATGGGAGGTTTCGCAGCCCTCAAAGCCATGTCAACGCGCAATGATGATCCTGAACGCGCATCACGTCCATTCGACCGTGATCGTGACGGATTTGTCATGGGCGAAGGCGCTGGTATTTTGTTGCTCGAAGAGTTGGAGCACGCCAAAAAGCGTGGGGCCAAAATCTATTGCGAGATTGTTGGCGCTGGCATGACAGCCGACGCGCATCATATCACGCAACCTGCTCCGAAAGCCGAAGGCGCACAACGGTCCATGAAGCTTGCGATGAAAGAAGGCGGACTCAACATTGAGGACGTTGACTACGTCAATGCCCATGGCACGTCGACACCCATCAATGACGTGAACGAAAGCCAAGCGGTGGAAGCCGTCTTCGGTGATCACGCCAAGAACATGGTGGTGAACAGCACCAAGAGCATGGTGGGACACTTGTTGGGTGCTTCCGCTGCTGTTGAATCTGTTGCGACTTGCTTGTCAATTGCCAATGGGGTTGTCCATCAGACACTTAATCATGAGAACCCCGGCGAAGGCTGCAATTTGGATTATGTGAAAGAGGGCCCACGGGAAATGTTGGTCCGTGCAGCCGTGACGAATTCACTTGGTTTCGGCGGCCACAATCTGACTTTGGCGTTCAAACGATTTGAGGACTAAGTAGCGAACATGGCTAATCTCGATTTCGAGCCACTCATGAAGAGTGCAGAGGCTGCTGGGCAAGGCCATCTTTTTACCCTGATGGATTCGTTGGACCCTGCCACGCGCCATAGTTTCTTCATGGAGCTGTCGGCTCTTGATTGGGAGCTCTTGGGGCAACTCAAGGAGCAAATGAAAGCGGCCGGGGATCACTCCTCGCTCCCCTTGTCCCCAGCTCCTTCGATTAAGAAGGGCGGAGACGGAGACGTAGCTGCTCAGGCACGAGGCGAGGAGCTTCTGTCGGGGGGCAAAGTTGCCGTCTTCATCGTCGCAGGTGGACAAGGTTCTCGGCTGGGATTTGAAGGTCCCAAGGGAATGTATCCAGCGAGCCCAGTTCGTAAGCAGACTTTGTTCCAACTTTTTGGAGCGAAGATTGCCGCCCTCACCACGCGCTTTGGCAAGACCGTCCCGTGGTACGTGATGACGAGCCAGAGCAATCATGACGGGACTTACGAGTACTTTGCTGAACAGGATTGGTTTGGCCTTGGCGAAGATCAAGTCAAGATGTTCTCCCAAGACATGCTGCCAGCGATGGACTCAGACGGGCGTCTTCTTCTGGAAGCTCCAGGGAAACTCTTCCTGAGTCCAAACGGTCACGGAGGTTCCTTGTTGGCGCTGAAGTCGAGTGGGGCTTTGGACGACATGAAGAATCGTGGCATCGAACAGATCTTCTATTTTCAAGTCGACAACCCTCTCGCCGCCATGGCCGACCCGATTTTCTTGGGACACCATGATCTTGCTGGTGCTCAGATGTCTACCAAAGTCGTGTCCAAACGTGATGCCGCCGAGAAGGTTGGTGTCGTTGGTCTTATCGATGGCAAATACGGTGTCATTGAATACTCTGACTTAAGCGATGGGGAATTGAACGCAACTAACGACGATGGCCAGCTCAAATTTCGCGAAGGCAACATTGCGGTCCACATGTTGCGCCGTGACTTTGTTGAAGGCCTAACGGCGGAGGGATTTGATCTCCCTTATCATGTTGCCAAGAAGAACATTCCGGACGTCAACCCCGAGACCGGCGAAGCGCGCACGACAGCCGGCGTCAAGTTTGAGACTTTTGTCTTTGACGCATTGGGTCAGTGTGAGAAATCCGTGGTTCTCGAGGTCGACCGTAGAAGTGAATTCGCACCGATCAAGAATGCCGAAGGCGAAGATTCGCCCCAAACATCGCGGGACGCGCAAACAGAGATGTATGCGCGCTGGCTGGAAGCGGCAGGCAAAAAAGTTGAGCGCGACAAGAATGGCAATTCGAAGATCGCCATCGACATCGACCCACGTTTTGCAGATAGCGCAGCAGCTCTCGCAGCTCGTGACTTGAGCAAGCTTGACTTAAGCGGTGACCTCGTCCTCGAGTAAGATTGGTTAGTCGTGAATCATGGTTCCGGGAGTTGATGCATGTTGATTGCCGTCGCCATGGGTGGTCCATCCTTAGAGCATGACATTTCCCTCGAATCCGGTCGCGGTGTCGTTGACGCCTTGCGAGAGGTCGGACACAACGTCGAGCCGTTGATTGTCGGTCAAGATGGGGCTTTCACTTTTCTTGGCAAGACCTCAAGCCCGACCGATGCAACAACACGCATGAAATCTTGGGGCGTAGAAGCCGTCTTCGTAACGATGCATGGTCGTGGCGGCGAGGACGGGCACATCCAAGCTTGGTTTGAGTGGGCGGGTATTCCGTATACCGGATCTGGTCTCGCCTCATCGGCCTTGGCAATGAACAAGTGCATCTTCAAGTCGGTCATGGTTGATCGTGGTCTTCCAACTCCCAAGCATCTCAATATCTTGCAAAGCGATTGGGAGTCTGATCGCCACTCAGTTCTCGAACGTGCCACCTCAACTGTTGGCTTCCCGGCTATGCTCAAAGTCGCTTCAGCTGGTTCGAGCTATGGTGTGGTCATGGTGCATAATCAAATTGAAGTCGAAGATGAGCTGTCTCGTCTCTTTGCTGAAGATGATGCCGTTGTGTGGGAGGCTTGTGTCGCCGGAGATGAATTGACGGTCCCAACATACACGGATATCGAAGGTCGGATCTTGGCTCTGGATGTGATTCAGATCATTCCTCAGAAAGGTGAGTTCTTCGACCTCGCTTCTAAGTATGAAGATGGGGGCGCGAAAGAGATCGTCCCAGCGCCGATTACTGAAGAACTTGCTGTGCAACTGAAGAACCTTGCGATTGAGTGCCACCAACTGGCCGGCTGCCGTGGTCTGGCGCGAACCGATTTCATGGTTGGCAAAGACGGCCCAATGATCCTTGAGATCAACACAGCCCCTGGTTTGACCCCGGCTTCCTTGGCTCCGAAGGCCATCGCCGCCGCCGGATTGAATTTCGGCAGGTTCTATGAAGGGCTCATTCTGGACGCCAGAAACAGAGAATTACTCTATCGAGCAGGTCAAGATGGCACACCTTCCTAATCTGAGTGTTGTCGCAGTCTCTCCCAATCGCCAAGACCTGTGTTCTGACTTACCGAAAATCCTCTCGAGCCTGCTCGAAGGCGGAATCCGGGGGTTCATGATGCGAGAGAAGTCTCTCCCGAATGACGAATTTCTTCGGCTCGGAAAAGAACTCCGCGCTCTTTGCGATCACCACAACGCAACTTTCATCCTCAACGAAAGATGGGAGTTAGCTGAACCAATGGGCGCTCGCGTCGTTCATCTAACATGGCAGTCGAAGCCTATGGACATGAGTCAAGACAAAGGCGACTTGTTGGTCGGGCGAAGTATCCATTCTGTTGAGGAGTGTGAGCCTCATCAGATTCTTGGGCTTGACTATCTCGTGGCGGGGCCAGTCTTTCCGACACCGTCAAAGGCCGGGTTGGTTCATGACCTTGGGCTCGGTGGCATCGGCAAGATTTGTGAAGTCAGCTCCGTCCCCGTTGTTGCGATTGGTGGCATTGAGAGTGACAATGTGCGGCAGGTCGTCGGAACTGGGGTCCATGGCGTCGCGGGAATATCTTGTTTTTTCGCGGCTGATGATCCAAAAGCAGCGGCGATAAAGTTCTGTAAAGCAGGGGAGTTATTCGGTGACGATTGAAAGCCAAGGGAAAGAGAGAACTGTCAAGCTGGTTGCCCGAATTCGCAAGTTCGTCTACTTGGGTGTCCTGGTTGGCATCGCATGGTTCTGCATCCGCTATAATGTCAGCACGATCCCAGAAGATTACAATCATTTGGCACCTCAGCATATGCCCGCCGGGGCGACCGTTGTGACCATCGATTACGATAATGATGTCCACCTGGGGATCGGATCGGTCGTGTTCTTTGAGGCACCGGGACACAAGGGGGAGCATGCTTTTGGAGTTGTCGCTGGCTTACCCGGGGAAACCCTGATGCTGTTGCAGGAGAAGCCTGGCGAGGGGCAGCTTCAGGTCGAGGATCGCCGTGAAATCCTTGTCCTTCCTCTCAAGCACAAGCTTCGAAGCGGTGTGATTCCCGACGATCAGTTTCTCATTTTGAATGGTGATCGTCATCTTGACTCAGGGGTTGGAGCTCCAGACTGCCGGGTATTTGGCCTTGTTCCTCGCGAAAACCTCAGGTCGAAAATCATCACTTCACTGAGTGCCTTCTCCCGCTGACTAAAATGCCTTGTGCGGCTCCGTTTTTGGTTGGGAACCGCAATCCAGTCGACGTGACACATCTCAATCGCTATCGTGAGAGCATGTCTGACCAATTCTCCGAACACGAATTTTTGGCGTGGTTGCGTGGGTTACCGAGTGATGATCGATTACTCATTCCTATCGGTGACGATGCAGCCCTTCTCGATGATCACCACCAAGGGATCTTGTTGGCTTCTGATGCTGTCGTCGAAGGGACTCATTGCGAGGTCGGACCAAAAGCAGCCGAGATCCTATCGAGGAAAGTTGTCCGTTCAAATCTCTCGGACATCGCGGCGATGGGCGGGAAGGCTGAGTCTCTTTTATTGAACATGATCTTGCCGAGGCAAATCGCTAAGAAAGCCTCTCGACAAATTCTTGAGACCGTCCACAGCGAGTGTCAAGAATGGCAAGTTGCTTTGGCTGGAGGCGACACGATTTGCGCCGGCGACCGTATCATCCTCTCGGCTTGCGTGACCGGTCGACCCATTGCTGAACCCATCAAGCGTAGCGGTGCGAAAGTTGGTGATTTGATCGTCGTGACTGGCTCACTTGGTGGATCGATTCTCGGGCATCACAGTACGTTCATCCCAAGGCTGCGAGAAGCAGAAGAGCTTGTCCGCCTAGGACCACCCTCCGCCATGGCCGACATCTCCGATGGCTTCCTAAGAGATTTGAACAACATACTGACGTCGAGCAACGTCGGGGCCATCGTTCAGGCCGAACAGATTCCGATTTCACCGGCGGCTCGCGCCCTAAGCGAGTCTAAGGGAGAGAAGACGGCTCTCGATCATGCGCTTTATGATGGTGAAGATTTTGAACTCATCTTCACGATTCCACCAGAAAGATTCGCATTGATGCGAGTCGAATGGAATATCGACACCAAACTGACCGTCACTGGAGAGGTGATGGAGTCCGGTTTATATTTGAGCCGCGAGGGAGAGGTATGCGAAGTGTCACCAGGCGGATTCGACCACGGCAAAGTGAAGGAGGATCGAGGCGATGAATAAACCGTCTTTCTTGAGATCTTTCCTTTGGGTCTTCCTCTTATTCAATTCCACCATGTATGCGCAAAGTGCGCTATCTGGGAATCCCCAGGGGAGTGTTCACGGTACGATCAGAGCTGTGTCTGTGGGGCGACATCATTCGGTTGTTTTACGCGCCGCGAGTCTTGATCTTGTCGTCAGGCGCAACAACGAAGATGTCGTGTTGAGTAGTGCAGCCACTGATAACAGCGGCAATTTTCGATTGGTCTCTGGAGCCTTTCCCGAGCAACCCTATCTCGATGTCAACGCCGTCGGATTTGCTCCGAATAGATTCCCTCTTAAGAAGCTTCTTCATGGCGAAGGGCTGCTCCTTCCCGATCTCTTTCTTGATCGAGGTGTTGTGGTTACTGCGAAGGTGAATGCGGAGAAAGCAGCGGAAGCTCCGGTGTGGCTTCTTGCTTTTCCTTTAACTGAGGCCCAAAGAGTCATCGATCTTGATGGCAAGCCACTACTCAAGGCAAAGTTCGATTCCGAAGGGGAATTAGCTTTGCCTCACGTCGCACCAGGGCTTTATGGATTCGTCGTTACCGATCATTTCGCTCGGTTCCGCCCTCAAGTCCAGATCTGGCGCGTCGGCCGGGACAATGTCGTCTTGCCAAAATTTCAACTCCGAGCCGGGACTGACTTGAGCCTGACAATGAAGGCCAAAGCAAAGTCTTCCGTTGATGGCCAATTGATTGCCGGGTTTGGCCGCTGGCATCCAGATGGCGGCGCTGAATATCGATTTCGAAAACGTGTGAGTTTCGTCGCTTCGAAAGAAGGGGTCGCCTCGATCAAGTTGAACCATCTGCCACCGGCCGTATGCGAAGTTTGGTTGCAGTCAAATGATCAAGCGACGAAAGGGAGGTTTCTTCCAGATGCAACACAGAAAACTCTGACTTGGTTACCGGCAGCCGTTGTGAGCGGTCAGATCTCTGTGCCATTGCCAAGCGCACCCTGGGACAAGTCGACGATCCTCGTTGGTGGCCGAGCCGCGAAACTTGGCAAACGAGGTCAGTTTGAATGTGCCGGATTGCCGGCTGGTAGCCACTCTGTATTCGTTCACATCCCTGGCTTTCCAGCGATCACGAATCGCCGCGTCGTTCTGAAGAGCGGTGAAGAGCGAAGAAATTTCCACCTGACTCCCGACATCGGTAGCCGACTCACCGGTGAAACACGAAATCCTGATCTCAAGAGAGTCCCCCATGTTTGGGTGGGCTGCGACCAAGATGAAACAGATCCTCGGTTCTTAGGACGCTATTTTCAAGGTGTGAGCGAGAGCGACGGGAACTATTCCATCGATGGGCTGGCTCCCGGGAAGTTCAATGTCTACTTGCGTCCGCCAACTGATGCGATCTCTCATGAACAAGAAGTCGATTTGGAAAAAGGCGTCTCTGCCTCAGTCAATCTTCGCTTTGCCAAAGGGGGCAGTGGGGGTGGTACTTTGTTGTCAGCGGAGAAAAAACCTGTCCCATTTGCCAGGGTCCAGCTAATCGAGCGCCCCGTCCCACTCAGTTATGTCATCGGCAATCAAAGACAGCCGCGAATCACCGCGCCGATTCTCTATCAAGCAATTACAGATCTAAACGGCGAATATCAATTTCACGGCATCCGTCCAGGTCGTCATGCTCTGGTTTTCGAAGCTCGTGGTGAAGCGTCCGAGATAGCGCATGACATCAATATTACCGCCGGTGTGAACCGCTCTGGATTTGATTGGCAGTTGCAGCCAACCGATTCACTCCTACTCAAATTGCCCTTCGATATACCTTTTCGATTGCGCTCCGTCGATCACGATTTGATCGAACGCTGGATGATCCGTCCATTCGGTTCTGCCGAATGCCGCGTCTCAGCGTTACCACCAGGCAGTTACAAGTTAGAGCCTTTGCCTCTACATCTTGCTGGCAGTACGTTTGCCAAAGATGCGCCAAACTATATCGAATGGCGTCCTGGATCGTTGGCATCGACAGTCACTGTTCCGAATACAACGGGTTTTGCTGCTCGTGTGATGCCAGATCTATTCTTGGCAACAAGGACCATTCGGCTGACGATAGGCGAAGAGTTTCCTCCGGATACAGAGAGAGTCGAGTTGACGGCTTTTCCTTTGGCAAGTGCCCATCCCCTTGACCCAATTCGTTTGGAATACCCGGCAAACCTCAGCGAGTTTGAGATCACTTTACCCCGTGGTCTCTGGTTTCTCCGCGCTTCAAGCCCGAGTCGAGGTGCCGGTTCAACTGGCCCATTCTCCCTCGGCCGGGGATTCGAGGAGGAAAATCCGAAACCTATGTCTTTAGATGTCGCAGCTCGCGGCATTGCTATTGGCTTTGTTGATTTGGTGCGCCAAGAATCGGAACAGGATGACGGCGTTCTGGTCACTGCCATTGAAGATCATGGCGAGTTAATTCGTCCTTGGAAGCTGACGACGCCAAAAGTTCCATTATCAGAAACTGGTGATTTGCGTTTCGAAGACCTTCCATCCGGATCTTCTGTGATACGTATCTTCGGTCCGCAGGCCTTGATTGAAGTGCCGGTCGATTGCGAGTCCTTTGAATTAACAGATCTACGTCGTTTGGTTCCTGGTTTACCAGCGGCGTTGAATTTAAACTTCTCCACTACAGCATTTTTGGACAACACACTGACCAGCGTTGACGAAAAGAAGCCTCTTCAAAGAAGGACCTCACTCTTACCTGGCTCATTTGTCTTTGATTTTCACATGCCCTGGGGTGATGTCGAATCAAGTGGCGTCTGGTCGCTGCGACAGCCTCTGGAGTTGGAAGGTGGTGACGTTCTTCTTGGCAACGAAGATCTAAGCCCTCGCGGGCGCGTCTCTCTAAAGGGAAGTCTTCGAGTCGACAGTCTCAATCTTCCTTTTTGCGCGATCGAACTCATCCCGGTCTTAGGAGATGCGTACGACACCAGTCGTGCTATCCTAAGGGGGAGAACAACACGACTTGGGGCATTCCAGTTCACCAAGATCATTCCTGGCGAATACGCTTTTGTGTTTACCTTCTCCGATGAGAGGGGGCGTCCTTATCAAATAGCTTTACCGTTGGTCCTCCCGGATCGTAATACGACCTTGACCGAAATTGTCCGCATTCGGACCCGTGCCATGACTGTCCTCACATTTGATCTTGGCGATGGGGCGCCGGGCGAAGGCGCCCTCGTGCGCGTCTTGAGGACTGACTTACGTGGGCTCGGCACATCGACCGTTTTTCGGGGGAAGATTGAGGAGATCGCTCGAGGTGTCGCGGATGACAACGGCGAAGTGACGTTCAGGTCAATGCCTCTTGGAACTTACGACATTGAGATTTCCCGCCGTGGTCGGGTGACCGAGATTCTACCAGGGGTTGACCTCGGTATCGGCAGCGGTGCGCTTGCACTGCAGGCCGCAGTTAGTACGGGGTTTGGAGCGAGAATTCAAATTCTCGACCAGGAGAAGATTCCTGTCGAAGGAGCTGAGTGCTTCCTCTTTGACAAGAAGGGGTTTCGTGTTCTTTCGGATGTTCTTTTGCAAACGAATGCGAAGGGAATGCTCTTCCTCAACGATCTTGCCCCTCAGGCTCTTAGTTTGTTTGCCAAGGCCCCTGGTTTTCCTTCCCAGCAACTGGATGACGTCGAGATCAAGGCTCGGGACCGGAGAATACA
>JBLINQ010000087.1:0-21395 GCA_047639315.1 Planctomycetota bacterium
TAGCCAGCTGCGCCAAAAGGCACGAAACTTGTCGGCCAGTGGAATCACTCATTCGGCAGCATTTTTCTCTGGCACGATCATCAGACTGATCTCAGTGGCCCGCGATGCTGTTGCCAACGCCCTCAACATTGGATTGGGCCGAATCCCAGGGGCTCCGATCTCGGTGATCGTTGGTTCGACCGTTCGAATTAGCGTTTCCGAATTGCTTGCGATCCCGGAAATTGGAACGCAAGACACTGCTCGGAAATTGGTCCGTCGAGAACGAGCCCACGAAGCAATTGAACACATACAGTCAACGGTGGAAGAATTGATCACACTCATCGAAGAAAAGAAGAACGGCCGAGTCCAAGATTGTCACGAGAACCTCGAGAGTCTCGAAGCACGATGCGAAGGCCTCAAACAGCTCGCCCGTACACGCCGCTCAGCCTTGGAAGAAGGTTAATGTCGGGCGATTCCAATTCATCATCGATCCCCAAGATCAATGCAGTCATTTTTGATCTAGATGGCACCCTTGTCGACAACATGGATTTTCACGTCCAAGCGTTCTCAACGTTTACTGAGCGGCACGGGCTTCCAGACTTGACCGCCGTCATGCGCAAGAGAATCGACGGCAAACGCAACCGCGACATCTTCCCCATCCTCTTCGATGATCCTCTTGACCCGGGTGCCATCCAGGCGCACACCATGGAAAAGGAATCGCTCTACCGGAATCTGTCGGAGGGAAATCTCGAGCCCCTTGATGGCTTGGTCGAGTTCCTGCAGTTCTTAGAGAAGAACCACACGCCATTCGGAATCGCAACTTCAGCTCCGGATGCCAATGTCATCCATAGCTTGGAAGGCCTGGGTTTGACCGAGGAATTCGCCGTCATTGTTCGCGGTGATCAAGTACCTCGTGGCAAACCTCATCCTGACGTCTTTCTCGAAACAGCCAAGTTGCTGGACATACCACCGGCCGAATGCTTGGTCTTCGAAGATGCCCCCGCCGGCATTGAAGCGGCGCTCGCGGCCGGCATGCGCTGCGCCGCCATGACCACGAGTTTCGACGCCGAAACGATCATGGAAAACGTAAAGCCGCACTATTTCTTGAGCAGCTACATAGAAGTACTCAATAAACCTGGCCGCTTTGGCCTTCTTCACTAAGGAGCACTGCTATTTCCCGGCAAGACGATATCGATCGCATCCATGCAGCACTGATACAAACGATGAAAATCGCCTCTCAATACGATGCCGAGACCATTGAAGTTAAGAAGAAAGAAGGCGGCAGCCCCGTCACGGAGGCAGACCAAAAGATCGACGACATTCTAAGAAACACCCTGCCCCAAGAAGGCGACGGCTGGCTCTCCGAGGAAACTGCGGATGACAAGAGTCGCCTAAACTGCTCACGGGTGTGGATTGTCGACCCAATCGACGGGACGAAGGAGTTCATCAGCGGCATCCCTGAGTGGTCCATCTCGATCGGCCTTATTGAAGATGGTCAGCCCGTCGCTGGCGGCATCGCCAACCCGGCGACAGGTGAGATCGTTCTCGGCTCAGTCGAAACCGGAGTGACTTACAACGGTGAATCCGTCGCCATGCCCCACAACGTGCCACTCAAGGGCGCTTCAATCTTGGCATCACGGAGTGAAGCCAAAAGAGGAGAATGGGACCGATTTAGCGCTACAGACTTCGAAGTCGTCCCATGTGGCAGCGTCGCTTATAAGTTGGGTATTGTCGCAGGTTGTCGCTACGACGCGACCTGGACCCTCGTTCCTAAGAACGAATGGGATGTTGCGGCCGGTGCTGCCCTCGTGATTGCTGCGGGAGGCCTTGTCCTTCTCAAAGACGGCACCAAGCCAGTCTTCAATCGCGAAGATCCATTGCTGCCCGGATTCTGCGCCACGCCACACCCAGATACCTCACCGGAATGGGGTCCATTCCTTGACGGCCTTTTAGGTTAAAGAATCGTTTCATGAGTCACAAAGTTGAGAGTCAGCCATGAGTCAAAGAGTCGTTGTTCCCTTAGCGCCGGGATTCGAGGAAATTGAAGCTGTCACGATTATCGATGTCCTGCGCCGAGCCGAGCTCGATGTTGTCGTTGCTGGGTTGGCACCGGGACTTGTTTATGGCGCCCATGGCCTTGGCGTCGAAACGGACACCACGATTGACAACTTGGGTGACGCGAAGGTCGATATGGTCGCTCTCCCTGGAGGACTTCCCGGCGCCGACCACCTGTTAGCCGATGATGGCGTTCAGGCGCTGATCGCCAAGGTGCGTGACGAAGACGGTTGGCTCTGCGCCATCTGTGCTGCCCCCATGGCCCTCGGTCCTTCGGGTGTCACCAAAGACCGCTGCGTCACCAGCTACCCCGGTTTCGGTGACCGCTTCGACTACAAGCAGTACTTAGAAAACCGCGTCGTCATCGACGGCAAGGTCATCACCAGCCGCGGCCCCGGCACCTCATTGGAATTCGCCCTCGAACTGGTCCGCGCCCTCTGCGGCGACGAAAAAGCCCAAGCCCTCGAAGTCGGCATGCTCGTCCATCGCCCCGAGTCTGCGCATATCGCCTGAGCCCCAAGGCGACGTTGAAATGGCGCCGCGTGATGCGCAGTGCGCGAAGAATGCCGGCGGGACGCCGGCGCTCCCAGTTGGCTTGCCACGCCCCATTGGACTCCCAGATTGGCTTGCCACGCCCCATTGGACTCCCAGTTGGCTTGCCACGCCCCGTTGGACTCCCAGATTGGCTTGCCACGCCCCATTGGACTCCCAGATTGGCTTGCCACGCCCCATTGGACTCCCGGTGCACGGCAAGCCAAAGGACCAACCGGAGGGTGGGTGTCCTTTGCGAGTTCCACGAGTATCTCGCCCACTCATCAACTCACGCCCCAAACAAAAGAAGACAATCCGCTCCCTTCGATTCTTTGCCTCCAAAGCGTCAAGAACGTGGCTCAGGATTCTTGGGCACACCAAGTGTGAAGAATGTCGGCGGGACGCCGGCTTGGGCCGTGGCCGCTTCCGATCTCCTCGTGCTCACCACGTCAATCGAAACGAAGAACGACCTAAGACAGGACATTAAGTGCCAAGTGGCGGATTGACATTAGTTACCCAGCGTTTGCATGTTTTTATCGTTGGGTTCATGACGTGAATGGGGCGAAGCCAAGGCCGAGAACACTCAACGGACGCTCGATGACCAAACCGCCACAGAATCAGGACCTGGGAGCGCTGGCGTCCCGCCGGCATCTTGGCACCAGCCCAGGCGTCAAAAAGCCAGCATCGCCCAACTTCACCAGGAACTTGCTCAACCCGGTTGCAGCCTTTAGCCTTGGGCCGATACATGAAGGGCGAGTGCTCAGCCTCGCTCCTGGATCCCTCACCGGGTATCTCCAACCCCGAATTCAGGAAACACGTAAAGCTATGAATTGGACAGAACTCCTAAACACCCAAGCAAAAGTTGCCTATCGCGTCGTTGATTCCATGACTGAGAAGATTGATGAATCAACTTTGGGCTGGCGGCCTGAGTCGGGTGAGAACTGGATGACAGTCGGTCAATTGCTTGAGCACATCAAGATAGCCTGTGGCGCTGTGATGTTAGGTTTTGCCACCCAGGATTGGTCAGCCCTGATGCCAGATGGAGACATGACGCCCAATGAGGCCATGCCGACAGCTGAATCCCAACCGACTTGCGAAAGCCTGGCTGAATTCAAAACTGCGATCGAGAAAGATCGCGAATTAGCAATTCGTTTGATTGAAGAAACAAGCGAAGAAGACCTATCCAACAAGAAAACTTCTGCGCCGTGGAATCCAGAAGAGCGCGTGCTCGGAGCTCAATTCCTCGAATGCATCGAGCACCTCAATTCCCACAAGGCACAGCTGTTTTACTACCTGAAACTTCAAGGCGTGTCGGTTGACACCCGCGACCTATGGGGCGTCTGAGCGGTCGCGGATCAGATCGAGGTTACTTTGAGAGTTGGGCCAAGTATTCTTCTATAGGGTTAACTTGGTCTCCTCGATCAAAATCGAAGGCAAGACCGAAAAGGACATCACCATCAAATGGTGTGCGATGACACACCCGAGCGTGGATGTCGGAGATCGCGTGTCGTCCTGGTAACTGAAACTCGACGTCGACCTCGTCATCAAGCTTCAGAGTCCCGGCATGATCTTTGGTCAAGGTCATGCCTAAGCCGCCTTCTGAGATATCGTGCAAGGTTCCCGTCACTACCACACTGGCGATCGTGAGATCGATCGCCACGTGTTCGGCAATCTTGTGCCGTGGATATTTCCTTCGACTTAAGAGCATTCGACTCTCTACATCGAGGGGGATCTCGTCCAAGTTTTCCTCGGTAATCGCCATGGTCACACAGTTGTCATCGACCCGCATGACTGTCGCCGCCAGCTGAATCAAACGACCAGGGTAGCTGACAACAAGTTCGAGGACGACTTCTTCGCCCGTCTCTATATTCTCAGTACCACCAGGATTGGTTCGCACCTTGGCGCCGCCGGCCGAAATCTCAAGAATGGCAATCGGCAAGTGACCGCCATCTTCCCGCTTCAGAGTCGCTTCAAAGTCGTTTCCTGCAATTCGATTGCGCAGGTGCGCACGTCGTTCTTCAGGCTTGGTTTTCTTGCGGAATAGATTCATAGCCAAATGACGCCTTATTTGGACTGTGTCGAGTAAATACCCAAGCAGGCTCACAGAAGCCCGCCTAGTCACTGTCGGTCCATATCGGATCGTTTTGGGGTTCGTCTGGAGGCCAGATTTCAGCTGAGGGATCGAGAGTGCTCACGACTGGCAGAACTCTGGAGAGGTGACCAAGTTGCGCTCTTGGCTCGTTTTCACCATCAACAGCGTTGTTTCGATCACATGGCCAGTGGTTGCGCACGCTGCCCGGCGATTCACACGGCCAAATCGACGCAATAATCCAAACTAGCGGAAATGTTGAGCCACGCGAACCATATAGCTGGGTGAAGATGCCCGAAGGGATATGTGCGAGCACATCTTTCCAAGGAAGCTTCTATCAAGTGTGCGCTAAGCACGACCAATCCCCATTGGTCGCGTCCCCTTTCGACTGCTTGCGGTCGAAAGCGCGGGACATCCAAACGAGCGGCGACAACTACTCAAGCTTGGCGCACACTTTTTCTTGATTTCGAGACCTTGTCGACAAGGCCTCGCCTCTCCGCCTTTCCTTCAGAGTAGTATCTGAAGTTTGGCAGGAGTGGCCTTGCCTGGCCCCTTCCTGATCCGATACGACACAAGCCGTCGAAAGTAGAAAAGTGGAGGCAAAAAAGTGGGAGGGGTGTCGCTTGCCTCGACACTCCTCCCGAATGAGACTTTCCTGATGACTTCAGCAATCAATGCTGTTGCCTGCTCGAGGAAAGGTCCCGCATCAACCAGGGAAACATACCCTTCTAGACGTTTCCCAACCCCCTTCTCAGTTGACTTTCGGCATCTTCAACTTCCAACCGACTACTAAGCGATTGCGATTTTTCATCAAACCTCTATTGGCTTTGAAAATAGCCTCGGCGTGTTTGATGCTTCCCAATTGCTTTTCAGCGATCTTCGAAAGTGAATCGTTCTTGCGGACAATATAGTATCCCTTTTCAGGAGTCTTGTCTGCAATTGCTTTTTCACTATGGCGTTGGATGTATGCGGTACTAATGAAACCGGGGCGTCTCGGCTTTAGGGCGAGCTTGGCGGTCGGCGTCGTACGCGTCGATTTGCCAGAGACGATGCTTTCATCAGGGGCAGGCAGCTTGATCACAGTCTTACCTGGAATCAATCGCCTTTCGTCTAAGCCAGGATTGGCCGCTCGCACTTGTTTCAACATACGACCGGTCTTGTAGAACTTCTGGCAAATCGTGCCCAGAATGTCCTTCTTTTGAACGGTGTACATTTTAGGCCATTCGCCCTTCGGTGCTTCCGCGTTTTTGTTCGGATCGGTTTTAGACGATCCGCTATTCGCGAGAGCAGGCTCTGGCTGGCCTCCTTCCTTCTTAGCTTTCTCAGCTTCCTCGGCGGCCGCTTTCCTCTTTGCAGCTGCACGTTTTTCCTTGGCGGCGGCACGACGTCGGTCCAAATCGTCAAGGTCGACAACATTGTCTTCCTTGTTCGTCGGGGCAACCTTGCCACCTCCCGATTTGATTACGTCGTTCCGGAGAGCAGTCTCCTGGCGTTTGGCCTCCAGGTCTGCTTCGGACATTCCGTCTTCTTTTGGCGTCTTACCATGATTCAAGACACCGACGGCAACAATGATGCACAACAAGACGCCGACAACTGCGGCGCCTACTTTTTCTAGCTTACCCATGCCGGTTTTCCCTCCCGGTCAAATCAAACCAACCAGATGTAATTATGCCTTAGCGGGGGACATGTTGGAAACAAAAAATCACCAGATCATGTTATAGAGATTGAGTTTGCGCCGATATGTGGTGCCTCTGCAAGATTCCGTTACTCACAGCAACTCCACACCCCATCCTCATTGACTTTGTTGCCACTTTGAAACGCTCTATGAAAGTCGTTTCGTACATGGCTTGAAAGCCTGGGCTCGCGACCTAGAATCAACCTCTGTCCCGCCAACAAGGAGAAGATACTCGATGTCGACCTCGATTAAGCTGTTCGCAACCCTCGCAGCCGTCATTTTTCTGGCCGCTTGTGAGTCCAGTTCGAATGGACGCACCAATTCCAATACTGGTCCACGACCAGATCGCAGCCTTCAGAACAACACCGATCCAAGCAATCCGGAATTGGATTCCGAGGCTGTTCACAACCAGATTCGCGATTGCCGGGTCCTTCTTTATGATCCACGCACTGCGGCGACAATCATCCTGGTCAACAAGAAGCACTCTTGGCGCAAGGACGAGAGATCTCAGCTCAACATCACCAACGGTGTGCGCAACAGAACCTATAAACTGCTGACAGATCAGCAGATAGACGCATTACTTGAGACCTTCAAGCAGCGTGGCGCAGACGGCATTCGGGCTAAGTACACCGACCGTCATGCCGCCCTCTTGAGTCATCGCTCGAAAAAGGGCGATTCATTCAAGGGCATCATCATAATCGAAAACAATGGTCGTCGGTCCAGCTACATCGCCCGCACTCCCCGGGGCGAGCCGTCCGCGATTCAGAAGTACGCGATCTTCAGCCAGATGCGCCAAGCGGTCTTCGTTTACGATCGCGTTGGCCTCTCAGAACAGGTTGGCAGCTCGGCCACAGGGTCAGCGCCACTGGACCAATTAGCTGTCCCGCGTGACAACAGCAACCGCCGCTAATCACAAATGCGGCCTGCCAAACTTGGCGGGCCGTTTTTTTTTGGCCTGAATACGAGGATTTCTCATGGCTATCGGCATTATTCCAGCACGCTTGGGGTCAACACGCCTGCCAAAAAAGGCACTGGCTGATATCGCCGGCAAAACTCTGATCCGCCACGTCGTCGAGAACGCCAAACGTTGTCAGTCGCTGGATCGCATTATTGTGGCCACCGATGACCCTGAAATCGCACGCCAAGCCGAGCTATCAGGGGTCGAAAGCGCACTCACCCGAGCCGATCACCCTTCCGGGACTGACCGCATCGCCGAAGTCGCCAAGGGCCTGAAAGGCGAGATTTTTATCAACATTCAGGGCGACGAACCCGAGATAGCACCCGCTACTATTGATTCCGTGGTCAAGACCCTTGAGAATGACCTCGAACTGGACCTGGCCACGGCGGCTTGCCAAATCTCGGAGCTGGACGAATACCTGTCCCCGCATCGTGTAAAAGTCGTGCTCGACCAGAGGGGAAATGCACTGTATTTCAGTCGTTCCCCGATTCCACATGCCCGGTCGAACAACACTTCCGGACATCTAGAATTGCCTCAAGGATCAGCTGTAGCTCTGGGCCATATAGGTATTTATGGCTATCGCAAAGCGGCTCTTGAGCGTCTGGTTAGCCTTAAGCCATCGCCTCTAGAGTTATGCGAGAAGCTTGAGCAGTTACGAGCCTTACAAGCTGGCATGAAAATCGGTGTGGCCCTGGTATCATCTACAGCGCCGGGCATCGATACGTTAGCCGACTTAGAGGCCTTTCGTACTCGATATCAAGACCGCGCAAGTGGTTAAGCAGTCCTCAGCAGGACCAATTGGAGTTTGCAAAGTGGCCAAGTTTATCTTCGTAACAGGAGGTGTTGTTTCCTCATTGGGTAAGGGACTCACCGCCGCCGCCTTAGGCTGCTTGCTGGAATCTCGCGGGTTGAAAATCGGCATTCAGAAGCTCGACCCGTACATCAATGTCGACCCGGGCACGATGAGCCCCTTCGAGCATGGTGAAGTCTATGTCACCGATGACGGCGCTGAGACCGACCTTGATCTGGGTCATTACGAGCGCTTCACCAACACGCCGCTTAATGAACTCTCGAACTTCACGACTGGCAGTATCTACGACGCCGTCATTCGTCGGGAACGGGCTGGCGGCTACTTAGGCAAAACAGTTCAAGTGGTGCCCCACATCACCGACGAGATCAAATCCTGCATCCTGAAAATGGCCGAGCAAGACTTGGATGTTGTCATCACTGAAATTGGTGGCACGGTTGGTGACATTGAAAGCCACCCTTTTCTTGAGGCCATTCGCCAATTCGGCCTGGAACAAGGACGCGATCGGGTCATGTACTTGCACCTGACCCTCTTGCCCTATCTGCGCGCCACTGGCGAGGTCAAGACCAAGCCAACCCAGCACAGCGTCAGCAAGCTCCGTGAGATCGGCATCTTGCCCGACGTCCTGGTCTACCGCACCGAGGTTTCCGTCGATGAGAGTGTTCGCAAGAAAATCTCTCTCTTCTGCAACATCCCCCTCGACGCCGTCTTCGAAGAAAAAGACGTCGATCACTCCATCTACGAATTGCCATTAGTGCTTGATCGCCAAGGCATCGACGACTTGGTCATGAAGCGCTTGCAGTTGTCACCAACGAAAGAAAGTGATCTGAGTAAGTGGGAGTCATTGGTCGACAACATCATCAATCAGAAGAGAGAAGAAGTTACGGTTGGTATTGTCGGCAAGTACATCGAACTTCACGACGCTTACAAGTCGATCTACGAAGCTCTCGATCACGCTGCTATCGCCTCTGGGGCAAAAGTTCGTCTGAAGAAAATCGAGGCTGAAGACGTCGAACAAGATGGCGCTGAACTTCATCTTCGCGACGTCGATGCCGTCTTAGTTCCGGGTGGCTTCGGCTCCCGTGGCATCGAAGGCATGATTACCGCAGCGCAGTACGCCCGCGAAAACGACGTGCCCTACTTTGGCATCTGCCTTGGCTTGCAAATCGCAGTCATCGAATTTGCTCGCAATAAGTGTCGCATGAAAGACGCCAACTCCACCGAATTCGTCAAGGACTGTGGCGTCCCGGTCATTGACCTTATGCTCGAACAGCGAGGCATCACCGACAAGGGCGGCACAATGCGCTTGGGCGCCTATCCTTGCCGAGTGACCAAAGGCACACTGGCTTACGAATGCTACGGCCAAGTCGACATCAGCGAGCGTCATCGCCATCGCTGGGAACTCAACAACAAATACTTAGAGGTCTTGGAAGCAAACGGCATGGTGCCAAGCGGCATCAATCCGGACAGCAACCTCGTTGAGATCGTCGAGCTCCCAACACACCCATGGTTTATGGGCGTCCAATTCCACCCAGAATTCAAATCGAAACCAATTCAACCTCACGGTGTCTTCCAGGGCTTCGTGAAAGCAGCCATGGCGTGCAAAGCCAAAAAAAAGGGCGGCAAGAATAAAGCTGCGCCCCGCGCCGCATCAGAGAATGTCGAATAATGACTGAACAAAAAGCACCGGAAGCATCCTTCCTGACCATCATTTATACGATGGCAACCCAATCCATGATTGCCCTAGGCGAGATCGCCAATCCAATCACGAAGACCAACTCGATCGACGAACGTCAAGCTCGTTGGCACTTGAAGTCTATTCGTATCTTGGATGAGAAAACTCGCGGCAACCTCACGGAAAAAGAAGAGAAAGCGCTGACCACCACCCTTAAAGAGATCGAGATCATCTTCGCCTCAAAAGTCGGCGAGATGTAGCAAGCGGCCGAGCACTTCACGGCTGACTTCGATGCGCCGCGCACGCTTGCTCAACCTCCGCAAACAAGAAGAGCCCCAAGGGAATTCCCTTGGGGCTCTTTACTTTGCTTTCTCAACTCGCCTTAGTTCACAGGCTATCGTTGGCCTTTTTTCTTGGCCTGATTGCTGATGACCTTGGCTGCTTGGATCAAACCGCACAGCTGCTTGCGCAAACCACGCGGATCGTTGTCCTTGCCCAAAGATGCCAATGCCAGCTCGAAGGCCGTATCGAAATTCGTCTGACCGGCGAATGGCGAATGAGACAAGAGCATGCCGAAGAGAGCCACTGATGACGACAACTTGAAGTCAGTGGAGGCATCATCATAGGCGGCGCCTTTGTCCAGGACTGTCAACAAGCGTACACGACTTTGAGCTTCGTCAGGCATCTTGTAACGCACTTTCACTGTCGCCAATTCACCGGGTGCACCGACGTCCGTAGGCGCGACTTGCTTCTGGTATTTCAGGGGATCAACCTTCGGACCACCATCTTTGCCATTGGCAGGCCGGATCTCATAAAGCGCGACAACACTATGCCCGGCGCCGATTTCGCCGCCGTCCTTCGTGTCATCATTGAAGTCTGCTGCTGCTAACTGACGGGCCGTGTAGCCCAAGAGACGATAGGACGAAACTTCTGCTGGGTTGAACTCAACTTGCAACTTGCAGTCCTTGGCAACGGTAATCAACGTGCCTTCGAGTTCTTCCACTAAGACCTTCTGTGCTTCCTTATCGCCATCGATGTAAGCGTAGTGGCCATTGCCCTTATTGGCCAAGGCCTCCATCTTATCGTCTTTGATGTTGCCGCTGCCGAAACCAAGAACGCTCAAGAAAACACCCGTCGCGGCTTTGTCTTTGATGATCGTGATCAAAGCATTCGTGTCACTGACACCAACGTTGAAGTCACCATCGGTGCACAAGATCACGCGGTTGACTCCTTCCGCGTCGAAGTTCTCAGTCGCTGTCCGATAGGCCAGATCGATGCCTGACGCGCCATTGGTCGAGCCGCCAGCTGCCAAGCGATCAAGAGCGGACAAGATGACCGATTTTTCGCTGCCTCTGGTAGCAGGCAACGCCAATCCTGAAGAACCAGAATAAGTCACGATGGCAACGCGGTCATCTTCACCGAGTTGGTTGACCATGGCCTTCAAACCTCTTACCAGCAAAGGTAACTTGTCTGCACTTTTCATCGATCCGGAAACGTCGACCAAGAACACGAGGTTACTTGGGCCTCTGGCTTCGCGATCAATCGTTTTGGCGCGGAAGCCGATGCGTAGCAGACGGTTCTCGAGATTCCACGGGCAAGCCGCAACTTCCGCGTGAACGCGAAGCGGTTCATCATCTTCAGGAAGTGGATCTTCGTAATGAAAATAGTTGACCATTTCGTCAACCCGCACAGCATTGCGTGGTGGCCATTGCCCCGCTTCCAGATGACGACGAACATTGGCATAAGAAGCCGTGTCAACGTCCAAGCCGATGGTCGACAATGGACTCACACCAACCATGGCGAAGTCGTTCTCTTTTACGTTGGCATAGGATTCACCAGCAAGATCGCGAGAGCGGGCATCAAAGTATAGCGTCGTGGTTGAGTTGGCTGGCTTCATCTCAAACTCGACGCCCAAAGTCGTCGGGTTGTTAGTCGGTGGGGTGACACCATTCGCTTCCCGAAGAACCGCTTTCACCTCAGCAGTTTTCTTGACGCGGAGATTTGGCAGATCAACGGACTTGCTTCCTATTGCTTTGTCAGCAAGAGAACCTAACGCCGCACGTGCCTTCGAAGCATCCGGTTTGGATACTGGGATGCGGCGCGTGGATGTGTTGGCGGATCTTCCTGAGTGACTACTCTTCTTGGCATCAGCCGGTGGCAAACCACCAGCGACACCACCAGCGACACCACCAGTGTAACCCTTTGTGGACTTCGAACCGCTGCCACTTGGCGACGATGCTGGTCCTGCTGGTCCGAGCCCTGAACCAGCGGTGCCACCACCGCTCGGTGCAAAGCTTCCACCGCGAACCGGAGGACCACCAGCGCCACCCGGTGTCGAAGCACCCTTGTAACTGCCGCCTTTGCTCTTCCCATAACGGTCGGCCGCCAACTTCTTGAGATCAATGCGCCTTGATGCTCGGCTTCGTTTTTCGCCAGCCGTCACGACAACAGGCTTACCAGTAGCGATGTTTTTGAGATTCGTTTGGAGATCAAGAGTCGTTGGGCCGACCGGCTCACCCACATCGCCCAAAGTTGCCAAGGCCGATGCTTCACCGGCTGGTCCCGGCATTAATGTCTTTTCATCTTGTGAGAAGCCGATGAAGGAACCATCGGTTTGTTTCGTTGGCTCATCGACATGGCCAGAGAACAGATCCACGACCTCTATTGAATTTTCATTGAGTGAATCATGAACATTCCCAGCGACGCCATGACTGGCAATATTGTTTTGCCGATCGACGTTCTTCTGCGATTTGAGGCTATAGGAAGTCCTATGCTCGTCGATGATAACTTCCGAGGACTCTCTATCCACTATCGGTTCATAGGATTTTGAGTTGAAGCTAATGGCCCCAGCAATTGCCAAGATCAAACCGGCGGCGACAGCGAATGGGCGCAGGTCCATGTTGAATGGACTGACATGTTTGACTTCCGCGCCTTGAGTCACTTTCTCAATCACAGCACGGCGGCTTGGATCTAAGCCAGGCACAACTTCTTGCGCCATGCTGGTGGTGAGCTCGCCCGTCAAGCCGACCATTTCATCAAAATATGCTTTGGCGCTAACATCTGTCGCAATCAAAGATTCTGCTGTTCGTAAGTCATCGCCCTCGAGTTCGCCGAGTGCCAATGATGTGAGCAAGATTTCGTCATTGAGGTTCATCTTATTCTCCTTGTGCTCGGCGGACATCGTGGTGAGATGCGGCGAGTTTTGTGCGCAGTGTTCGAAGCGCGGTGTGGATCAGAACTCCGACATTTGAAATGGAAACTTCCATTACTTTGCCGATCTCGCGATAACTCAAACCTTGCTGAAATTTGAGTCGAAGTATCTCTTGTTGACGATCGGGCAAGACTGCCACAGACGCCAAAATGTGAGATAAGTGATCGCGTCTCTCTGCGAGTTGAGCTGGGTCAATGTCCGTCGTGGATCCCTGTGGGTGGGTCATTTCTTCCGCCATATAGGTCATGCGGCTCTCCTTTCGAATCACGTCCAAAGCCCGATTGCGACAGACGGTAAAAAGCCAAGCTCGCACGATCGGTTGAATTTCTTCCCGATCCTGAAGGCATAATCGAAGAAAGGAGTCCTGGACGACGTCTTGCGCACGTTCAAGGTCGCCTAAGATTTGAAAAGCATAGAGAATGAGCGGTCGCTCATATTGGTTCAGTGCTTCCCTGACCCAGACCCGATCAGAGTCTCGGTTGTTTCCATCCGTCGATTGCGCCATTTGTTCTGCCTACTTGCTTACCGTCGTTCTTGGGCACACCAGGAGAACGACCCACCAGCGAGTTTCTTAGGGAACCTCTATAAAAAATCCAAATACTCGAAATGAGCATTCCACGGCTTTTACACAGAAGAAAACGGATGGTACTCGGAATTCGTGCAACGATTGGGGCAGAATCGGGAGAAAGATAGATGGAGGGAGCTCAGACCGGCGTCAATGGTGCCCGTTCCCTTGAGCCTCTTGTGCCTTCCCGAGCCCCTCCACGTCCTTGGACGCCTCACAATTGTACAACTTGCGATCATCGAAGATTTGGTGGCAAGGGACCACTTTGAGGCTCCTCAGCAGATTAACTCAGCTCCTCAATATTCGAGTGATCCATATCGCTCGACTCAGTTGATTACTTCCAAAGGTATCCTGTTCTTAGGGAAGCCATTTCATTATGCTTCCGCGACCCGATTTTGATCACTGGGAGCGAGTGATCATTTCGTTCAGGCACATCGAGGATTGACCGAATCGCTTTGGCGATTGGGCATAAAGAGGATAATGCTCCACCCATGGCTGCAAACAAAATCTCACCGAGTGTCGCACTCTATTCTTGGTCTGACCAAGTCTTCCAGCAACTCTTCGCCCGCTCCCCAGACGCACTGATCGTGGCTCAAGAGGACGGCTTGGTGCATTGGGCCAACACCAGCGCTATCGAGTGGCTTGGCATTGAAGCTACCGACATTGACCGCCTGCCCGCGAAGCTCTTAGAAGACGGCGAAGTTGAATCAGCCAGCGGTCGTTTCGGTGAATCACGTGTCCTGCATTTCGAGTGGCAAAACCAGGAATGCCTCCTGATCTCGATTCGAGATGTCACCTTCCGTCACCACCGCGAAGTGGCCCTCCAACAAAAGACAAAACGACTTCAATCCCTGAATGCTAATCTTGAGCATTTGGCTCACTTTGATCCTCTGACCTCGGCACTTAATCGTCGTGGCTTAGAACGCAAATTAACTATCGAGATTGAACGTGCCGATCGAGAAGGCGACACATCCGCTGCCATCTTGGTTGACTTTGACGACTTCAAGAACCTCAACAACAAATTCGGGCACGCCGTTGCAGACCGTGTTTTGATCCACGTAACACGTATCTTCAAATCGATGCTACGGCCCCAAGATTTGGTCGCCCGAATTGGCGGCGACGAGTTTCTCCTCATCTTGCCGAGCACTCGTGATGCGGAAGCGATGCGTGTTGCCGATCGCCTGCGAGTGGCAGTTGAGCGCCAGCCATACGAAAGTACCACTGGCCCCGTCCCCGTGACAATCAGTCTCGGGCTTAGCCGCGTTTGCCAATCTGACGGTGGCATTTCTCAGGTCCTCTCCGACGCACGGCATGCCCTCGAACGCGGCAAGAATTCGGGCAAGAATCGCGTCGGTATCTCTGACGAACAAGGCGCCACCCTTGAGCCAGGGTTGGGCCAAGTGTTGAAGATGCTGAATGGATCGAATTCGATTCGTCCGGTGAACTTGCCGATTTGGGACCTGACGACCAACAAAGTCGTCGCCCAAGAGATCTTGAGCCGAGGCCCAAAAGGTCCCTTTGAAATGCCGACCGATCTGTTTCGGGCGTGTCCTGATGAAAATGTAGTCAGCGCCCTCGACTTGATCTGCCTCAAGAGCTGCCTGACCGCCGGCCTCAATATGGCAACAGCCAACGAACGGATTCACGTCAATATCCTGCCAACCACCCTGCAGAACGTTGATCCATCGGATCTCTTCAACGTTTTCCCGGCAGGGATCCCACGCGAGCGGTTTTGCCTCGAATTCAGTGAGCAGCACGTAATCGGCGACCCGGCCAAACTCTGCGACATCCTGTCCAGCATTCGTGAGCAAGGAGTCAGCATCGCCATCGATGATGTCGGCTTTGGGCGCAGTTCACTGGAAGCCCTCGTCCTCTTAGAGCCCGACATCATCAAGATCTCGCGCCGATTCGGGCGGAGTGTGGCCAAGGACATTGGCCTACGTCGCTCCTTCGAACGGCTCCTTCGTGTTGCCCAAGCACTTGGTGCGACCTGCATTGTCGAAGGCATCGAGTCTGAAGAAAACCTTCGCGTGGTGCGCGACTTAGGCGCTCAATTTGGCCAAGGCTTCTACTGGGGCCGACCTCAATTCATCGAAGAAGCCAACTAACATTCGGGCCATCTGCCACACTCCACATGTGGCGTCTATATAGGACCATTTACGTACGAATAAATGGCCGCTTGCGATGAATTTCCATACTCTGAAAAATCAGATGGTTGGCGTTCTACCTGGGGTACTATATGGTATCTCCACAAGGGGGCTGGGATCGGTATTGCCTGAGGGGAATCGGCATTCCGGTCATTTCGAGGGGCAAAGACAAGCAATATCGCCGTTTAGAGTTGGTCACCCAAAGGATGCCATGCTTTACCGTTTGATGCGGACAATGCGTGAACGTACTGAGGACTCGGCATCGCGCCGAACCTTAGAGGGCGTCCAGGATCAGCACGCCGATTGGGCTTCCCCCCTGGTCATCGGCGGCACCGGCGGCTCGGGCACCCGGGCGGTTTCAAAAGTCATAGCTCATGCTCATGTTCACTTGGGGTGCAACCTCAACGAAGATAATGACTCCCTCGATATGGCGGAGTTCCTCAGTCATTGGTTGCCGCAATGGGTAGATGCCGGCAACCAAGATCTCGGCGGCATCAAACAAGCCCGCATGGATCGACATTTTCTGGCGGCGCTCGTCCGATTACGAGGCCAGGGGATAAAGGCTGACGCATCATGGCTCGTGAAGAATCCCCGCATGATGTATCTCTTGCCCTTCTTGAACCGCCATTTCCCAGATTTCAAATTTCTTCACTTGATTCGCGACGGCCGAGATATGGCCTTCTCGAAGAACCAGGGGCAACTTGCCTATCTGGGGTCGAAGTACCTGGGAGAAAGCTGCGACAAGACCAACCCAGTTCAATCCGCCAAGCTCTGGGCCAAAGCCAACCTGGCTGTCAAGCGATACGGCGAGACGCATCTGGGAGACCGATATCTCCAGCTCCGCTTTGAGGCACTTTGCAACGCGCCCGCTGCAACCGCCGAGAAGATCTTCGCCTTCATCGGAGTGGAAGCCGACACCATTGCAGCTGCCCGAGAAATCGCGGCGCCAAGAAGTGTTGGTCGCTGGCAAGAGCAAGATCCAGCGTTAGGATCCGAGATCGCCAAGATTTGCCAAGAAGCGCTCACGGCCTTTGGATATCGCGCCGATCACGACTGACCGGTATTGAGCCAAGAATCAAAACATGTGTTATATTTCATACTAGATGAAGCGTTAAGACGTTTGCCTCTGGTCGACTAAGGATTTGTTCGCCAACTGTGAATATCCAGAATCATAAATTTGCTTTCGTTGTTGGGCTCCATGCCAGCGGTACTTCCACCCTCTCGCGTATGCTCAAGCAACACAGCCAAGTCTCTGGCTTCAAGAACACGGGAGTACCAGAGAATGAAGGCCAGCATCTTCAAACGACGATTGCAACGGCCAAGTCATTGGGCGGCCCCGGCATGTTTGCCTTTCATCCAGACGCCGTCATGGATGAAAACCATGAATTAGCGAATGACAAAACCAGAGACGCGTTGTTGCACGAATGGCAACACCAATGGGACCCCCGTAAAGAAATCCTCTTGGAGAAATCGCCGCCCACTATCGTGCGGACGCGCTTCTTCCAATCGCTCTTCCCCCAATCACACTTCATCTGTCTGACTCGACACCCCATCGCCGTTGGTTATGGCACTCAGATGTGGAGCGAGACGACCACCGAAGATCTCCTCGATCATTGGCTCAAAGCGCACGAACAACTTTCCCAGGACATGGAATCACTCGACCGCGTTATCACCCTGAGCTACGAAGGATTCCTCGCCAACCCCCTCGACACGATCCACAGGGTCCAAGAATTCCTCGGTATAGAAAAAGAACCCGCCCAACTCCCTGAAGTCATCGAACCCAACGATGTCTACTTCGAAATGTGGCGCGAACTATCCAACAACAGCAAAGGCGAATTCCATCGTTTTGTCGCCAAGCACGAATCCTCCTTCCGCAGCTTCGGCTACAGCCTCTCCGACCTCAACTGGGCCGGCGACTCCCGCCTCAATCGCAAGAACTAACGCTTCTTCTTAGGGCAGGGATGGTCAATTAACTCAGCCCCAGAGTTCTCAATATTGGTTGCATCTGGGTAATATTGTCACTTTGCCGCACCTCGTCAGTCAGATAGCATGCTGCTTGACTGGATGAGGCAAAACGGGCTTGGTCCGGAAGATTAGAATCAGATTCGATAGGAAGATGTCATGGATCTCTTAGAAGCAATTCGATCGCGACGTAGCGTCAAGCATTTTGACCCGACTCACAAGATGACGGACGACGAGATTCGTCACTTGATGGAGCACGTGGCTCTGACCCCAAGTTCTTTCAACATGCAGAATTGGCACTTTGTGGCGGTTCGGGATCAGGACACCCAGGACAAGCTTTGCGCTGCCTCCTGGAACCAGGCCCAAGTTAAAGAGGCTTCGGTGACTGTCGTTCTCTGTGGCGCTATGAAGGCTTACGAAAAAGTAGAACGCTACTTACGTTCGGCCCCAGAAGACGTGAAGACCATGTTTAGTGGCATGATTCCTGGTTTCTACGCCAACGAGCAGCTCCTTCGGGATGAGGCTTGCCGGAGTATCGGCTTGGCCGGCATGACCATGATGCTCATGGCTCGGGAGATGGGCTACGATTCCTGCCCGATGATTGGTTTTGACCCGAAGCAAGTCACCGAGATCTGTGGTTTGCCTGAAGATCAGATCCCATTGATGATGTGCACCATCGGCAAAGCCAAGGAACCAGCACGTGGGCGGATGGGCCTCCTCAACTTCGAGGAAATCCTCTCCTACGACTCCTTTGGCAACCACACCCTCGAAGGCGAAATCAACGACGCCTAAGAGGTGTGAGACCACCCCGAGTTTTGGTTAGACTGAGCCGTTGGGGTTGCCACACCCGAACGGCTCAAGTCTTTATATAGCAAGGATTTATGAAATCATGGCAAAGCGCGACAAGGTCTTAGTAGCCAATGGTCAGGGGTTCTGGGGAGATAGCATCCTCGGTCCGGTTCGTTTGGTGAATGAAGGACCGCTCGACTATCTCACACTCGACTACTTGGCCGAAGTGACCATGAGCATCATGCAGAAGCTCAAGACTCGGGATCCTGAGGCCGGATATGCCACAGATTTCGTGAAGATGGTCGAACGTGTATTGCCGACATGCCAAGAGAAGGGCATCCGCATTATCGCCAACGCTGGTGGTGTGAATCCCCAAGCTTGCCGCAAGGCGGTAGCAGAGACCGTGAAGAAGCTCGGCCTTACCGGTATCAAGATTGCTGTCGTCGAAGGCGATGACATTCTTGATGAATTGGGGAATCTCATCGACAGCGGTGAAGAGCTCCTCAACATGGACACCGGCGAAGCTTTGAAGCCCCACCTCAACAAGGTTTCGAGCGCTAACGTCTACATCGGCGCGAAGCCTATCGTCGAAGCCTTGGAGCAAGGCGCCGACATCATCATCACCGGACGCGCCACCGACCCATCCCTAGTTGTAGCACCTCTGATCCATGAGTTTGGTTGGAGCTTTGAAGACTTCGATAAAGTGGCCGCAGCGACCGTCGCGGGACACATCATCGAGTGCGGCGCCCAGTGCACCGGTGGCAACTTCACCGACTGGCAAACTGTCCCAGACATGGCCAACATCGGCTACCCGGTCATTGAAGCTCACTCCAACGGTGACTTTTATGTGACGAAACACGAAGGCACCGGCGGGCTCGTTTCCGTCGAGACTGTGACCTCACAGCTCGTCTATGAAATGGGCGATCCAGCGAACTACATCACTCCAGATGGCTTAGCTGATTTCACCAGTATTCAACTGGAACAAGACGGCGCCAACCGCGTCAAGGTGAGTGGCATCAAAGGAAAGCCTGCCACACCAACCTACAAAGTCTCGATTTCCTACCACCAAGGTTACAAGACTGTTGGTCAACTAACCGTTGCCGGTCCTGACGCCGTGGCGAAGGCAAAGCTTTGTGCCGAGATCGTCTTTGACCGAGTCAAGTACGACGGCTACGAGTTCAGCGAAGAAGAAAAGATGATCGAGATCGTTGGCACCAACGTCTGTCACGCAGGCATCGCTGACTCACCAACTGAGCCAGCTGAAGTCATTTTGCGCATCGGCGCAAAAGGCACAGACAAGGCCAAGATCAACCGCTTAGGAATGGAAATCGTTCCTCTCGTCACCAGTGGTCCTCCAGGAGTCACTGGCTTCGCCGGTGGACGTCCCAAGGCGACCGACATCATTAGTTACTGGCCAGCGTTGATCGACAAGAAACTCATTCAAACTACGGTTTCCGTGGAAGAGGTGAACTAAGATGGCACGAGTCAAACTCTCAGAAATCGCCTATGCGCGCTCCGGAGATAAAGGCGACGGCAGCAACGTCGGTGTCGTGGCCCGCTCGAAAGAGATCTACCCGTTCTTAGTCAAGGAACTCACGGCTGATCGCTTGAAAGAGCACTTCAAAGACATCTGCTTTGGCGAGATCGAACGCTTCGAGGCACCAAACATCTTAGCCCTCAATTTCCTCTTGCATGACTCTCTTGGTGGCGGTGGCTCTGAGAGTCTTAAGACCGATGCCCAAGGCAAAACTCATGGTTTGGGTCTCCTCTACATGGAAGTCGACGTACCGGACGAATTGCTCAGTTAATGGGCGCGACAATCGAAAAACTGCGCCAGCGCGCTTGGGGCCGCTCTCGAAGAGTGATCTTTCCGGAGATTGGTGACGTCCGCGTGCAAGATGCGGCGCGCGTCTTCCAAGATAAAGCATACGGCCAAGCCATCTTGGTTGATCCTCCTGTCGGCTACGATGTCGCCGAAGGGACCCGCGTCATTCGACGCGGCGACGAGATGCTCGAAGATCGCTGCGTCGCTGAATACATGCGGGCACGCGCCAAGAAAGGCATCACCCAAGAACAAGCGCGCAGCGAATTGAAAGATCCGCTCCTATTTGCCGCAACACTGGTTCGCCTTGGCGAAGCCAACGCTTCGGTTGCAGGCAGCGAAGCCACAACTGCCGACGTCCTGCGTGCGGGCATCAAAGGCTTAGGGGTCGCCCCAGGAACCACCTTGGTCTCTAGCTTCTTCCTCATGGAATTGGCTGACCGCGCCGTTACTTTCGCCGACTGTGGCGTCGTTCCTGATCCAGATGCCGAAGGACTTGCCGCCATTGCCATCAGCTCGGCCGAGAGTCATCAGCTCTTGACCAAAGAAGAACCACGGGTGGCTCTCTTATCGTTCTCGACCAAGGGCAGCGCCAATCACCCGCGGGTCGAAAAAATTCGTAACGCCTTGGCCATCGTGAAAGAAAAAGCCCCTCACCTTGCCGTCGATGGTGAACTCCAATTCGACGCGGCGTGGGTGCCAGCCATTGCTAAACGCAAAGCACCGCAATCCGACGTGGCCGGACGTGCCAACGTCTTCGTCTTCCCCGATCTCGACTCCGGCAACATCGCCTACAAGATCGCTGAACGTTTGGCTGGTGCCACAGCCCTCGGCCCTTTGGTCCAAGGACTGTCGAAGCCCTTCATGGATCTCTCCCGCGGATGCTCTTCTCAAGACATCGTCGACGTCGCCGTCGTCGCATCTTGCCTCAGTCGATAGGGCGAAAGATTTAGGGAACTGTGCTTAAGGCGCAAAAGAAAAGCCCAGGTTCATGAACCTGGGCTTTTCGCGTCTATATTCGCTTCAACTCACGTCGTTCTTCGTCGGTGTTATTGAACGATATACCTAGATGTTGATGGCCCAGTGTTCGGGGCACTTGGGTCTTTCAGGAAGACAATGCCCGGCCCAA
>JBLINQ010000088.1:0-21228 GCA_047639315.1 Planctomycetota bacterium
CATAATGGGGCCAGATTGGGGGGCGGCCGATTTTTCGCTCGCCCCATCTCGACAGCCACACAAAAGCAAAACCAAGCAACAGAAGAGCTGGAGTACACTGAAAGGTCGATCTGAGCAGTTTTTTTGCGTGAGTTGATTCATCTTTGACATATAGTCGATGCGAAATGCGAAAAATGGCACCCTAATTCCTGCGTTATTCTGTTCGCAGGATACAATCCAGGGGCCTAAGAATCCATGAATGTCAGATATTCCGGGACATCTTCAATGAGCGAAGTGCTAGACAAGACCGCAAGGCGCATTATTGGCGTACTCATCGAGAAGCAACTCAGTACGCCGAATCTGTATCCATTGTCCCAGAACGCCCTCACCAACGGCTGCAACCAGAGATCTAATCGGAATCCAGTGGTCACCATTGAAGAATTTGAAGTTGAGGGTGCCCTTAGAAACCTCTACGTCCATGAATGGGCCACCAACGTAACCGGAGCGGGTTCCAGGGTCTTGAAATGGAAGCATCGGGCACACGAGAAGCTCAATTTGAGTGATGAAGAATTGCCAATCATGGGTGAGCTGCTTTTGCGCGGAGCCCAAACTGCCGGCGAGTTACGATCACGAGTTGCGAGGATGCGTAAATTCGCGAGCCTTGAGATACTGATGGAGCACGTCGAAGAACTGAGAAATCGAGGCTTAATCACTTTGCTTGGTCCCACAGCCGGGCGCCGGGCCCAGCTTTACGACCACACCCTCTACCTGGATGAAGAGACGCCGCATGAAGAGGTGATCTCGATGACTCGGGTAGGCGACGTTGGAGCTGTGGAACCCTTGGCCAAAGACGATTTAACGAAAGATCTTGAAGCGGAGATCGCTTCGCTTAAGACTCGTATCCAAAGAATTGAAGATGCTCTCGATATGAACGACCCAGACACTGAGGGCACGACCGTTTAGTTTCTTTCAGTGAGCGGCCTCAGTTTGTCTCTTCAACGAACAAGATCACAAATTCTATGACCAATGCCGTCGATCAGCTTGCGATTCAATTTGCCGATGCCGAAGTCCAATTAGGGACGTCTTTCTTCAAAGACGGACGAATTGAACTCGACGAAGACGGGCCAACGTTTTTTGAAGCTCGGGTTGAACATTTCAAGCGTCACGTTTTTGTGTGGGTTGATCTGGAATCATCTGCGGACGGGCCTGCCCATGGTTGTGACTGCCCTCATTTCGAAGAAAATCAAACTGGCTGCGAGCATCTTTGGGCTCTCAAGATGCTCCTGGACCACGACGCCGAAGACGAGGAAGTGGAGGACGAAGATGAGGATGATGACGCCAATTCGTTCCGTCCGGTCTACTTGCTTCAAGTTTCCGAGAGCTTGCGGAAGAACTGTGTCGTCCTTTCTCTCCATGACGAATCCGGTGGTCGAATTCAAGTTGATCATCTGACTTGGGCGAACATCCACGACGACCGTGACATCGCCGCCATTCGAAAACTCGCACAACTCTCTGGCGGCTGGAAAGACGTTCTCCATGGCGGTGGCATGTATAATCCAGCCGGACCCTGGTTGCTTCAAACGATGGAAGCGAAACAGCTGCTCAAGATCCTTGTTGAAACAGATCGATTGACCTGGGGCGATTTCGTCAAACCCAAAACGGATTCCTACTTGTCCATGGGAGGCACGGGCGTCGAGTTAGCTCTCCGGATCAATCAAGAGGAGCCTATCGCTATTGAAGGAGTTCTTCTCCGCAATCGATCTGTCCGACGCCTCAGCGAGGCCGACTTACTTCTCCCGGGAAAGGAACCATGGATTGCTATCGACGGCGAGTTGTACGCCATTCGGGCTTACGGGGGCGGCGCGTGGGCCAAGACTCTCAGAACACAGACTACGCTTCCCATACCAAATGGTAAGCCCTGGCGCTTCTTGGAAGAGGTCGCCTCAACCCACCCTCTCCCGAGACTCGTTGCCGGGTCGAAAGCCATCCTCCCCATCGAAGAACAAGATCCGCGTGCGCGTTCGGAATACACTGAAAAAGGCGGCGTCGGGTTGATTAATCTTATCATCCTCTATGGTGAGACACGCATCGGTCCAGCGGCTCCAGGAGAATTGGCTCTGTCAAAAAACAGGGAATGCCAAATCCTGCGGAAACGCGAACGCGAGGCCGATTTCATCAGGCAGCTTCTTGCTTTGGGTTTCGAACCAACTTCGAACGACGCCAACGTATTTCATTCTCCTAAGAAATCTGGCCGGAAAGCCATACGAACACTCCTTCATCGAGGATGGGATGTGGTTCATCGTGGTCTGCCTGTGGCCCATGCCAGTGCTGGCCGATTTGCAATTCGCCAGGGAGAAGACTGGTTCTCATTGACCGGCCAGGTTGAAGTCGACGGTGAGAATGTCAGCATCGGCGCACTGCTCCAGAACTACAGTCCTGATAGTCCGTGGGTGCAACTCGACGAGGATCGCGCCATTCTCCTGGATGAGGAATCAACCAAGAAACTCGACCGCTTTGCCGGCCTGAGTTCATTCGGATCAGATGTCGATGGCGAACTCCGTTTCGCAACAGAGCAGTCGTTATTGGCGCGCCTGGTCCTCGGTGATCAAGTGATCCCTGGTGCACCCGCATTGAGCGATGTCCAATCGACTTTAGAGAAGAAACTGTCTGCCTCAGAAGAAGAACCAACGGAAGCCTTCTCTGGGACACTACGTCCATATCAGAAAGCCGGATTGGCATGGATGTCATTCTTGCGCGGCAGTGGCCTGGGTGGTTGTCTGGCTGACGAAATGGGCCTCGGCAAGACCGTCCAAGTCCTAGCCTTCATGCAGAAACTCGCATCCTCTTCATCGAGACCTTTTCTTGTTGTTGCCCCACTGTCACTCTTGGGCAATTGGGAACGAGAAGCCAATCAATTTTGCGCCAATCTCGTCGTACGCCAGTATCACGGTGCCAGCCGATCTCTGGACGATCTCAAGGGTGGTGAAGTTGTCCTTACGAGTTATGGCGTACTGAGAAGAGATGCAGAGAAATTAAGGGCCCAGCCCTTTGAACTCTGCGTTTTGGACGAGGCTCAGGCGATCAAGAATCAACGTTCCAAGACCCGATTGGCCGCAATGGGCCTGCAGGCAACCATGCGATTAGCCTTGTCAGGAACTCCCCTTGAGAATCGCATCGATGATCTTTGGAGTCTGTTGCAGTTCCTTAATCCCGCCCTTTTTAGAGCAGGAGCATCTTTGCAATCTTTGACTCGCGTAGCCGAAAGCGCAGATCCGGAAAGTTGGCGCCAAGCACTTCGCCCGCTTCTCCTTCGCCGGCGCAAGGAGGAGGTTGCCACTGACCTGCCAGAATTGACTGAACAGACTTTGGTTGTTGCTATGTCCGACGATCAACGACGCGCATACCAGGGCATTGAAATCGCCCTTCGAAAGTCTCTCCTCAACAAGGACAGCAAGAGCTCCCCAGCGATGATGTTGGAAGGCCTGCTGCGCTTGAGACAAGCTGCGTGCCACCCAATGCTGCTGCCGGGCGTTGAAGAAGGACGCTCTGGGAAAATTGATCTCTTGGTCGATCATCTCGAAGATGCGTTTGCCAGCAACCGCAAATGTCTTGTTTTCAGCCAGTTTGTTGGTCTCTTGGATTTGGTCGACCAAGCCTTGGTCGAGCGCGAGATCACGAGTCTGCGCTTGGATGGACGTACGAAGAATCGTCAAGATGTTATCGACGAGTTTGAAGATAGCGTGGAGCCAAGTGTCTTACTTATCTCACTCAAGGTCGGTGGTACTGGACTCAACTTGACATCAGCAGAAGTTGTCTTCCTGCTTGATCCATGGTGGAATCCTGCGGTCGAAGCCCAAGCCATTGCACGTGCTCACCGTATCGGCCAAAAGCGCAAGGTTCATGCAATTCGTTTGGTAAGTGACGGCACAATTGAAGAGCGCATCTTGCGATTGCAAGACAAGAAGCGAGACTTGGCCGACTCAATTTTGGAGGCTGCTCCGCAAGCCCTTGATGGGCTCACCGGAGCAGATATTCAGGCCTTGCTTGGGGCCTAGAGGTCCGTGACGAACAGGAAGTCACTTGACGCGTTCGTGGTACTTTCCGGTTTCGCAGCTAATACGAATCCGGTCGCCTTCCTTGATGAAGATAGGCACGCCAATCTCTACACCTGTATCTAAGGTTGCCGGCTTGACTTGGTTCGTCGCCTTCGCAGCCTTCACGTCATGCATGGTTGATGCCACAGTTCGCGTGACATACTCGGGATACTTGATGCCCAGCAATTCTCCGTCAGCAAAACTCAACTCCATGTTGTCGCCTTCTTCGAAGAATCGAATGGAGTCACCAGCCGAAGTCGCTTCGACGGTGTATTCCTCATACGACTCGTTGTCGAGAAACACCAAGTTGGATCCGGAGCGATAGGAGAAGATGCAGGGCTTAGCTTCGGTGAAGACCCGGTCGACACCTTCGGTCATGCGAAACCGATAGTCTCGAATAGACCCATTGTTGGCATTGCGGAGTTTACTCTGCAAGTACGCTGGGCCTTTTCCTGGTTTGACGTGATTAGTCTCAATCACGATCAACAAATCACCATTGAGGCGAATTGCATTGCCTCGTCTCAATTCAGATGCTTGGGTCGCCATCGGTCGCTCCTATTACTCAATGACCATACGGTTACTGAGCAAGGTTAACGTCTGATGATGACTACTTGAAGAGCTTGAGTGCCTTGGAACGCGATTTTGGCGGACTGTAATCGGGGAAGAACGACGATGGAACGTCGAATCCCATGTAGTCCTTCAAAGTATCGTGAAAAACCTGACGGAAGTCGGTTGTCACCTGCAGGTCTCGGCCTTGATAAAGTTGTTTTTTTGGATCCAATCCGGCCCAATCGCCAACAACGCGACCACCATTGAGGCTGCCTGAAAGCATCAACATGGCGCTGCCATGTCCATGATCGGTGCCTTGATTGCCGTTTTCACGGCAGGTTCGGCCAAATTCGGTCATAACCATGACGCAGACATCCTTCATCCGCTTATCGCCAAGATCACGGGCGAAGGCGCTGATGCCGTCAGCGATTCCTTTGAGACGATTAGCGTAATTCCCAGTCGCGCCACCTTGATTGGTGTGCGTATCCCATCCCCCAACATCGAGACACGCTGTTTCAAGACCGGCATTCGCCTTGATCAGCCGCGCAATTTGGGAAAGGCCCTGGGCATAGCGTCCCTTTGGATAAGTCACAGTCGAGGGAGCGATGGACGAGCCTTCTACGATGGAGTGAAAACGTCGCAACCTCGAGATCGTATCGCGTCCAACTTGCTCGGCGCCATCCTTGGTGCGTTTGCCATCCATGTCGCCGCCGTAGAGATCGTCGAACTCGTCGAGAACTTTGATGAGCTTACCACTCTTGCCGGCGGGAACTGCCAAGACGGGATAGGAACCGCGCAGTGAGCGCGGCAGTTTCTTTTGTAGGGCAACGCCGCGAAGCCCCGTTTTATTTTGCACTTCGACCGCAGCCAGATAGCGGTTGAGCCAACCGTCCTTCACAGACCGACTCCCCGGAGCAGCGTATTCCATGAAATCCTGGGCATCAAAGTGGCTTCTTGTCGGATGGTTGGAACCAACGCAAACGATCGGCGCCATCATTCCCTTGTCATAGAATGGCTTGAGCGCTGCGAGTGCCGGGTGAAAACCAAACATCTTGTTGAGCTTGATCAGGCGTTCGTTTTCTTTTTCGGCATCTGCAGTGATGGCAATTTGCGGCCGTAGCTGTCGGTAGAATTTGTCACCGTAAGGAACAATCATATTCAAGGCATCGGCACCACCACGGAGGTAGATGGCAACAATTGTTCGCTTCGTAGCATCCGCTAAAGGAGCCGAGAAAATGCGAGCCCCAAGTGCCGACGGAACCAACAATGTCGAACCTATCGTTCCCAAGCCAACCTTCAGTAGTTCTCGACGTTTCATTTGTGCACCTTAGATTAGATTTTCTTGGGGTTTTCGACTGTCAGTTTTCTTGGGCTTGCCGTGCAAGTCATTGCCGTTGGAATTCTGGCGAGCCCAACAGAACTGCCAAGAGCCGTTTTTCGATAGCGACTCGTTTTTCACGACGAGGAGGTTTGCGTTTCTCCATGCGCGCGATCTCAATCAAGTCGTTTTCTTCTTCAATGAGGAAACGGTGTTTCTTGACAACCTGAAGCAACGTTCGAATCGTCTGAGACCTAATGCCTCCAGGAAGGACTTTGTCGCCCAACTTCTTGACCATGTGTGGCGCACGAGCCTTCGACATCCCAGCGTAAAACGCATCGGGAATCCTCACACCTTTGATCTTACCTTGAACCAGATCCAGAGCGAATTTCCAGCGGAACGCCATAATTCCAGGGTCTCGCCATGACTCTGCGGTGTCGCTGAAACCTGTTGGGTCTTCGCAACCATAAATTGGTTGGCCCATTTCCTCAAGCCACGCGGTCAATGCCGTTGTTGAAGAAATTTCAGCATCCACGGCGCGCAAACAAGAAATGACAAATTCCATCGGCGTCTTGAACTTGCAGCCAAAATACTCGCGAGAGCGAAACTCGTCTGAGTTCAAAATCTTCTGGACAGTAATGCCAAGGTCGAACTTGGAACGTTTCAGATAGCCTGCCACTTGATTGATGAGTTTTTGAGGTGGTTCGTCAGTGATGAGGTAGATGCAGAGTTTCTTAGCCAAGAATTGAGCGGTGTTCTTGTGGGTCGCGAGTCGAGCAAGGATCTTCTCACCCTCGACGATTCCATTGCGCCGTTTTTCCCTCGGTACCATCCTCCCTAAGACAAACTTGTCACCACCATCGTGCATCGATTCCTGATAAAGGAACTCGTACTTTTGTTTGTCTAGGTTGATGGTCCACCCAGTCAAAGCACGGGCAACTTCGACCACATCTTTTTGAGTATAGCCGTTGTCCACACCGAGAGTATGTAGCTCCATAAGCTCCCGAGCATAATTCTCATTGAGGCCTCTCTGTGCCGCAATGCTTGCTGCTTCTTGTCCGCGTTCCTTCGATCCCGTCTTCTGACGTACGCGGCGTGCAACCGACTTGAGTTCTGTCTTGGTGGGCGGCTTTCTGGAAATGTGATTGTCGAGATACACGAGCATGGCTGGGTGCTTGGCAGAGGCAGAAAGCATCGAGTGAAAATCACCGAAGACATGCTTGCGAAGAACTTCTTGTTCGTAGTGAGTCGCGGTGTACTGAAGAGAAGAAGACTTAGCACGATCGATGTTGAGGTGGTTGCGCCAGAATTCGGTCATGACCTCAGCCACCTGCCAGTTGTTTAAGGTGGCGCGGATCACAATCGAACCCTTCAGCTCGGGGCCGACTTGCCCGCGTTTCTTGCGGTCGCCAGCATACTGCTTGTAGATTTCTTCTGACGTCAGATTGAGACTGCCGAATTTGGCGAGCATGCCTGCTGTTCTCTTGTCCATCCCAGGATGGGCGAATTGGCGTTCGAGCCAAGTCTTTAGACCAATGGATTCAACGCGTTCCAAGAGGTCGTCATCAGCCCCAAATGTGATTCGCGATAACGTGTGTAGGATTAGCTCGCGGTCGCTGAGGTATTTGGATTCTTGTTCATCCTGAGCGACGCAAACAGAGCTGAACAAACAGATGAGAACGGCGGGAAGAAGCGCGAATAAACTCTCGGAATTGCATTTCATGGTTTCATCCTCAGCTACAAAGAGATTCGCACATTCTCGACAAGGCGTACACGAGAAAAGACGAACGAGCCCCCAATACATCCCGCCGTATTACCTCCGATTTTCGCCATTCTTGCCAATAATGGTGTTCCTCGCGGTCTTACAATCGTTTTCAACGAACAAAAAAGGGGAGGCCATCTGGCCTCCCCAATTTTGTAAGTAGCAATTTGTCCGACTAAAGTATGTCGATGTATTCGCCCCAGATCAAGACTCGGCGATTCGTTGACGGGCCGTTTGGGTTCACCAAGAGTGACAGGAAGGCATTCCCAAAGTGGTGGAATTCCAAGTCATGCGAAAGGAAGCGCTGCTCTGGATTCATCATTGGTGCCAAAGTCGTGTGATAGTGCCCCAAGTTCATCTGCAAATCAGGACTCCACCCTTCATTCAATTTCGTTTGTAAGAATGGAACGATTCCGGAGTCGTTGTTGTCACCAAAATGAACGATGTCTTTGCCATTCAAGTTGAAGATGAATGCATTGTTACTGGTGTTGAACGGATGGTCTGGATCAGGAATTGTCTGCGCTGCATCGAGGAAGGCGCCGTATTGCCACCCTTGGAAACAAGTGTAGGTCAGTGGGCCGATTGTCTGAGAATTCTCGGAATCAGGGACGATCACCAAATGTGTGTTTGGCGCACCAAACATAATGATGTCATCCTTTATTTCCTGAGTTGCCACAACTGGCTTGCCGCGCAGGAGCATCTCGTAAATCAAACGGGCCGAAAGGTGGTCACCGTGAATGTGTGAGACAAAGTAGACGTCCAAGGCATTGGCCATGGCTTGAACTTGACCGGTTTGAACAGGTGTATTGTTTGGCGTGTAAATGGAAGGTCCGAATGGGCCTTCAGCGATGTCTATCCCAAAAGTGAAATCGTCATCGCCATCCTGACACTGGATGATCCAACTTGACGAGTAGAGCTTGATTGCACGAACACCAGTTGCAGGCAGTGGCTCGTTCGCAATTGTATTGATCGTTTCCCACCAACGAGCGTGATGAAATTTGCTGATGAATGGGCCAAGGGCTGGATGGAGAAGCGGATGACTCGGCATGTCAACTGTGTCCATCACGATATCCAGGAAATCGCCAAGCGACTTACGAGTCACCCAGTCAGATGACTGTGAGTTTGGCCCATAAGCATTGATCCAGCCGCTGACTGGGTAGGCATAGTCGACCAGCTCTTGGGCTTGCGTTCGCTGTGTTCCGGAGCATCCCAAGATTAGCACGACAATGGTGGCGACCTTGATCAGCTTGTTCATGATGATTTTATGCAAAATTAGAACCTCGGTTTCTTAAGCCTTGCTCCACCTATAGAGCGCAACTTCTCAAAAATCTGTAACGTGTATGTTCTCTTTCGACTCGCCCAACGCCACCTATAGCCTCTTGAAGCGAGTTCACTGCTTCATCGGCCACTTTTGAGGCCGACTTAACCAACTAGATTCCCCTTTTCGACCTAAAGACGACGAAGAAACCCAATTGTGAAAACCTATGAAAATGCCCTAAGTGATTTTACGTCAGAGATTTGCGCTCACCCCGAGACCTCAATATTCCCGGCATCAGAAAAAGCGACAAAAAGTGTCAAGCCAACCATCAAAGGGTGCAAAACAAGAAGTCCAGATTGAAGACAAGACGAAAGCACCATAATTCATTGGGTTTACAACACATCTATCCATTCCCGCGACTATAGAATCTGCGTTCTTCTTGTCAACAAGTTCGTTTAGATGTCCTTCAGGCCCGATTCTCGACCGATTTCCAACGATTCAGGTCCCAAATTGGGAATGACGCCGAAGATGATGCGGTGTTGTTTAGCGGTGCAAAGCGAAATTGGGAAGCGATTTCAGCGGATTGTGGAGGCCGGTTTTGAAGTTTCGAATTTGTCGGTGAGGACCTTAGCGGTGGTGGCAAAGAAATCAGAGGCCACGTGGTCCCATTCGTGGTCAAAGATGAATGTCGCCTTGTAGGGTGGATTCTTGGCATCGTATTCCAGGAATTGATGAATCCTTGAGTCGACTTCCGATAGCCGATGCGCATGGTTCCGCAGGACGAGATCAAAGCCATTCTTATGATGGTAGGTCTCATCTTTCAGCAACATCCGAATCCAAGTTTGAAATTGGCTCGGTCCGAGAGATTGGTAGAGCTCAATATCTAAGTGGTAGGCCCGCATCGTCGCAAGTTCGTCGTAGGCGAAAAGAAGACAGAGGTCGAATTCGCTTTTGATGAAGTCAGCGACTGTCCCAAAATCTGGGGTTCGTTCGTTAAGTCTTTTGAGAATCGATGTTTTCGACTCGCCATAAAGGAGCGAGTAGATCGCCACAAACCCTTCGGCATGATTCATCTCGTCTTCATACCAGGCCTCCTCGAATCGGATGAAATCATGGGACCATGATTGTCCATGCTTGTGCAACTCATCATGCAGATACTTGGAATCCCATTCGGCACACAAGTCGACCCAGAAGTAGTTCTTCAGCTCTGACAGAGCCTGCTCATCCAATGCGATGTCACTTCTGTTGACCTCACCGATAAGTGAAGCGGCATTCCAATTCGACTGACGAGGGATCCATTCAGTCTTCTTCATGGATTCCTCCTCTCGCGAATGGCATGCAATAGAAAAAGACCAGAGGCAATTAATTGCCCCTGGTCTTCTTGAGTAGCGGGGGCCGGATTCGAACCGACGACCTCCGGGTTATGAGCCCGACGAGCTACCAGCTGCTCCACCCCGCGCCATTTAGTCAAGGGAGTATAGATAAGAGCCGACGGGACTCAAGAACACTTCCCTTAAATTTTCATCGATTGTGACTTTGATTGTCAATGTGCCCAATACGGCCGCCCAAGAGGCCATACTCTCACTTGAAACAGTCGTCGGCCAACCGAGTTTCTTATTTTTGCTGATAGCGACGAGGATGTTTGTGAGCTTTTCTGCATTTGACGCATCGTTCTCATAAATCGCCAGCGCTCGTCTCGCCAAAGTCGTCGTCAAAAGTTGGAGTTCGTTAGGGACCAATTCTTTTTCTGCCGGTGCTTCTTTGCCCTCGATACGTGCCTTGATGATGCGCTCGAGTTTGTTGACCAGCCCGACCCGCTCCTTAAGTCGCTGCTTCAATTCGACACTGGCGTCGGAAGGGACCCCCTCCATTGCTTTCCGCCAGTCAGCCATGTCAGGAGAAAGTGCATTCGCTGCACAAGTGAGCCACGCTATAGTGAGGGGAGCTTGAACTCTTCGCTCCTCTGGAATGACTTCAAGCTTAGCGACGGCCGCACTCCCTGGCGTCCGCAGGCAATCAATCGCCACATTAATCAATGATGCAGGCAAGGCCTTCGCCGCTTCTCCGCCAGCTTCCGCCAAGGCAGCTTTGGCACCGTCAAAGTCTAAGAGTAAGACAGCAATCCTTGCAACCGCAAGATGATGAAACACCTGCTGAGCTTCCGATTCATCTGCCCCATTCTTCTCCAGGCATTTTTGGTGGTCACCACGTGCATCTTTTAGCAATTCGCCACGTTTTTCAGACCAGACCATAGCCAGCCTCTCCCGTAGAGCACCTAAGCTCGCCAAGAGCCGGCGATCATCCTTGGCATTCTCGACATCCTTCTCTCTCAGTTCGAGGACATTTATCCAAAGATTCTTCGAAGAACTCGCCAAGCTCCACTCTTCGTGAGCTGTTCGCATGGTGTCCAAGGATAGTGCTTCTGGTAGTTCTGCAAAATTCTGAGCTGCCATGACGACCGACATCGATGTCATCCCCGCGTCCTCCGGCGAGAGCTTGGCAACGCTCACGCAAAGATCCCAAAGTCCAATGATGTCGCGCGGCCAGGTTTTGCTTTGTTCTACATCTGCGACGACCGCGTCTCGAACCTTACGCCAGTCGCTCTTGGCATGATTTTCGGGGGATGCCAACCACTTGATTAGGGTTGGGGTAACCAAGGAGCATGGAGTGTCAACAATCGTCTTGATCAGTTCGCTCTGGAGTGCTTTGGTTTCGACATTCACGACTGCATCGATCAGCTTGATGATCGCGTCTGTGGCTGACGTGTATTTCTTTGGCTGCTTGCTGGCGGCAATGAGAACCAAGGACAACCGAGCTTGGGTCACGGGCTCGACCTTGCTGAATTCAATTGAAAGCACGTTTTCAAGTGCTGCCAATGAGAGTGTTTCAGGTTTCTTCTTAACGATGGTCTCTGCCGACTGAAGCATACGCGTGAGTGCTCCCTGATCCTGCTCTTTGGAAGCGGCCAAAAGCAGGCGATCGACGGTTTCCTCCGTCAAGGTGGAACTAGCAACGCTCAAAATAACGGCTGCGACACCCCGGACATCGGGGTCGGCGTCATCAAGTGCTAACGATATGAAGTCGAATCCGACGCTTAGTTCTTGAGCTAACCTGATGACGTCAATTCGAACACGACTCCAGCTCTCAGCTTTCTTGCGCTCCCCGACATTGGCGAACGCGTAGATAGACGCAATTCTCTTCTCATCATCGAGCAGACCAATGGCGCTTGCCGCTTTGAGGCGTGCCTGCCATGTTTGTGGCTGGGTTGATTGCCGAGAATCGAAAATCGCAACAATGAGAGCTTTCTTCTCATCTGGTGGAGACTTCTTTCCCAATGGACCAGCTACGTTTAGAAGCTCACGATAGAGTTCTTCATCAAGGTCTTTTCGGTTGAGGATCTCGGTGAGCGCCACGATCGCTGTTGTTCTCTGAGCATCGCCAAGAGAATCTGACATGCTCTTGAATGTCACAGAAGACATACGTCTGAGCGACGCGTCTTCATCCAGCAAGAAGCGCGTTGGTGGTTCACCTGTGGCACGCATGCGTTTGATGAGCGCGGCAACTTCAGTTCGCCGCTTCTGTTCGAGTTTCAGGTTCTTGGAGCGAAGGTCTGTGACAAGATCGGAATACACCTGAGCCAAGAGCAAACGTTGGTCCACTTCCTTGTCTTGGCGATACTGAGAAAACCAATTGTTCCACTGGGCTTGTGTCTGAATGTTGAGAGCCCCATCGACCAACTGCGAAAGGGTTGAAGCAAAAGCCACTCCCACCGGGCCTGAATCTGAGGATTTACCTTTTTCTGTGGCCCAAGCAGTCAGGAGCATATCGATCGCAAAGTATCGATCGGCAGCCATTGAACGCTCTTCTTTGAATTCTCGCAGTTGGACCAACCCAGGAATCAGGGCCAACAGATTTACGAGATCTGTTCGCGGCCCGTCGACTTTTTGCTGGCCAAATTCTTTGATCAGATCTTTGATTTCGGGATAGATGGGCGCAAATTCGTCGAAATCTTGCAAGCCATGGAGCCGGATCGTCTCACTCGTTTCTTTAAGCCGACCAGAGACAAGTGCCCGCAAAAGGGTCGGCAATGAGGAGCGTTCATTAACTTTGCCAAAAACAAGCGCTATGGCGGTGAAGACATTGGATGGCAGATTTTCTTCTTGAAACAGTCTCACTAAGCGAGGCTGCATGGCCTCTTTCTTCCACATCTCAAGAACCGACGGATAGATCGTATAGTAGGGATCCCGGTTTTTTCGAAGTTCATCGATCACTTCTTGTGGAGTAATCTGATCAGGCGCCTCTTGATCATGAGTCGCCACCACCGCCTCGGCGACGGCTTTGATGGCGGGGTCGGTGACTTGGGCGGGGAGCGGGTAGGCAAGGACAACGGCAAAGATCATAATCCAAGCCAGACAGGGAATGCGGAAAATGTGAACTCCAGTGGTCATATTTGTCCTAATTACTTCCCCTGAGAGATCGTCGCTGGATTCGGTGCCATCGAGCACCAAACGTGGGTTTCCCTTGGCCATCCGAGGTGCCAACCCTATATTTATACGAATTCCAATCTTTGATCACAGCTAAGAAAAGAATCGATTCGTGTCATTTTCCATCGTTCAGGAGCGAACGAATCTTCTCGGCCGATTGCGCCCCCTGCCCATCTTTCGTCAAAGCCATGTCCAGAATCGCATGGGACAGGGCTTGGTAGATTAGTTTTTCCCTTGGCAAGGCTTGGAGTGCGTCAAGGTGACGCACGACGGTGTGAACGTCCCCTCTTTCTATCGGCCCGGTCAGCGCTTCAGCAGCACCTTTCAGTGAGTATTCGTTGAGAGAATTCGAAGCCAAAGAACTAATAATCCCCTTGGGGTCGACTATCCCTGGGCACGCCTCTTTCAGAATCGACTCGCTGCGGTCGAGTAGGGCCACTATCAAATTACTCGCCATAGCCGCTGCCAAGTGGTATTTCGTTTTGCCATTTTCCGAGATTGCAACGATCTTGGCGCCAGCAGCCCGGAACAAGTTGGTCAGCTGCTCGGAATGGTCTGATCCCTGTTGCATCCCACAGAATACGTCGCTAAGCGAGTTTCCCTCCGTTTCGTGCTGAGAAAAAGCACGAAGTGGATGAATGGCAGAGGCCCCGAACCCGATCCGTTTCAAAGGCTCGAGAATCTTGAGATCGAGACTGCCCGAGATGTGACATGCACAGCAATCGAAGTTGATCTGATTGGTCGGCAGCGAATTTGCGATCTTCGTCACCAGATCAGCCATCTGATCATCTGATGGGGCCAGCAATAGCAGTTGGCTTTTGGCCGCCCCCCAGCCGTCAAAGGGATGCAGTTGCAATCCTAAGGCTTCAGGATCTGGACGTCCTGGTCGGGTTGGGCTTGGTGTCCACACTCCGTCGCAACGTAGACCCTGCGCCATCAAAGATCGTGCGACAGAAACTCCGGCTCGGGAAAGTCCGAAAAGGAAGAAAGAGGAAAATGGACGCAAGACTACCCACCAGCCTCCATGTTTTGATCAGGGAGATCGTGGTCATGTCGTTCTGAGGCACCTGAAGGATGCTCCGTGTGCGCCCGAGAATTGTTGTCCGTGTTCGATCGAGCGACTTCGCAATGGAACTCTTCCACGATGTAATCATGGACCAGCTGCCTCATATGCTGATTGATTGGGTGAGCAATATCGACAAAGAGCCGGGCGGGTCCTTGATCGCTGTTGTTGTCTTGACGTTTCACTTTGAGTGACACTCCACAATCATTGCAAAACCTGGCACGCAGGTGGTTTTTGTTACCGCATCTCTGGCACCTTGCTGTGACCCGCCGCGACGGCATGGCGACGAAGAGCCCTCGCGCACCTTCAATGATTTTGATGTCGCGTACAACATATTCATCGTCAAAGGTAATGGAACAAAAGCCCCTTAGCTTCTCGTCACCTTCGCAAGCGGCCAATAACTTCACGCGCACTTCTGTGATCTTCATGGGTGCCTATCCTTGCCGCTACGAGCGGACAGCAGAGGTGACAACCAACGTCTTGAGGCCGTGTTTGCGCTCAAGATCAGAGGCAACAGACTCCGCACGATCTCGGCTGGTTGCGAGGAGAAACAAAGTCGAACCGCTGCCGGACATCATGAACCCTTTGGGCTTCAACAATGACAAGAGGACCGCCAAGTCTGGGTGAACCCGCATGGCCGCGTCTTCCATCCGATTAAACAGCATCGGTCTGATGGAGTCGCCGTTCTCCAGTGACAACTCCTTTAAGAAATCATACGGCTCCACTGGAGGCCCGGTCAATTGCAAAGCTTGGAAAATCGGTCCTGTGGGTACATGGATGCCGGGAAAAACCATCACAAAGGCAAATTGCGCCGATGTTTTGATCGGCTCAATGATCTCTCCGCGCCCCCGGCACATGGAAGTGGCGCCGCGGACGAAGAACGCAGTATCTGAGCCGAATAGAGCGGCAATCTCTTCCATTCGGGCAATTGAGAAGCCCAAGTGAAAGAGGCGATTCAAGCCTCGAATGACGGCTGCGGCATCGCTGGATCCGCCCCCTAACCCGCCGCCAGCGGGGATGTTCTTTTGTAGACGAATTCGGCAAGGGAGTGAACGCCCGACAGCCCCTTCGACAGCTCGAAGGGCCTTGATGGCCAGGTTATCTTCGCCAATTCCCACACTTGGGTCGTCAACCGTGAAGGAAAATGACTCGCTTTCTTCGATGAAAATCTCGTCGAAGAAGCCGATTTCATGCATGACGGTTTCAAGTTCGTGAAAACCATCTTCGCGTTTGCCAAGAATCTCGAGCCAAAGATTTACTTTCGCGAATGCAATCTCACGCACTTCATTCATCGATAGAATGCTCGGCGATTAGAGTCCAACGTGATGTTGTCGATCATACGTACTGGCCCCAGAAAAACCGCGATTGCCAAGACATCGCCGACCTCAACCTTTTCCGTCCTGAGTGACAAAGTCTTGGGGTCGACGACGGAAGCATAGTCAATCTTCACGTCGGTCAGATCACTCAGGTCGTGGACGAATTCTTCAGTCAACCGACTGACATCTGTTTCGCCGTCAAAGAACCTGGTCCGAAAATTCTCTAAAGCCTCATAGAGCCGCGGCGCTTCTTCCCTGGCACTCGTTGTCAGCAACTTATTGCGTGACGCAAGAGCCACGCCATCCCGATCACGTGCTGTCGGCATGCCTCGAATTTCAACATTCATGTTTAGGTCAGTCACCATGCGATTGATGACGGCAACTTGTTGAAAGTCCTTCTTGCCAAAGTAGGCAACATCCGGATCAACCATGTTAAATAGCTTGAGCACGACGGTGAGAATGCCATCGAAAAAACCGGGTCGTGCAGCGCCGTCCAAGTGTGCTGTTAGCCCTTTTTGTGTGACGATCGTGAGCGGCTCATCTGGGTACATTTCTTCTGCCGATGGCAGAAAAAGAGCATTTGCCCCTAAGTCTTCGATGAAATTCTGATCGGCTTTTTCGTCCCGTGGGTAAGATTTCAAATCTTCGGCATGTTCAAACTGAAGCGGATTCACGAAGACCGAAACGATGGTGCGATCGCACTCTTCTATAGACGCCCGAATGAGCGCCCCATGCCCCTCGTGAAGAGCGCCCATTGTTGGCACAAAGCCCACACGGCGGCCCGTGGCCCGCCAGTCCTTAACCAGAGTCCGTACGTCACTGGCACGTCGATTGACCGAGAGCATGATACCAACCCCGTTCTTGGATGATTTGGATGAGACCATTCGAACCGACGCGTTGGCAGAGTTCGGCAATGGTAGATTGAGCGAGAGGATGATCCATATCACCAGCGATCTCAGCCGCTGGCTGCAGGACGAAACTGCGCTCGTGAAGCCCCACATGTGGGATTTGCAGATGATCTATCTTTACTGTGCTTTGGCCCCACAGAAGAATATCGATGTCCAGAGTTCTGGGACCGTTCGTGATTTCTCGAACTCGCCCTTCCGCAGCTTCGATCTTGAGAATCTCAGTCAGCAAGGCCATCGGCGACAGGTGCTCGGATCGGAGCAGCAAAGCAGCGTTAAGAAAGGACCCCTGCCCCTCTGGCCCGCCCCAGGCTTCCGTCTCATAAAGACGACTGACTTTCAAAAATGTCATTCCCGGCAAGGCCAACAAAGCGTCGATGCCCGCTGCCATATGGGCGCGCCGACCACCTATGTTGGAGCCCAAGCTCAACAGCACGACTTGCCCTTGCTGCTTGCTCAAAGAATCGACTCTCCGTCCACTGTTGACCGACCAGTCAGGAGATTCCAGACATAGAGGGTTGGTCCTGAAAGCGCATAGGCCATCATCAGTACGGGAATGCTAATTTCTGGTTCAATTGCGACGATGGCGATACCGCCAATGATCGCTAACAGTTGCCACGGCTGGCGTTTTTCCGTCAACAATGTGTTGGCGAAGTGAATGTAGGGCAACTTCGTCCACATCAGAATTCCCAGGGTCGTGACGATCCACGGGAAGGCGTGGCCAATTGCGGAGTCCCAATTCGGTTCGTAGCGCGAGGCATAAAGGTAGACAATCGAGGCTACACCTGCAGCCGCAGCAGGACTTGGAAGCCCCTTGAAGCTTTTGTGGTCGTCGTTCTCGGTGTCGGCTTCCAAGTTGAAGCGCGCCAAGCGAAGGACTGCACCGAAGAGATAGAAGCATGCCAACACTAAGGCCCCTTTGGGTGACATGCCGAATTCGTACTCGGCCAGAACCTTGAACATGAGTGCTGGCACAACGCCAAACGAGAGACAATCGCTCAGAGAGTCGATTTGGACGCCAAAATTACTCTCGCTACCGGTGAGCCGAGCCACCTTGCCGTCCATGAAGTCGAAAACCATGGCGAGGAATATGGCCCACACAGCCCTGACCAGATAGTGATAAACTTGGGGATCTACCGCTTCTTGGCCTCCGCTGGCGCCAAAATGAACGGCCGCCTGGACCAAATAGGTCGCCGCAAGGAAGCCGCAAAACGTGTTACCCAAGGTAACCAGTGTTGGCAGTGCAACCATCGATTTGATCGGCCTTCTCATCGGTATCGTCCTCATTTCCCAGATTGTTCTCGGCCCTGATTATGGCTTAGCGACGTCCGCGACAAAACCACCAACTCGGTTTGTCGAAATACAGCTGCTGGCGAGGCCATTTCCCCACCCAATTGCTTCCGCCACCGACCCCCCGGATTTTGGTTTTAAGTCCCCAATTTGGCCCGCAATCCGGATTTTCCAAAGCAGTCCTTTACAGACTGGAAACCATTAGACATAAAGGGGATAGGAAAGTTTTCCTTATGTCCTAAATAGACCATATCAAACAAGTCAGACGAGAAGCTCAACATGTATGCCATTACCGGTGTGACCGCCCGCGAAGTTCTGGACTCTCGGGGCAATCCGACTGTCGAAGTAGAAGTCGAAGTCGAAAACTCCGTCACTGGTCGAACAATCGTGCCATCTGGCGCCAGCACCGGAGCCCACGAAGCTCACGAACTCCGTGATGGTGGCGAGCGTTATTTTGGCAAGGGCGTCGAGAATGCAGTCAAGCTGATTCACGAAGAAGTGACTCCAGCGATTCTGGGCCTCCCGGTCGAAGATCAGGGCCTGATCGACAACTGCTTGATTGAATTGGATGGGACTCCCAACAAGGAACGCTTAGGAGCGAATTCGACTCTTGGCGTGAGTTGCGCAGTGGCCCATGCCGCCGCCAATGCCTATGGCATGCCATTGTGGCGTTGGCTGGGTGGTGTTGGCGCTCGCACCTTGCCAATTCCTATGATGAACATCCTCAACGGTGGCTCACATGCCGACAACAATGTCGACATCCAGGAATTCATGATTGCCCCGTCGGGCGCAAGGAATTTCCGCGAAGGCCTTCGCATCGGCGCTGAAGTTTTCCACACGCTCAAGAAAGTGCTCTCGAAAGCTGGTTTGAGCACATCCGTCGGTGATGAAGGTGGATTCGCACCAAACCTAAAGAGCAATGAAGAAGCGATCGAATACATTCTTCGCGCCATCGAACAAGCTGGATACACTCCAGGTGAAGATGTCACCATCTGCCTCGATTGTGCCGCCAATGAGTTCTACCAGCCATCGACGGGACGATATATCCTTGGTGCCGAGGAAAAACCGGAAAAGAGCGTCGAAGACTTGATTGAGTTCTACGACCGCTGGCTCGACAAGTTCCCGATGATTGAGTCGATTGAAGACCCTCTCTTTGAAGACGACTGGGATGGCTGGAAGAGACTGACTGAAGAGATTGGTGATCGTGTCCAGATTGTTGGCGATGACCTTTTTGTCACAAATACCAAGCGCTTACGCCGTGGTATCGACGAAGAAATAAGCAATGCCATTCTCATTAAGATCAATCAAATCGGAACACTGACCGAGACGATTAGCTGCGTACAGTTGGCACAAGCCAATGATTACGGCACTGTGATTTCTCATCGCAGTGGCGAAACCGAAGATACAACGATTGCTGACTTGGCCGTGGCTTTGAATGCCGGGCAGATCAAGACTGGATCGTTGTGCCGGACTGATCGTATTGCGAAATACAATCAGCTGTTGCGCATTGAGGAGCAATTGGGCGATTCGTCGTCCTATGGCCAACCGTAGAACGAATCGAACATGAAACGATCTCAAGGACAACATGAAGATGCCCGTGGCTCTTTGGTCTTTGCGCTTCTCGCGCTTGGGCTTGTAGCGGCTATCTACGTTCTTCGTGTTGCTCCAGCAGATCAATTGCTCGATAAGCAACGGCAGATTCGGGCGACATGGGAACTCACCCATGAGAGAACCCGGAAAGAATTAGAACAACTTGACGCCTTTTCCATCACCATCGGCACCGACCACCAGGTCACGGAACGGTTCCTGAGAAAGCAGAATTTCGCACGTTCTGGCGAATATACCATTGCTCCTGAAGGTTCAGGGGATTGACATTGGCCCGATGGAAAACGGCCCTCTGGGCAGCCTTTGCCTTGCCTTTTGTCTTAGCGATCCCACTTCAGCTCACGGCCCAAGAGGCTCCGAGCATCACCCAGCTTGAGTGGCGAAACGTTGGGCTTCAAGAACAAGCTGCGGCCTTTGATTCCGCCCTTTCGCTCAAGAAATATCGCATTGCGGCAAGCCAAGCCCAAAAACTGATCGACGACGATTTGGAACCTACTCCACCATTAGGCGACACGCCTTTTGAGTGGCCCATCTGGAACCTGATTCCAGATGAAAACGTCGACGGTCTTTATCATTCGCCCAGTTATCATTTCGCTCGCAGGCTCGTTGGCGGTGTGCCAGAGGCTCTCGTGTCTTATCGCACCATTTTCGGGCAAAGAGCTCAGCAAGCACTCGACCGTGCCAATCAATTTGGAAGCACGATCGACCTCGCCTACCTCAGTCGACGATTTGCTGCCACGAGAGCGGGTCATTTGGCGAAAGAGACAGCCGGCTTTCACGCCCTCGAATGCGGCGACGGCTTGCTCGCAGTCAAGATTTTCACGGACTTGCTTGATCTTGATTGGGAAGCGAATGCCGGTGCGATCAGCCGTAGAACAGCTGCATTAGCATTAGCGCACATGCTTGTCGGGAATAGACCGGGATTGGCACGGCTCACGCAAACGTCGGGTCAAAACGTAGCGACTCAAATCGCGGGTCGTGAGCAATCACTTCATGCGTTTTGCCGGAGGTTGGGCAACCTCAAGACCTCCCTTGCCAATGGCCCATCAGTCTTGGCTCAGCGCCTTGGGCACGAGCCAGCCACCGGACTGCAAGGGCGACTTAGCTTGGACTGGAGCCACCCTCTGCCGCCGAACCCAGAAGCCGAGCAGAGCACGTTGGTCGCGCCAATTCGTGTTCATGAACAAGTCTTGAACGATCGCCTGATCTTTCACGACCGGAGCCATGTCACAGCAATCGCCACAGAGACGGGCAAAGAAATCTGGCGCCAACCTCTGAAGAACGCCGACCCAGAAGGCGAACCGATCTCCGCTGATGAATTCTTCGATGATTTGCGCGGCGCGGCTGGTGAAGGCGTCTACATTATAGTTCGCGGAACCAAGGACATCGAGACGGACCGGGTTCAGCGCCAACTCGTTGCGCTGAACGGCGAAAACGGCAAAATCTTGTGGCAGCAACAAGGTAATGGACTGGGAGCACAGTTTCCGAATCTTCTCTTCGATGCTGCCCCGCTTATCTCGCAAGGCACCCTCTATCTTACGGCCACAGTTGGGCTCGAAGACGTCACTTCCTTCGTTCTGGCCTTAGATCTGAAGACCGGGCGCA
>JBLINQ010000089.1:0-21117 GCA_047639315.1 Planctomycetota bacterium
CAAACACAGCATAATCGGCACCAGGTGAACCTGGTGGGTTGTTCAAACGAACTGTGTAAGGAGCACCGACGCCAATTTCCACTTCCTTGTCATCACCGCCACCGAGACCATTGACCAACAAGATCTTTTGCGGACTACCAAGGTGAACGCCAATGCTTCCATCTGCATTAGGGCCGATACCATTGGCAACAGGACATGCGTCGATGACGACAGAGTCAACACCAGCTTCAACAACACTACCACCGCCAGTGTCTTCCGCACGGAAGCGCACTTGGAATGTAGACGTCAAGTTAATGAAGTCAGTAATGACAATACTGCGGTCGAGCCAAGCATTAGCATTGGCGTTGTAACTTTCGACAAGAACCCATGGGGCCGCTGCGCTTTCGCGCACGTGAACGTCGAATGGATCTTGATTCGGGTTACCTCCAGCATCATTGCTATACCAGAATGAGTACTTCAAACGGGCGCTGCCGAAACCACTCACATCAATCGCTGGTGAGAAGAGACGGGTTAGGCCACCATCAACATCGGTGTTGCCGGCGCCATTCTCGGTCAAGTAGCAGTTACCAGAGGAGTCGGCGTCAACGACGGGATCGCCTCGAGTGCCATCACCCGATGGAATCGCACGTTCCCATGTACCGCCTGTGACACCAGCATCATCGAGGATTGTCCAACCTTGATCAGTTTCAAAATCATCGTCAAAGATTTGGACTGAATTCCGCTGAAGGACATCAACACTATGGAAATTTCCTGGAGCTCCATTAGGACTAAGGACCGCTCCGCCACCACCAACTGGGTTCATTTCGATGTAGAAATCAACCGTTGAGTAACAATCCGCCGGTGGCAAGTTTGCCCACCAGATGTCGTTGGTTTGGTCAATCATCGGCAATTGGATGAATGGTCCACCATCGATACGGACATAGACGTATGAGTTCGCTGGGTCTGGAACAAGAGTTGAGTTGCTCGTGTCGACTCTCAAGTGATTGACGTATTCAGCATCAATTGCTGCTGGGATCCCGTCCGGGAACTCGATCGAAATCGGATCTGGATTGAATGCAAGTAATTGAATGTCAAGCTCATAAGCTTGAACGCTATTGGTCGAATCAGGATTCACGCGGACGTAGAACGTGCCCGTGTTAAACAAATCAACACCACCGATGAGTTCGTTTTGGCCGGCAGGAAAGACATTTGCGCTTGCGAGCACAGTCACGCCGTTGCTGTCAAGAAACTCAATACCCAAATCGCTGACTGTCAACGAGTCATAGGTCGAGCCACCATTACATTGCGAAGTCTGGGGACCTTCGGTGTAACTGGTTCCTGTTGGCCTGAGAGTGACGTTGACTGTCTGTGTTGATGTTGTGGTGAATTTGTAGACGTCAGTATCGCTGTTGTCATCGGTACTCACTTGCGTAACGGTTGTAATCCCGTTGGTCAGAGTTCCCAAGTCCGTTGCAGCAGCAACCGTGTCGTTAGGCTCCATGTCGTCACCGTACTGACGTTGACCATTCAAGATGTCGTCTAACTGCGGGCCAGTAAAGCCGGTGTTAATGAATGGCTCCATGAGCTTGGTGCCATTGGATGGGCACACGTGGAACATTCCCAAGCCATGCCCATGCTCATGCGAAACCACGTTACGTAAGCGAATGGAGTTAGAATTCGTGTTGGTGTAGAAGCTATCGGCCGAGTCCAACACCATATCACCGTTGTTCGGGAAGGAGTTGTAAGCCAAGACATTACTGTTGCCGTCGATGAATTTGGCGCCAATACGAACGTCGCCACGAACACCAAGTTGTCCGGAAGCACTCGATAGTTGCACACCATCGTCGTTGGCTTCAAGAAGGTAATTCACACCGTTGGTACCAGCCCAACGCAAGAATTCATCGATGAAGATTTGTTGCCAAACTGCTGGCGAACCGTAGATACCATTCATCCAGGCGAACAAATCGCTTGGGCCAGAAGGTTCACCGGTTCCACTTGGGATTATTGTTCCATCAGGAACGAAACTAACGGTTATGGTGCAAGTTGATCCTTGGCCGAGGCCGCCACCATTGAATGCAGTCGTGCTCCAACGGTTACCCAGCTGGAATTCAGTACCAGTGCTTAGTCCCGCAGTAATTGCGGAGTTGAAAGCATCGATGGTTTCCTGATCACCTGCAGTTGTATCCCAACATGCGGCGACCAAGGGTTTCTGAGACTTTGTATTGTGCTCAACAATGTGTGCGAGCATTTTGCGGTGAATTGGCTTCATACGATCGAAACCTGGCCGCGAAATGACTTCTTCGACTTTGGCGAAGTCAACCTCCGCTTGGTCAACTTGTTTCGCCCCGTTTGGTGTACGTAGCACCAAACCAATGATCAGCAATAAAGCTATGAGCCCAAAGCCCAAGCTTAATCGGATACTCGGTCGCATCCTCTTCTCCCTAATTATAGATCGTTTCGATCGTCTATTGGCACGGCATGTCTTGGAGTCCGGTTCCGCATGATGAGCGAAAACGGCCCCAGTCATTTACTCTGTAACATTGAAAGTAAACGACTCGTTATGGTTGGATCATAGACAGCTGTGGCCCTTGATCCAAAGAAAACCCGAACGGTTGGATAATCTTCCAACTCACTCCGCTCAAACACGGGAATTGCAGATATCAGGCGCTAATCGAGGCTGTAAGATCCCAAATTGTCGCCCTGACCAGCATTAGCAACTTGGCGGCGTTCCCATTCCACAAAATCGGAGTGAACCGCCATGACATGGCTGTAGCGTACGCTGTAGTGCGGTAGCCCCTGTGCCATGAACTCCTCGGAAACCTCGCGGTCTCGGTCTTGAATGGTATCTTTCACAAGATCCCATTCTTCACGGGACATCGCCTCGAGTTCGTGTATCAAATTGCGATAAAACGGAGCAGTCGGCCAATCTGTTTCGGCGTTGACCCACCAATGGAAGCATTTGCCCAGTTTTTCGATCAGAAGATCGTGTTCGTCGCCAAATTTGAGGCAAGAACCATCAAAGTAGTTGCCCATCCCTTTGGCTTTTACCGGATCGATCAAATCTGCTTCCATCGTGATTCGATGGCCAGCGGTTCCCGGGAACGGGAAGAAAATAGCCCAGCGGAAACGACCCATCTTGACGCGCGCGCACAGGCGAATTGTCTCTTGGATTTGTTCCCAAGATTCATGTGGCAGGGCGAACATCACAAAGGCCGATGTGTGTAGATCAAATTTGTGGGCAGCTTGGAATGACGCTTCAATCTTGTCGTTGGTCATGTAACGCCAAAGAACGTTGCGCCGGATCTCGTCGCTGCCGCTCTCTAAGCCATACTTCACGATCATGCACCCAGCCTTCGACAGGTTCTCCGCCATTTCTTCGTCAAACTTTTGCACATGTGCGTTGACGACGAAGGGGAGATTGATTTCAGCGTCAATGTACGCCTGGCAAAATTCTTTGACGTATGGGCGATTCAAGGTGAAGAGATCATCATCAAAGATGAGCGTCTTCATGTGCGGGTAGTTAGCTTTGAGGACCTTGATCTCATCGATAATGCGCTCGATTTCGTAGTGCCGCAGGTAGTCCTTGCCTTTGTCGGCTGCTCCATCTTCGAGATAACGATCGACGATCTCTTTGTTGAAGCAGTAAGTGCACTTGTAAGGGCACCCACGTGACGTGAGCATCCCCATCCAGCCATTTCGCACCCTGATGATGTGATCCAGGTCAAAGAGCTCATAGTCTTTCGGAGGAAGTTCCGTCAGCAGAGGGAAGGCACCAACCGGATTGACGATTGGTTCCTCGAGCGCTCCACTCGGTGCCACCAAGGAAGGCACCCGCCCCATGACTTTCTCATGGCGGTTGACCGGAATGCGCATGTTCGGAACTGCGGTGGGATCTTCTTCGGCTTCGATCTTGTTGACCAAATCGAGCATAGCCAACTCGCCTTCGCCTACGCAGACGAAGTCGAAATGCCCGTCCGCTGTCACTTCATCCGGAACCATGGTGCAGTGAACACCGCCGACAACGGTCGGAATATCGAAGTCGCGATCAAGTTGCTGCGCCATCGAGATGCACCAATCATATTGCTGACTCATCGCAGAGAACCCGATGATGCCGGGATCGTAATCGCGGACCAGCGTGTTCAGATCATCGTAGGATGGGATAGGCCACAATTTCTCACAGACGTGAAGAAGCTTTGTGTCGTGACCGTGGGCCTTGAGAACGCCGCTCATGGCGGCCAGTCCGTGATTGATGCCAGCCGGGCAATCAATGCTTGGATATAAGAACAACACTCTCATGGATCAGGTCGCTCCGGTGGCCATGAGGAATGAGTCGCTCCCAAACGACTGCCAAACTCCTCATTCCCTTTGTAGCCGACTGCACAGACAGGCACAAACCTGAAAACGGCTGATTTGCCCGACAGGATCGCCTCAAAAGGCCACTTTCATCGTCATGCACAGCCACGCTATACTCCCAGTGCCGAAATCCGGCAATTCGGGTCAAATCGTGTGCGAAGCGAATAAACTGGGAATACCTTAAAAATGAGCAATCGACTCCTCCTCGCCGTTTGGGCCTTCCTGTGGGCATCAGCCATGGTCTCCGGCCAAACGGCCAAGAACGGAATCCGCATAGAGTTAGACCAAGACGGTCTCTATGAAATTGCCTGGAGCGACATTTCATCTCTGCTGAAGACCTCTTCGATCGATGCCGAGCGCATGCGACTTATGCGTGGGAACATCGAAATCCCCATGTCATTCCGGTCCCTGAACGGTGGGCGTTTCGATCGCTCCAGCGCTCTTGTGTTCTACGGCGAAGCGAATCGTAAGCACCACTCGAAGTTGGGGGTCTACCGCCTTGAGTTCAAATCTGGCAAGAAGCGTATTCGCCTCTATCGTCCTCAGCCAACTGAAGAAACGTTAGAGGAATGCATGCTCAGCCAGAAGTTCGAAGAAGATCTCGTGTATAACGGCATGAGAACGGCCCGCACCGAGCTCTTGGATCTGCCAAGGCATGATCGGGTTCATTGGTTGTGGGCACAAATCCCGCCAGCCACCAACACGCCAGGCACACCATCCCAAAACTTTCATAGCTTTCTCTTGCGACCATCCCCACGCCCTCGTCCGGTCGACAACATACCTGCAAGACTCACCATCGCGATGCGCGCCCCCTTGGCCGACGGAATCGAGCAGGAAATGGTCTGTGAATTGGGCGGCCAAGTCGTTGGGCGCCACGCGTGGACGTCCACCAATAAGGTCGAAGTCACATTTAATGTGCCCACGAAGCTCATCAAGGCGGCAACTGTTCTGACCATTCGCAACGTCTCTTCGACCCTGGCATGGGACGAACCGGACAACGAGATCAGCCGCGAGCGCAGCAATGATATCATGGTCGATTCGATCACTCTACAACACCAATCCCTATTGACCGGCGCGACGACGAAGCAACCCCAGATCATCTATGACCTGGACATCCCTCCTTCCTCGGGAACTCTTAGCCTACGCTTCGTCAATACCAGCGGAAGCCGAAGCCGATTTTATGACGTGAAAAGAAGAAGTTGGCTGGAAGGAACCATTGTTGACTGCCAGCCAAACCAGAAGCGTAGAATCATCGCCGTCAACACAGAGGGATATCTGAAACCCCGCAAGCTCACTCGCTGGTCCAATCGCAATTTGCGCTTGGAGCAAAAAGGAGCGGACTGGGTTTGCATCGCGCTTGAACGGTTTGCTGCCTATATGGTGCCACTCCAGAAGCTCCGCCAGAGCCAAGGCTTGTCCACGATGATTGTCACTGATCGCGAGATCTACGACAGCTACAATCACGGTGTTTTCTCGCCCCTCGCAATCAAAGACTTCCTCAGCACGGCCAATGTGGTTTGGAAGACCAAGCCCAAATTTGTGCTTCTCGTTGGTGACGCTGATCGTGACGTCAACTGGATCTCGCAACGCAATGTCCTGCCGACACTGCAAACAACCACTTACTACAACGGCTCAACAGCGAGTGATTCAGCGTACTTGCCGCCAGACGCCAAGGGTATTTCAATCGGAAGATTCCCGGCACGCCGCGAAGACGAAGTACACAAGATGGTCCGCCGCACGGTGGACTACGAAACGAAATCCCCAGCCGGCCCGTGGACCAAGCGTTTTAACTTCATCGCCAGCGAAGGACGTTTCGGGCCGATGGTCGACGCCATGATTGAAAGTTATGCCAAGCGGGTTTTGACCGATGAAATACCGGCAAGCTACGACGTCACTATGACGTATGCGAACCGGACGTCGAGCTATCTCTATCCTCCGGCAGAATTCAATGACAAGGTCATTGATCGCCTGAACGAAGGGGCCCTCGTCTATAGCTATATGGGACATGGTTACGCCAAGGGCTTTGATCAACTACGGATCGGCAACGAACGATTCCCCATCCTCGACATTGAGGACGCGAGTCAAATCGATACCGGTGAATCGCCCCCTCTCATGACGATCATTGCTTGCAGCACTGCGCACTTTGACAATCCCAATGCCGATTGTATTGGCGAAGAACTGATGCGCCGGTCGATGGGGCCCCTGGCTCTCATTGGCTCTACCCGCATCTCACACCCCTACCCCAATTCGCTGCTAAGCAAAGAATTGATCAAGCGGCTCTTCGACAAACGAGACCTACCAATTGGACAGATCCTGAATGAGGCCCAGCAGGCCATCATGGCCAATTGGGCCAAAGATCCAATTACCAAGCTGGCAAAAGGCCTGGTCGGCAAATTAGACATCGCTCGACTGATGCAAGACCACCGCGACATGTATGTCCTCTTCGGTGATCCGGCGACGAAATTGCGGCGCCCCCAGCAGGATCTGGTTCTTGATTGCCAAGATGAAGCTGCCTTGGGCTCAGTCGTAAGTGTGAGTGGAAGTGTTGCCAATGTTGGCGATCAGATCATCACGGTCACCATCGAAGCGAAACGCGACCGCATCGTCTTCCCGATCACAAAGTTTGAATCGAAAGAACAGGCGACACCCGAGTCGATCAAGAAAAACTATCAAGCAGCAAATCACAAGGTTGTGGCTCATGGAACGGCTGGGCTCATTAATGGTTCGTTCACTGTAAACATCCAATTGCCGATGGATGTCCCAGCAGGTGCTTACGTCATCAAAGCGTTCGTCACGAATGACAAGGCAGCTCACGCCGGCTCTCGCCCGCTTCTCTTAAAGGGGTTGCCAGCAAAGAAGTAGTCGGCAACAACGCAATCTCAACACGAAAAAAGAGCCCCAAGAATTGAGGCTCTTTTTTCATGAATGGGCGGTTGTGTCGCTTTAGGCTTCAACCAAGAAGAGCCGTCTCTTTACTTGCGTGGTAAACGCGAAAGGGCCGTTTCCGCGAGCAAGCGAGCGGCGGCGACGTTGTTGCCGCGAATCGCTTGGCCACCATGAGGCGCATCCACAACGAGTTGATAATCGGTGCACGTGTAGTGCCAAAGAAGTGAATCACCGTTAGGCGACTTCAATTCAAATGTGGCCGTCGCGTAGATGACACCACGGCGCTCCAAGCTCGATGTGTCCCATTGGAGAACGGACACGTTGAGCAAGGCGTCGGAATCTAAATCGGCATTGGTGGCCAATTGATCGTCAATCCAACTTTCCTGGGGCGCAGCGTAGTTCTTGTTCTCGATCAGATATCCACGAATCATCTTCCGCATTTTGGTGGCCGGCATCTGATGGTCCACGGCTGTCTCGCCGTTGACGGCTGGTCCCAAGTCGATGGGCAGAACACTGATATCGGTGACATTCCGGGAAGTTAAATCTTCGGCGGCGCGGTAGTCTTCGTCCGAGTGGCGAACTTCCGATGTTCGGCAGGCTCCCAAAAACATGAGCCCGGCCAAAAGAATGATGAAGGTAGAATTCGTTTTCATTGTCTATGTCTCATTAGGCGGTCTTCAAACCAACTGCGAGCGTCGGCTTCGTCAAGCGCGCGATCAAAGCGTTTGCAACTCTCGCATTCCTCGCAAACGCGGTCACCACCGTCGTAACAGGACCAGGCCAACTCGAGGGGCAGGTCTCGCTCCTTAGCAGCGCTCACGATCTCGGCTTTCGTCCATGTCAAAGTTGGCGAAATCACCTCGACGCCATTGGCTGTCGAGTACTTCAGGGCCTCATTTTGACGAGCGACAAAGTCGGCCGAGTTGTCAGGAAACGTCCGAGCTTCTTCTGCATTGAATCCTACGACGAGGACATCCGCCTTGAGCATTTCAGCCCAAGCCGAAGCGATGGCGATGAAGATTCCGTTGCGATTAGGCACCCAGACATTTTGGGCATTCTCCTTCGCCGCGCTGGGGTCGTCGAGTTGAGCCATATCTGGTTTTGGCAGTGACTGCCCGACATCGGTCAGAGCACCGGTGGAAAACTCGCGAAAGAACGGTAGAAAGACCGTCCGATGCTCGACTCCCATGCCCGATGCAATGCCGTAAGATGCTGCTAATTCACGTCTTCGGGCGCGTTGCCCATAGTCAAAAGTGAGGGCCAGACAGATGTCGTATTCGTCAGCCGCCAGATAGGAAGCAACTGTGGAATCGAGCCCGCCAGACAGCATGAGGAGAGCTTTTTTCTTGCCTTGGGTTTCGGTCATCTTTATCTCAGTTCATTTTCCCGTTTTACCGTCCTGCCATCATAGGGGGTGGAAAGGTTGGATCAAGCTCAGGTGTCTCCCCTGAGACCGATAATTCCAGCGTGAAAGACCAACGCGACATCAAAGTAATTGCCATCTCCAATCAAAAAGGAGGTGTGGGCAAGACGACCACAGCGGTCAACTTCGGAGCTGCTTTAGCAGACCGTGGTAAACGCGTGCTCGTCCTCGACCTCGATCCACAGGGCAACGGATCGACTCATCTCGGAGTCGATATCTATAATCTAGATCTATCGATATACGATGTTCTAGTCGCCGACGAACCACTGGCCAATGTAATCCGACCGACTGGAATGCCAAATCTATTCTGCGCACCAAGCAACATAGATCTCTCTGGCGCTGAGGTTGAAATGGTCTCTGCTGTCGGCCGCGAAACGATCCTCAAAGAAGCGATCGACGAGTGGGCGAATCCTGTCGATGCGGACGCAAATCCGGCGATTTCTGGGGCCGACTTCGATTTCATTCTCATTGATTGCCCGCCTTCCCTGGGACTCCTCTGCATCAATGCACTCGCGGCAGCCGATGAAATCCTCATCCCAATGCAGACAGAGTTCTTCGCCTTGCAAGGCATGAGCAAGCTCATGGATGTTGTCGAAGTGATCCGTAAAAGAATTAACTCGCGTCTTCATGTTGGCGGCATCGTTGCTTGCCGGATGGACACGAGAACCCGTTTGGCGCTTGAAGTCCTCGACGACATCAAGAACCATTTCCCTGACCTCCTCTTCAACACGCGCATCCGCCAAAACGTCAAGTTGGCCGAATCCCCTTCCTTCGGCCGGACTGTCTTGGAATACGCCCCGGAATCAAACGGGGCTGAAGACTATCGCAGTCTTGCGGCGGAGTATCTTGGTGAAGTTGTGGCGACAGATCTCGACGACGAAACTGATGACTCAGTTGAAGAAACTGACACTGATGAGAGTGCAAACCATGGTGCCACCAACCATGTCGTCGAATCTCCAGCCACATCCAAGGAGGCGTCAAGGGCTCGCGCAGAATAGGCGAACCCTTTCGCGGAGCAGTCTTGGAGACTCCGTTGGGCTGACAGCAGCCCTATGAAAAGAGGACTCAAGCTTGGGCTTGAGTCCTCTTTCTTTTTCTCTGCGATTGCCGCGGCCCGGCTCTTCTCTTCTTACTTCTTCATCGCTGACTTGATCCGCGAAATGAGCGCGCTCAAGTCTTGACGAGACTGGCCTTGCTGGGCCACACGCAGTGCTTCAGCGAATTTACCACGGCGCAGCATAACCCGTCCATAGTTCAAGCAGGCGTCCGTATTGGTCGAATCGTAACCCAAGGCAATCTTGTAGTTCTCGAGTGCCTTCTCGGTGTCATCGAAGTGATATTGGTACATCAGGGCAAAGTCATTTTGCACCTGTGCTTTCCAAGAAGCGGTGAATTTCTTGTATTTCACCATCCCCTCAACGGCGCCCTTGTAGTGATCACGAGACTTAACGTAGGCCGCTTGTGCTTCCTTGTTCTTGCTTCTGGCTTCGAGAGCGTTGCCGAAATCACGATAAAAGAGGCCCAAGTCAGTTTGCAGGCTGACCCGACGATTCCCCCTTAGTGCGGGCAAGGCCTTGCTTTCGCCGATCTTGCAAGCCTCAGCGAATTTCCTCTGACCGTACAAGCTACCAGCGATGCCATGGAGCGAAAGACCGGGGTGTTTCTGGTCGGTCCAACCGTATTGCATCGATGCAGCTTTGACAAAGAGCGCGATGGCTTCGTCTTGCTCACCCATGGCATTCTTGGCGACACCTTGGAAGTGAATCGCCTCTGGACGTAAGCGTGTTGAGACTTTTTCTAGCTTCTTCCATGCATTGAAAGCGTTCTTGTGATCGGCCTTGTAGTTCAGGAAATTGCCTTGCCACCACAAAGCCGTTTCACTCTTTGGCTTCGCCTTGATCCAGACAGCGACGTTATTAAGAAGCTCGTCCCAATTTTTGTCATCGCCATAGCAGCGCCAGAGTCCGTTGACAGAACGTTGTACAGCGCTGTCTGGGATTCTGGAACATAAGGAAGCCGTGAACATCTCAGCGGCTTTCTTGATTTGTTTCGTTAGGTGGAAGAAGTGGCCAGACCAATAGGCACTATCAGCGTTCTTGGGGTCGGCCTTGAAAGCGCTCTCGTAAGCGACGGCGGCTTCCTTGTTCTTGCCCAACCAATAGAGGCAGCTGCCATATTCCCGCCACAGATCAGCAGAATTCTTGTTCCTCTCAGTAGCCTCGGCGAATGCCTCAGCAGCTTGCTCATAGAGCCCAGTCGGATCGCCTTGTGCGTTTCGTTTGTTGTGCCCTTGGGCCAAAAAACAACGTCCAACAAATTCGGCGGCTTCGGCCGATTTCGGCTTTAACTTCCAAGCCCGGGCGGCATTGAAGCCACCGGTTCCAGGATCACCTGCAAAGTAGGCAGCCTTGGCCATCCCCAATCTGCAGTCGAAGTTGTCGGGATGAGTTTCAAGAAGCGTATCAAACGCTTCTTGTGCCTTAGCCCATTGCTGCTTCTTAAGCAGCTCCTGGGCTTCCTTCAAGCCGTCTTGGGCATTGCTTGTTTCGACTGAACAGGCAGAGAGAACCACGAGTAGCAAGAGCCAGATATTTCGTTTCGACACCGTTATCGTCTCCGATCTGAATTAAGGACGGTATTCATCAGAGAATACCCCAGGCACGTGAAGATTATAATTCGCTTCTGAGGCAAGTCCATAGCAGGCATGAAGTCTGGGCTTCTCGCTGCTATACTTCTGCCCTAAATCACGGAGGAGTCACGAGATGGCCGACCAGACGGAAAACGAATACCGCAAAGTCAGAATTTCTAAGCTCGAGCGTTTGCGGGAGGCGGGGCAAAACCCGTATCCAGATCGCTTTGAGCGCACTCATATGCTGGCTGAGGCACGCGAACTGGCAGATGATACTGCGGGCGTAGTCGTCGCAGGTCGCATCATGACAGCCCGAATTATGGGCAAACTCTCCTTCATTACCCTGCAGGATGTGAGTGGCCGTTGCCAAGTTTCCATCCGTCAGGATGACGTTGGCCCCGATGTCTACAAAATCGTTAAAAAATTAGTCGATATTGGCGATTTCATCGGCGTGGCCGGCGAAATCTATACGACCAAGACTGGCGAAAAGACGGTTCGTGCCAATGGTTTTTCGTTTTTGGGCAAAACCCTGCGCCCTCTCCCCGAGAAATGGCAGGGAGTCCAAGACCAAGAAGTGCTTTATCGGCAGCGCTATCTGGACCTCATCATGAATCCAGATTCGATGGATCGCTTCAAACTACGCAGTAGCCTGATTCGTAGCATGCGCCGTTATTTGGAAGATGAACAATTCATCGAAGTCGAAACACCGGTTTTGGCCAAAAACGCAAGTGGCGCTGCAGCCAAACCATTCACGTCGCACCACAACTCCTTGGATATGGAAGTATTCCTGCGAATCGCGCCGGAGACTTACCTCAAGCGTTGCATTGTCGGTGGTTTCGACCGGGTCTTCGAGTTTGCTCGTTGCTTCCGCAATGAGGGGATGGACCCATCCCATCTTCAAGATTTTACGATGCTCGAATACTACTGCGCGTATTGGAATTTCGAAGACAACATGAACTTCACTGAGAAGCTCATCAAACATGTTCTTCAAGAACTCTTCGGGAAGTTAGAGGTTGAGGTTGGCGGACAGAATGTCGATTTCGCGGGCAACTGGCCACGCGTGTCTTTCCAAGAGCTGATCGAGAAGGACTGTGGCATTGATATTGAAGCCTTCAGCACAGCCGACTCATTGCGAACCGCGATTGCCGAGAAAGGCATCGAGCTCGAAGACATTGAGAAGCTTGGCCGCGGCAATCTCATTGACCAACTCTACAAGAAGGTCAGTCGTCCGAAGATCATTGCACCAACGTTCCTGACTTCACATCCCGTTGACCTCTCACCATTGGCCCGTAGAAATGATGAATCTGAGAGCATCTCGGATCGGTTCCAATTGGTCATTAACGGCTGGGAAGTGATCAATGCTTATTCGGAATTGGTCGACCCACTCGACCAGCGTGAGAGATTAGAAGCTCAAGCCGCTCTGAAGGCTGACGGCGATGATGACGCCATGGATATGGATGAGGACTACCTCATCGCCATGGAACACGGCATGCCACCGATCAGTGGTTGGGGCATGGGCATCGACCGCTTCTGTGCTCTCATCACAAATCAGTCGAACCTGAGAGATGTGGTTCTGTTCCCGCTGATGCGCCCGACGACGAAGTAGAACGCTCCGCTCAGAATGCTGGGCCAAGACAGCAAGAAAAAGGCCCTCCTGAATCACTTCAGGAGGGCCTTTTTTTGGACACTCAATATGGGCTCTTAGTGCAAGAGGCGACTAATACGCTCGACACAGAGACTTGCGGCTCCACCCTTAGGACGACCGCCCGCTGCAGCACGAGCACGCATTTCACGAAGCTGACTACCCTGGTTTCTGAGGACGTCGGTGAGAAGCCACTCAAGATCCAAGGAGTCATGTGCTTTCAATGCCACACCGCGCTCAACAAACCAATCGATCGTACGATCTTCTGCTTTTGATTCTGGGCGCATCAGCAAGAGCGGCAAGCCAGAAGCAAAAGCCTCGGCCACAGTATGACCGACAGCACGAGTGATCATGAGGTCAGAAACCCCCATGACATCGCCGATGTTATTGACGAAGCCGAATGCCTTCACGAAGACTCCTCGTGGCGTCTTCATTGCCTTCACAGCTTTCACGAGCCCCTCATTCTTGCCGGCAAGAATCAGGAGATTGAAGCCGTACCCAACAGAAGTGATCTGCTGGACAACTTCCATGATTCTCTCGGTGTTCCCGATCCCACCTGGACGCAAGAGAACGATGGGTGCGTTCGAGCGAATACCAAGCTCACGCCTGACTTTCTCTCGATCGACTTCACCTTCAAATCGAGGGTGAACTGGAATTCCGCTCACATCGATAGTCGAAGATGGAATACCTGCTCTCAGGAGCTTGAAGCGCACTTTCTCAGAGGCGACCAAATACTGGTCAACTCCTTCTGCGAGCCACCAAGGATGAAGATCGTATTCCGTGATCACGACAGCAATTTGAGTTTTCAGATCGTGTTCGCGCTTGAGCCGAGCAATGAATTGAATCGGCAAGTAGTGCGTTAGAACAATTTGATGCGGCCGCTTCTCTAAGAGCAAATTCTTAAAGCGACTGGTGAACAGATTATCATTGATGATGCTCTCTTCGCCATTTTCCGTGGCTGCAGTCTCATTCTCACCGCCGTCAGAATCGGCGTCGGAGCCCAACTCTAAATGACGATTTGAATTGGGCCTGTAGTCTGAATCAATGGTGCGCTCAATTTCGGCTGGGTCGTATTCCTTGTTGAGGAAGTCAGCGATATTGACCTGCTTGACCCGAAGATTCTGATCCACCGATTTGAAGGCTTCAAAGACAGCATCTCCGGCCCGGTGTTGACCGTTTGCCGAAGCCATGGACATCACCAAGACTTGCTTGGGAGGCCTGAGGAACGGCATCAGATCGCGTAAAGTGAGCTTCGAATCCAACTCACGCAAACGAGCGGAAGCTTCGAGGATCATTTCCTCTTCTTGCTTCTCCTCTTGCTTCGGATCGCGAGGTTTCTTGACTACCACTTCGTTGGCGATTTCACCGTCATCCTCGAGCGCGGCCTGCTCGTCTCCTTCGCCATCTTCTTCTTCATCATGCCTGAGACGACGACGGCGGCGGCGGCGGCGGCGCTTACGTCCTTGCCCCTCTTCACCTTCTTCGTCATCCGAGTCGATCTCGGATTCGATGGATTCGGCATCGCCACGAGAACCCTCTTGCTGTGATTGCTCATCAGCTTCGGCCTCATGTTGATTGTCATCGCGTGCCCGGCGCCGAGGCGCTTCGTCGGCAGAGTCATTGTAAGAATCGTTGCCTTCGCCAGTAACCGCTGCGTCCAGCTCAGGAAGCCCCGTCAACGCGGCAAAGAGCTTTTGGACCTGGTCAATGGCACCTTCAATATCTTTACTCGATGCGACAGCAAGGGCTTTTTTCTTCAGCGCTGCTAGCTTCTCTTTGTCGTCAAGGAAAACCAAAAGTTGTTCAGCCGCTTCATCGACGTCATCGTCATTGAGAACGAGCGCGTCACTCTCATTCACCAAGGAATGTGCAGATTCGGCTTTAGCACCCTGACAAACAATCGGGCACCCCATCGCCAAGGCTTCCAAAAGTTCACTCTCGGAAGCACGGCTATCGTGCGGCGCAATGTAGGCGTCAGAAGTGGCGTACGCTGCGAAGAGGTCGCGTTGCGACAGGCGTGAGCAGATTCGATAGCTGTTTTGGAGGCCAGCGTCTTCAATAGCCTCATGTAGACGGTCTGGGTCGTCGATGCTGCCGGCGACAAGAAGGATCAAGTTGTCTCGTTTCTCAGCAACCTTAGCCATGATCGGAATTGTGCTCGCAATGGTCTCGGCTCTCATCTCCTCGCGGGCATAGATGAGTGTCTGAGCATCGCCGACCTCGAACTTCTCTCGCAAAGTCGAGATGTCGAGGCTTTGCACACGATTCGGATTACAGATCGAGAGATCTACACACTTTTCGATCACTCGGATATCGCCATCATAGGCGTCCTTGAGCAATTCGGTGCACAGATCAGACGATGCGGCTGCGGCATCGGCGTAGCGCAAGATCGTTGAAATACGTTTTTTCAACGCCGATGGTGTAAGGCGCTTGTCACCGCCGATTGAGTGGACGATTCCAGAAGCGTCGGCAAGCACTCGAATCACAGTCTTGGCGCCAGCTCGTTGAGCTGCTTTCACTGTGATCGCAGATAAAGGCGTAAGGCCTTCGGCAAAGTGAACATCAACCTCATTCTGTTTAAGGAATTTGGTGATGACTTTGCCAAGCAACGTATCGCTACGCCCGTGCCCTTTTGCACCGGGAGCTTCGCGCAAACGAAGTATCTCTACTCCTTGCGGTTCCACGGGTTCGTCAGAAGGTGTGGTGACAATAAAAACTTCATGGCCACGTTCCGCAAAACGGCGGACCAGAGTTTCAATATGGCGACCTGCGCGATTCGCAGCAGGATACAAATTCTCGAAGGAAAAGCCGATTTTCATGAGGCTCCTTCCCTGTCCTTTTTTGGACGGATGGGCCCACGATTATTCATGGCAGTAGTAAATGGCAGGTTATTGTCATCACTGTGGACGGACAAATTGTGCCCGAAACAGGAAACATCTACCATCTTGGCCCACCTCATGGTGAAAACCGATACTCCACGATGCCGCATTCACGGCCCATGAAGGCTATTGCCAGTCCTATCGTGAACTGTTTTTCTTGTGCGAGGAACCACCTCTTGGCTCCTCGAATTCTCTTCGTTGAGGGGTCAATTCCCCTCCACTTGCTTCAGCAAGCGTTGATATTCGCTGTCGGCCGGACCGACTATGTCCAACAAGGTCTGCAGGTAACCCCCTGCTTTCGCCCGTTGGCTTTGACTGAGTGCTCGCTCAATACGCTCCGTGAGCTTGAAAACGCGATTAGTTCGTTTTCTGCTGACTAAGTCCTCGAGAGGCGCAGCAACTGACGAATCGATTGAACGATCGGCCAAAGCCCCTTGGATCTTGGCCAAGGCTTTGTCGAACTGATCGGCTTCGATCAAACGTTCGACTTCGCCCACGAGGCCCCCTCCGCGACTTCCAGGTTGAATATCTGAAAGCAAGGGACCAGATTGACTGTAATCCGGCTCTGACTCGCCAAATATGCCAAGTTTGTCTTTGTAAACCAAGATCACCGCGGCATTGACCATAAGGAACAGAACTATGGTGATCGCCCAACTGATCGAACGGTGACGTAAGGACTTAGGAACATGGCCCTGTCTTTGCCCCATTTCTCGCTCTGCGGCCTGCACTGGTCGCGAGGGAGCCCTGGCAACGACCTGGACCATCATATTGCTCAGCAGCTCCAAAACGTCCGAGGCTGTCAGTGGCCTCTGGTTGGGATCTTGGGACAGGCACGAGCAAATGAGATCGGAAAGGCCTTCTGGCAAGCCTCGGCGGCGCTCATCTGGTGTTTTCAGCAGGCCTCGCAGAATCGAGCGCTGCATGCCTTCGACGGTCTTACCCTCGCCAACCCCGACGCCGACGAATAGTTGGTGCATGATCGCACCTAAGGCAAAAATATCACCACGCCGCGTCGGCCTTTGGCTAACACCCTCACCGAAAAACTCCGGAGCCATGCATGAGAGATGACTCGCCATGCTGTCGCCAATCAGTTCTGGCGCGACGGCTATAACCCCTGGCCCGGAAATCCGAACGGCTCCGTCCTCCGAAGTCACTCGGACTTTTTCAGGCCGCATACGGCCCAATCGGACGCCAGAATCATGAAGGGCATCTAAACCGACGGCAAGTGTTCGACTAATCTTCAGGGCAAGGTCTAGGTCCATACGACCTTTGCTGGCTATGAATTCGCTGAGATTGCCGAGATCGCTATATCGTTCGCGAATCAGCAATTGGTTATTATCTGAGCGTATGAGGTCTAAGCGCGTCACGGCCTCATGATCGACCTCGTTCCAGTCGGCGATGAGCTTCTCAAGCTCTTTATGGTCAATATCGGCGGTCACATGGCGGAAGCAGGTCGTCGTTTTGCTGCCCTGTTTTCTGAACGCGTAAGATGTCGCGCGCGGGCCTTTCCCCAGAACCTCGATGGCCTCGTATCCATCAACTGGCGGGGCGGCGCTGAGATCTTCGTTAGGTCCTGCAACAACTTCCTTCTCAACTTCAGCTTGTTCCTGCTCGACGACCTCATCGCTGTCAGACAAAAATGTTATCGCAACGATTTCACCAAGTGAGAATTGGCTCCCTCGTGTCAGTACAACACGACGGACTTTTGCGCCGTCGATGAAGACGCCATTGCCAGAACCAAGGTCCTTGAGAATCCAACGAGCGTTCGTTTTCTCAACGACGGCGTGTTGGCGGGAAATGCTCCCGTCGTCAATGACGACGTCGCAGCTGAGATCACGGCCAAAGACGATGGTATTACTATCCACCGAGCGCCGTTCTACTGAATTTCCGATTTCGAGAATAAACTCGGGCATATGGGCCAGCCTCGATGCCGATTAATTGAAAGAAGAGTGAGGCGGAGGACCACCTGCTGCGCGTCAGCCTCTTGCCTGGGACCAATCTAACCCATGTAAGTTTGGGGTCAATCCCCTGCAAGAACACCACTTGCGGGAAGAGTCGTGTCCGGGCACGATAAACTCAGATCAATGAAGTGGATTGGGATGATGATCATGCGCAGGATTTTCGAGCATAAGGACCGAACTAACCAAGCCATCGTCTTGGTGATCGCGGTCTTCTGCTTTCTGGGTAGAATCGAAGCGCAAACCCCGGCAGAGCCGCCCCAAGACCAAACACAAGAGGATGAGGCCGCCATCAAGGCCGAAGTCATACGCCTCATCCAGGAGCTTGATTCGCCGGTCTACAAGACTCGCGAAGCCGCTCTCAAGAAACTACAGCAGATGGGCACAAGTGCCGTCCCGATCATTCGCGCATCTTTGAACAAACTCTCTCTCAATACACGGATGCAGCTTGAAGCCATGCTGGATGAAGTGGTCGCCGACAAGAAAAACCACGTCGTTCAGCTCGAATCGTCCATGATCTCGACAACCGATGGAGAAACGACCGTGGGAGAAATCCTTCGTCAGCTCACGGCGGAGGCAGGATTCCGTTTTCTTGATCGCGTTGGCATCGACTCAAAAGCCACGCTCTTCCTCGAAGGCGGGCGAAAAGAAGCCCTGAAAGTTCTGAATGAGCTGTGCAACAAGTTAGGGGTCAGGTGGGCTCAAGACTACAACAGCGGTTGCTACCGTTTTTATCGCGGCGTCGCTGGCAGTGCCCCAGTTGAAATCTTTGACGGCCCGTTCCGCATTGCTCTCAATTCGTTGACCTTTAATACCAACTTGCAGTTTGGCGGTGAGGCCACGAATAATTGCTACATCCGCGGTCAGTTTGACATGGAACCCACGGCCGACGTCGTTGGCGTGATCTTTCAGCCAAAGGTCGTGACCGCCACGGATGACCAAAAAAGAAGCGTCGTCATGGAGGACGCGGGGACGGCGAATTTCCAGTCGTCGCTCAATCGGCGTAGCTTCAACTTCAATCTGCGAATCAACCTGCCGGCCAAGGACGCCAAGAAAATTAGTAACCTTCATTTGAAGGTGCCGATCGTTGTGCCGACGAACATTGAGACCGTCACGGTTCAGTTGGACGCCAAAGATCCAAAGAGCTCGGGCAGTTCAGGACCGCTGGAGGTGAAGTTTGTCCGCATTGACAAGCAGGGCCAGAAACGCTTCGCGGTGCTTCACGTCATTCGAAAATTGCCGATGACAAAAACCGAGCGACCAACCGAAGTCATGGATCAAAGCATCTTCTTGGTGGCTCAGGACGGATCAGAAGAACAGGCTTTTGGTCGTGTCGTACGTCAAATTGGCAAGAACCATGAGACTCTGCGGGTTGAGATCCCCAGCGGCGAATTTAGAGCGCTGACATTCGCTCAAATCACTGAAATCGAAACACGTGTCTTAGAGTTCAAGTTCAAAGATATCCCGCTGCCTTAATCCGAAAGTCGAGCTAAAGCGAAGCAGATACCCGGGGGGCCGCCCCCCCGGACTCATGATCAAGAACAATGAGAATTAGTTCGAATTGGCGCCTTGAGCGATCTTCTCATCACCGTCAATGGACTGACGATCTGAGAATTCACCTTCAATCTCGTGCCAAAATGCGACTTCAGGCTCACCCAGTTGCCACACGTAGTAGACGATGCGTGAGTTGATTTCGCCGTAGAACTTGACGACTCCAGTTTCGGCGTCACTCAAGAAAGCACCGATATCTTCGAGTTCCTGACTGCATGTCGCTCTTTTTTTGCGAAGCGCAGTCAGTTTGTCCTCGTGCTCACAAATCGAAACCAGGATTGGCTCGATCTCCTCTTTGGAGAGGTCTTGGGCAGTCTCTTCGAGCTGCTTACGTAACAAAATAATGTCGCGCTCATGACGAGCAATGAGCGTGGTGCAGGCCTTTGCATCAGTCACGATACGTCGTACCAGCGGCAGCATGCTCGTTGCGTCTTGATTTGTGAAGATCTTACCCTTCATGCCGTTGTATTCCGCTCTTTGACTTAATTGACCATCCATTGGGCATCGCAATGATGTCCATTTGAAGATGATTGTAGTGGGGCCAGAGGACGAATTCAAATGATTGGAAGTGGTTCTCTGAATGGCGAAGCCAAAATCAAAGAAGAAGCTCAGGAAGGCGACTTGGGTCAATAAGTTGGGTTAAACTTGCGATAGCTGCTGTGTGATGAGATTTGATATCGAGATGCAGCATCATGGCTAACCTGATTTCAGAGCCAATTTCCTGATTCGCAAGCTTGGCGAGTTCTTTCCGCAGGTTGCCATCGAAGATTCGAAGCATCCGCTTAATCTCGTCGAATTCAATTTCGGCCGCATCATGATTCTTGGACGACCGCTTCCCACGCGCAATAAGAGATGCGAGATTTCGCTCACTTTCAGCAATGGCCCAAAGATGATCTTTGGGTGACGCGACCCCAATGTCGGGAGCCCAATCAGACTCCTCCTCACCTAATTTGTTGAGGACGAGATCGAGGCGTTGTTTGATGCGGTCTAGCCAGACAACCCAGCATTCAAGGTCGGAATCAGCAAGCAAAGAAATGGACATGCACGGATACCCCTAATTACAGTTCAATTGGTGTTTCTCTTCGAGAACGGGGTGTTTGATCCTCCCCATTCTCCCATGCCCAAGTGTCGACGTATGCGACACTCGGATTGAGAACCGCTGTTTTATTCAACACAAACTTGAGCCTGATATACAGAAAGTATTAAATCATTCCGTCGAAGGCCTCGCATCCCGGGTCGATATTCAAGTTGGGAAAAGAAAAACCCAGAGCATCGAGGTGCTCTGGGTTTCTTCATTGGCTTCGATCGTTCGAAGATGACGATTTAGTCCGATTTTGTCGCGGCTGCTTTGAAGTACTCGCGGTTCATCCGAGCAATGTTCTCGATGGAAATCCCCTTCGGACAGGCTGCTTCACATTCGAACTCGTTCGTGCAGTTTCCGAATCCTTCAGCATCCATTTGCTCGACCATGTTCAGAACCCGGCTTTCCCGCTCGACCCGCCCTTGAGGCAGAAGAGCATATTGGGAGACCTTGGCCCCGACGAAGAGCATGGCTGAAGCGTTCTTGCAGGCGGCAACGCAGGCACCGCAACCAATGCAAGCCGCGGCATCCATAGCCAACTCAGCTTCTGGTTTTGGCACCAAGAGTGAGTTGCCATCAACGGCACTCCCAGTATGAACTGAACAATAAGCACCGGCAGCTTGGATACGGTCAAAAGAACTGCGGTCAACGCAGAGATCTTGAACGATTGGAAAGCCTTTAGCGCGGAACGGCTCCAAATGCAGCGTATCGCCGTCTTTAAACTTGCGCATGTGAA
>JBLINQ010000090.1:0-20981 GCA_047639315.1 Planctomycetota bacterium
GTTTCTCTCTGACAGTCGGAATTTGCGATTGATGAGCCAAACCTGCATCATCAATAGGATGCCGATTAAGTGCCACGTCTTGGCTGGTTTCTCCCATGCAACGCGCCCGTCTTCAACCAGATCGATGGCGACCGTAACCATGAACATGAATAGGGCCAAGGACGCTCCCAGACGGCCCATACTGGCTACTCGTTCACGCAAGAACTCAATGTCTTCAGCACTTGTGGACGGTCTCATTTGCATGGCGGCATGATACGCTCTTGGAGGGGCGAAGCCTTCAAAATACTCACGATTTTAGCGATATGAATTTTCGCCACGCACCACTCTTCCAGTTACTTTGTGGTTAGGATTGGCCGTCGTTGGCAAAGTTTGAAGGGATCGTGGCTCCGTGCAATCGCGAAATGAATATCTCGTAGTCACCGGCTCTTACTGGGCCTTCACGATTACCGACGGTGCGCTGCGGATGCTGGTGCTCCTTCATCTCCATGATCTGGGCTACACGCCCCTGGCGATTTCGTCCTTGTTCCTCTTCTATGAAGTGGCTGGCGTCTTGACCAACTTGCTAGGCGGCTGGGTTGGTGCTCGCTTTGGTCTCAAGTCGACTTTAACCATCGGCCTTTGCCTCCAGATTGGGGCTCTTGGCGTTCTCTTCCAGCAAACCTCACACTTAACTCTCGCCGTACTCATGGTGACCCAGGCTGCGTCTGGTGTCGCAAAGGATCTCACCAAGATGAGCTCCAAGAGCTTCATCAAACTGCTCATTCCTGAGGCTGACCAAGGTGGCCTCATGAAATGGGTGGCCATCCTCACCGGCTCCAAAAATGCCCTCAAAGGAGCAGGATTCTTCGTCGGCGGCATGCTCTTGCAGGTATGGGGGTTCGGGGGGGCCTGCCTCGCTATGGTGGCGCTTCTAAGTGTAGCCATTCTGATCGCTCAATGTTGTCTTTCTCAAGCATCAGGTAAATCGATTGCCCCGGTCCCGGTCAAGCAAATCTGGTCACACGACTCTCGCATCAACTTGCTTTCGGCGTCACGCTTCTTCCTCTTCGGCTCCCGTGATGCATGGTTTGTTCTGGCGCTGCCGATCTACTTGTCGAGCACGCTTCATTGGTCATTCCAGCAAGTCGGTGGCTTCTTGGCAATTTGGGTCATCGGCTATGGGTTTGTTCAATCCATGACACCATGGATTGTTGGCCGCAAGTCCAAGACTGTGCCAAACGCTGGACACTTGACCATCTGGACCGGACTTCTCGTTGTGCCCCTCGCCCTTACCATCGCGACCATTCAATCAAGTGACTATGGCGTCGCTCCTTTAGTCGCCGAATTGATCGTCTTCGGGGCGATTTTTGCCGCAGCAAGTGCAATTCATAGTTATCTTATTGTCTCCTATGCCAAGGCCGACAAAGCATCTCTCGCCATTGGTTTCTATTATTCGGCCAACGCCCTCGGGCGTTTGGTGGGAACCATCGTCTCTGGGGCCGCATTTCAATACGCAGGTGAGGGGGCCGAGGGGCTTACGTCTTGCTTATGGATTTCAGCCTTCCTGGTGGTGGCAGCAACTGGGCTCACTTGGGCCTTACGCTCGGCCGAGAATAGGCACCAACGAGTCCTGACCGGAGAATAGGGGCTGGCTTAACGATCTGTCTTCTAATGAGCTGCATGCACCGTTAGAATGCAAGCCGACAAGACCAATGATGCACCAGAAGTTGTGGCCAGGAAGATTGCCACACTCACCAAGAACTGAGCGAATCATCGAATCAACGCCCGCAGACAACTTGCCATTGGATCGCCGCTCCGCTGCCGAGTCACCGCGCGTTTGGACACTCTTGGGGGCTAAGTCTGGCGATAACAACCAAGTGATCGCTTTGGCAGAATCCTTAGGCTATGGCTGGATCGAAAAGCGCTTCTCATACATTCCATTGGAACTCGTTCCAAACCGGCTTCTGGGCGTCACGCTCAAAGGCGTCAAGAATCGTGACGATGTTGACTTGTCCCCTCCGTGGCCGGATTTGGTCATTTCGGCAGGACGGCGAAACGAACCGATTGCACGGTGGATCAAGAAGATGGCGGGCGCCAATTGCAAGTTGGTACATATGGGACGCCCATGGGCCCATCCGAAGTTCTTTGACTTGATCATTACGACGCCTCAATACGATCTCGGTTCAGCTCCTAATATTCTTCACAATAAACTCCCGCTCCATCGCGTCAATATTGCGAGGCTAGAAGAAGCTAAGAGTGAATGGACGAGTAAGCTTGAGCACTTACCACGGCCTTGGACTGCGGTTCTTGTCGGCGGAAACAGTAGCACCGTACGATTTACAGCACCCAGCTTGGTCTATCTCGCCCAAGAGGCCAACCGCATCGCTTCGACTGACGGGGGCTCTTTGCTGATCACAACAAGCGCGCGCACTCCAGTAGGAACCATGTCATTACTTAAGAACCATCTCGAGGTTCCGAGTTATCTTCACGACTTTGCGCCAAACGATGTCGCGAATCCTTATCATGCTTTCTTAGCGCTTGCCGACCGATTCATCGTCACCGGCGAGAGTATCTCCATGCTGACGGAAAGTTGTTTCACTGGGAAACCCGTCCATGTGTTTGATCCCGCTCATCCAAATCACCAAGGCGACACAGATCATCCGCTGAGCGACTCTATCGAAATGACGCGGCCTGGGCGGGCCTGGGGAACATGGCTACGAGATCATTTAGGTCCGAAGCGTCTCCGCCGAGACATCACTCAGATTCACAAGAACCTGTCGAGCGAAAAGCGGATTTTGTGGTTGGGGGAAAGCGAAGCCGATTGGGCTGGCTCACCGGTTTCTTCTGATCTCGAAAGTGCGACCGAGCGTACTCGCGCCCTCATCAAACAAAGCGGCCAATAAGACTCCTCGCTTTACGAAGTTTCAGATGCCCTTCGCTCGTTGTCGACGGCGACCTTGCCAGCTGGTGAATTCGTTCCTTCGGGGTCGTTATCGAAACAGAGCGACTCGCGAACTCGAAGAGCAACACGTCTAACTTCATCGACAGCAGCCGATGGTGCTTGAGGCATCTTGCCAGCAAAAAACTCTGCCAGACCTCTGGAAACAAGGGATTCGTGCAGACGCTGACTATGCCCGCCAGTCCTCACCAGGCCCCGCGCCAAGAGTCCGGCGCAGAATTTCTGTACGCCCCGTTGAGGTCTTTCGATCCCGCGCTTGTTGAGGGGTTTCGAATAAGCGACTCGAGCAACTGAGTCGCCCAAGTTGCGGCCCAACGAACGGACCAAAGATCTGACACCAGCGGATCTTTTTGGCAGAGGAAAAATTGCCACGGGTTTTCCGGTCGTGCACGCCTCAGCCAACATAGAAGCACTTTCACCGGTGACCACAAAAGCATCAGCCAGTGCAAGATAGCCCATGTATGGATTGTCACCTTTATCTTCTCCAGCGCTCCAAACGTGGGAGTGAGTGCAGACGTCACCGATGGCACTCAGCAAAGCTTCGGAGGCCGCTGGCGAGGTGCGCCGGCTGGTCGAGACATAGATCTCACCGCCACTCTCTTGGGCCATTGCTCTCATGGCTTGACCAAGCTTGTGAGCACACGCCGGGCTAAACTCATGTTCGGCATTTGTTCCGCCCACGAGTAGAGCAACACATGGCGTATCGGTTCGAATCAATTCGTTGCACCATTGATCGGCTGCTTCAGCAAGAAACTTCGCGTTGACTCGCGTCAAGGGAGTTGAAGTCTCCAACCGGCGCGGGTCGGGAAAGAGCCCGGCGTAGGCCGGGGCAACGCCAATGTCAAAGCGATCGTCGAGGGATGTACCAATGCGCCCCATTTGAACTGTTCGCGTACGCCCCATCGAATGCTGCCTAATCCACTCGGCAATCGGCACAGTTCGCCGACCGGTTGCTATCAACAAGTCCGGCCAATCCGGTCCATCAATAGAGTCGCTGCTCTCTTTGAGGCTGGCGGTCGATCCTTTGACCATGCGATTGGGCAACTCGCCCCGTGAATTGAACTGGAGCTTCTTTTCTACAAAAGGCCAACCCAACTCATTGGCAAGTCCTAGTGATTGAGTGGTGTGCCCGGGTTTCTCGTCGGAAAGAATCCAAACCGTCGGTGGCGTCGAGGTTGGGTGTTTTCCGCCTCGGCAGAATTCAATTTCATCGATCTCACATTTATCATGTGGCATCAACGCAATACGCCAGTGGACCTCACCGTAGTGGGTTGCCGCCGATTGAAAAGCCCAAGTCCACCATTCGGCGGCTTTCACAATGGCAAGTCGCCTTGGATCTTCGATGGCCTCTGGGACAGGAACGGCAACAACAACAAATTTCTTGGCCTGAGAGAAAATAGAGTCTATCAGCCAAGGCAAGTCATCCTTGGGCAACAGACTTAAATCTGTGTGGATGACAACGCCATCAGCGCCGAGTCCCTGCTGGCTCCGACATTGATCCATGAAATCCAACAAAGAGATCGATCTGCTGCCGACAACGGGGACTTCTCCATTAGCCTGATCAGCACCAATATGGAGTGTCGTCTCGGCGCCCGACCTTGACGAAAGATCCGAAGCCATCTCCTGCAGCATCGGTGGCGCAAATGCCTTCTTCGCCTGACTCTTCTCTTTCTCGCACCAAGTGGCAAAGCCCGTGGAGGGGTTCGCCAAGGTGTGGACCTGATATCCAGCGCGATCGGCGTCTTCCTCAAGCCCATTCCAAAGTGGGCCGCCTTCCATATCCGGCAAGTAATAGAAGCGCTCACGCAAGGGGCGCCAGGGCTGATACTGCAGAATCGTATAGTGGTAAATTTTTGACTCACCCGGAACGTATGGCGCGTGTCGAACATTCCAAATGGAATCCAGTGGTCCGAAGGCACCCTCAACTGCTTGCACTGCGCCGATCAATGGATACTTTCGGCCTTTGTGAACCTTCTCAATGGGCCAGTACTTCTTGAGGCTCTCACAATCCATGAGCATGACGGACGTGTCAGTACGACTCACAGCCAGGACCGCGTGGCCGTTCATGTCCATGTCAAAAAGTTCGGCCGGATCGACATGGTAGGTCTGGTCGACATCGTTGTAGATGGCCCGACCTTCATACCCTGCGTAATAAGGAATCGCGAAGCGGTAGTTGGTAAACCCTGTGTTCCAGAACTGAGTTCCGCGAAATCCAGACATCCGTTTCATCAGATAAATTTCGTAAGTTCGACTTGGATCTCGAACCTGCTGAATCGACCAAAAGAAAACACGCTCAGGACGATACTGTTCAGCCTGAGTTCCTAAGAAAATACGCACCGGTGGCTTCGTGCTTGGCACATGGCCAGGCATCGGACCAAGAGTGATGCACTCAGGATGTGTGTGTTCTGTTGGAACCGACAAGCAATCCACCGCTTAGCTTAAATCGCGCTCGTTTTGTTAGGACGAAGAAACCCTCATTCCCCACTGTCCTTGAGCGCTGACGAGCCAGTATAACGATTGCTCCGAGTTTCATCGACCCAGCCGTATCGTCCCTCAGAGCGCTGTCACGGCCTTATCGAAATAGGAAGTTAGAAAAAGAGCGAGCCCGGGCACAGTTTACCCGGCAACAACCCGGTCCCGATCAGACCGACGAACTCGGCTTAGAGGAGCGCCCTAGGCACCTTCTTCGTAGGCACGAAGCTCTTCAGAGCACTGCGTAGAGACTTAGCCTTCATCTTGCCTTTCAGCATCTTCTTCAATTTGCCGTTCTTAGTGAGGATCGCAACACAGGGTGTCTTGGGAATCGGTCCGAATGGCGCATTTTTCAATGCCAAGTCGAATTCGACGGCGGCGATTTGGGACACGTAGAAACGGACGGCAGGATCGAAGAAAAGCTGGTGCTCAATCTGTTGGGCTGCTTTCTTCTGATCATCTATTCTTGAGTCGTAAAGATAGACCAGAATGCCAGCTTTCTTGCGGCCCTCCATATTGGCAACCGCTATTTCGAGATTTCCAGTCCAATCAAAAACCAAAGATTCGCCATAGCGAAAACGTCCTTCCTGCACACACATCCACCAGAGCATGTAGGGGTTCAGTTGAGTGGGCCACTTGTGGCCAAGATTCGGTTGAAACTTGGCTTCAGCACTTCGCACTTTTCCAGCCAGCAAACGGGGCGTTTTCCGTGCTGCTCCGGCATTAGGATCCAAAGTTCCTGCTACAGCCAAAACACCCTGATGCTTCGCGGCCCATTTTGGCGGAGCAGCACCTTGAAAACCGGATCCGACATAAACAGCACTTCTGGGCTTGAGAACATCACTCGATGCCAAACGAGGAAGGTTCCACCCGCCGTTACTGAATCCCATGACATGAACCCGATTGCGGTCGATTGGCATCGTCTTGAGCAAATGTGCGCCCAGTCTCTCGACGACATTCAAGTCTGCTGCATTCCAGGTTCGCCCCGTGGCTTGAGGTGCACAAAGAATGAAGTCTTGGCCGACCCAACCGTTCAGCACGGTCATGAAGCGCTTGGCCTTCCCCCCCATGCCATGAAGCAAGATGACCAAAGACCCCTGCTTCATCTCACTAAGTTCCTTGGGAACATCGAGTGAGAACTTGAGGGTCTCAAACTGTTGATCCGATTTGCCAACCGGAAAGACCGACCCAGCTGCTGCTCCGCCTTCTTGTGCAGAAGCGACTGCCATCAAGAAGAGCAATAGAATAAGGCTCAAGTGAATTTTAATCATGCAGACCTCATTCATGTCGAGCAGCAGCAGGAAGGAAGTCCTTACTTGTGCTTACCGGTCAACCAGCTTTCGCGAATTTGCTTCTGTTTGTCCGTCGCATGGTCCATAAGACGAATCGAAGGAACCATCAGCTTCTTGGCGACAAGATTGACTTCGACTTCGCGCTTTACGTCGTCATTCATGACAACCAGCTTGACGGCATCTCCAGCCTTGTGTTGTTCAAGGAAACTCCATGGATCTTCCAAAACCTTGCCATTCACAGATACAACTGTGTCACCCCGCTTCGGGACACTCTCATTTGTAATCTGTCCGGCACGTCGGCCAAAGACGCGAAGTCCGCTGGCACCCTTACGATAGGTAAACGGAAAAGCTGCCTCGACATTCCTTTGGGTATATTCGATGCCAGCGTAGGCAAAATACTCAGCCAAGGGAGGATCGATCGTGCCATAGACGTGGCGAGCGAAGAACTCTTTGAAGTCATAGTTACTGATCGCAGTGCAGGCTCGCAGAACGTCACCTTCGGCAAAGCCAACGTTTGATTCGGCAAACCAACGATTCATGAAGATCACAACATCATCAAGAGACTTGCGATTGTTGGTTTCGTGGCGAATCTTCAGATCGATCATGGCTCCAAGGATTTCGCCCGTTCCATAGTAGTCAACACGTGCGGGTTCGCCAGTGCGCCTGCCATGCCAGACATTGCGGCTGGCCCAGTAGACAGAGTGCTCGAGCCGACCATCTTTGTTGAATTCGCGTTCACAGATTCCCTTGAGTCCATCAAGATAGTCGTCGCGCGAGAGCAGTTCAGTGCGGCACAGAGTCAAATCGCCAAAGTAGGAAGTCCAACCTTCCGAGACCCACAGGTTGCCCGTGTAATTCTCATGCTCATATTCGAATGGCCCCAAAGTCATGGGCCGAATTCGCTTCACGTTCCAGGTATGGAAAAACTCGTGGGAAGTAACAGAAGCGCCAGCTCGGACATCTCGTTTCATCCGCTGAGGGCTGAGACCAATGCTGGTTGAATTCAAATGCTCGAGTCCACCACCACCGGGCAAAGTGAAAAGGAACACGTAATTAGGGAAAGGGAAACTGCCGTAGAGTTGCCCTTGGTTGACAACGATCTTGCGACACACTTCGACGAAGGCATCTACGTCAAAATCATACTCTTGACTGTTCTGAAAGAACACACAACTGAATGGTGTGCCATTGACATCAAAGTTCTTCTCCTTGTAGATGCCCAGAATCGTCGGTGCGTCGATAAAGGTGTCGTAGTCCTTGGCGTGTCGCACGTAGGGATCTGCCGTTGGAATGAGACCGTTGGCAATTCGCCAATCCTCAGGAATGACATAACGTGAAAGGACTGGAGCGTTCTTGGCGCCACGAATATAGATATAGGTGGATGGGCCAGCGAGCTGAAAACCGGTCACAGGTCCGGTAGCCGGTGCTCGCCCGAAGCGTCTTCGTCCTCGCACTGGCAAGGAATAGGTCGCTTTGATCTTCTTTACATTCGCTGTTGGCACACTCCAAGTCTTTTGATCCAACACAGTGACCTTGAGCGGATTGCCGCCGCCATCGACAATCACGAGGTCCTTGATGCGTTTACCATAGTTGCCAATTCGATAGGCACCGGGAGTCCAGTTTGGCATCGCAATGTGAGTTGTCGCGCGAGCCAAATTGACAACAGACAATTCGATCTTGACCGACTTCTTGTCTTTGGCAACGGTCGTTGTGTAGGTGACATCCAACGGCGTCATGTCGTCACGGTTGGACTGGGCCCCGAGAGGCGCGATGGTCAAGCAAAGAAAAAGGACGATTAGCGTGTATCTCACGTCAGGCCTCCTCGGCAGAAATCCGGTGTTGGGCTACCAGATGGCCGAATTGTGTTCAGATAGGTTTGAGTTGATCGTTGAGCGAATTCGAGTGGAGCTTACAACCCGCCGCAAAATGGGTCAATCGTCATCGTCACAACCCTATCGGCAAGCAGATTCCCTCGCTATCAAAGCTCCAGAACTAAAAACGACCAGACTCGCGCGTCATTTCGCTACAAATGTGAAGAAAACACGGAATCAAAAGAATCTCCCGGTGTTATATCTCTATCTGAATCGAACAGTTAACCCGGAGACCCCAACATGCTTATCAAATCATCAGCCCTTCTCGTTCTGGCGGCAACCCTGCTCGGGTTCACGACTATCGACAAGAGCCCGTCAAGCACTGCTGATGCGGCACCTGTCGTTGCCAAGAGCATCGGCGCCGAGGATCGGGCCAAGACCTTCAAAATAGATGCCGAGCATTCGGCTGTCCTGTTTCGCGTCAAGCATATGGGCGCCGGGCCTTTTTGGGGGCGTTTCAACGAGCTATCCGGCTCCTTCAAATTAGACCCGAAAGCGAAGTCCGGAAACTTCGTCAAGGTCATGGTCAACGCAGCCAGTATCGACAGCAACTCTGCCGGTCGTAATGCCCACCTCAAGAAGCAAGATTTCTTTGCGGTGAAGGAATTCCCGAACATCACCTTCGAGTCAACCAAAGTCACTGCCAACGGCGATGACTTCGATGTTGAAGGAACATTAGAAATGCGTGGGACCAAGAAGCCCGTCAAATTCCAGGCGCGCCATTTCGGCACGGTCAAGATCTCAGATCGTTTCGGACTCCGAAGTGGCTATGAGGCAGAGTTGAATATCCAGCGCGGAGACTTTGGCGTCAAGTACGGACTCAAGGGCAACATGCTTGGCAACGACGTCAAGCTCATCATCGCCTTGGAAGGCATGTTAAGTAAGTAGGCACGCATGAACGACGTACTGCCACAACTCGAAGACTTGCGACCTCTGCTTCCAGGAATAGGAACTGCATCGTGCATTTTTTTATTGGCGTTGTGGTGCCATCGCTCAACAAATCGTCAAGCCCTCTGTAAAGTGGCGCTCTGGTCGATTCCGGCCGCAGTCTTTGTCACCTGGTGGAATGTCTACGGTGAGTTTCCGTGGCCACCGCGCCAATCGACAGAACGCGCTCTCTGGCTCATTCTGATCGCGCCGATGATCAGCTTGGTGATACCGCAATCGATTCTAAGAGGATCTCATTTCTCGAGCATCATCGGCTTTGCCGCCATCACTGGCCCCATCTACTACTTGCTACGCCCACTCATCGAGACAACCGCAGATTCTCGGATCGCGGCGAAAGAGCTGCTCCTATTCGTCTTAGTCGTGCTTTTCGTGACTGCCATTTTTGCTGAGATCAATCGAACCAAAGGAAAAGCACTTCTCGTTTTTGGCATGGGGCTATCGATGGTCTCAATGGCACAGGTGTTTGTTATCTACGGAATCGCCAGCCTTGCTCAGCTCTTGGGATCAGCCGGAGCCGCCTTGCTCGTCCTCTCTCCGCTCTTTCTCTTCCTCGATTTAGAATCGCTGTTTGCCAAGATGATTTTCCCAATCGTCATGCTCACCAGCCTATTCACGCTCGACGCGATCTCCTTCGGTGATTCGACCCCACCTCTATGGTCGTTAGCAACCATCTTAGGTCTCCCGACTCTCGCCCTTCTTGAACCTGCATTGGCCCGTACGCCAATGCCTACGTGGATGAGAAGAGTCGCCATTATGGGCTGCATGGTGGCCTTAATGGCTTGGACTGTCCAAGGCGTCTTCAACAGCAAGCCGGTGGAAGAGCCGAACCCCTATTCCGATTATGAAGACTGGGACAAGTAATTCTGCAGCTTTTTCTTGGAACCAAGCTCGCAACCCGAGGTCTATAGATCCAGTGGAAATTTAGTCCCTTCTGAAAACGGTAGGCCACAATGAGAATTCAACAATCGACAGCCCAACATCTTGGCCGTGTCACCATCACGGTCTTCATCGGACTCATGGTGAGTTGTTCCGCTGAAAACCCCAGAACGCGGTCGAGCCCTGAAGTTGTCGTCGTTCGCGAATCCGACGTGGTCGATTTTGAGATCCTTCCCCAACCAAAAATCAAAGGCAAGAGCCGCAGCAATCAAATCTGGTGCGCAACGATTGGACTTGCCTGGCGCGCTCTTATCGACAAGACGATCAAGAGCCCAATTCAAGTTCAGCCACCTTTGACCCAAGAGATGGTCAACGAGCTCAACTCGGACTTCACCCAGGGCATCGTGTCGCCAGAATCTTTCGTTGTTTTTGGGGGGCCACCGACACAAGGAAACTATGACGCGGTGGCTCGGGAGCTTCAACAGAAGTTTGGTCCTTCGGCGCCAAAACCGAGCTTCGGAGTACGAGAAATGGGCGAAGCGTTTGTCGGTTATGCCTACCTTTCCAAAGATCTTCCCTTTGAGGTTCCCTTCGAAAACCACGACAACGGGTTCACCTTCAATGAAGGGAGTAAGTCCGTGGCCTGCTTTGGTCTCAAGTCAGATTCAAAAGCACCAAGAGATCAAGAGCGCCGGGCACAAGTGAAAGCTCATTGTGATAGTAAAGCCCCCCTCTACCCGAGAGAATTTGTCCTCGAACTGAGCATCAAAGGTGGAACAGAAAAATTGCTACTCATGTCGATCCCGAAATCGACAACTCTCTGGAAATCTTGGTTAGCGGGAAAGACGTTCATCCAACAACATCCAGCTCGCTCAGTCGATAACGCGGCGAAAGTGATCATCCCCAAATTCAACCTGGATCTTGCTACCAGCTTCTCCAATCTTCAAGGCACCAAGATCGCAAATCCAGGCTGGTCCGACTTCGAAATCGCCGGACTGCATCAGGGCATTCGTCTGTCGCTCCTCGAAACGGGAGCCCAAGTCGACTCCGACGCCTTTGTAAATCTGGCTGCGGCTATCGAATCAGCTCACAGCTTTGTCGTCCAACAGCCATTCCTATTGGCACTTTTGGAGAAAGATGCCTCGCGGCCCTATCTCTTGGCCTGGTTTGGGAACGATCTCCTCTTAGCAACAAATCAAGATCACTAGGCGTTATCGGCGATAGTGGAGATCTTCCAAATTCCCTTTGTGATACTCGACCCAGATGTCGCTATTTGGTGACATGTCCATAACGACCTCAAGATCAGACTTAGCCTGGCGCGCGCTTGTGGATCAAAATCGCCGGCAAATTCTTGATGAGCTGGCCATTCGCTCGTGCACCACTAGCGAAATGGTTTCTCAGTTGACGAATCTTTCGCGAACAGGTGTCATGAAGCATCTCGATGTTCTTGAGCAAGCTGGTCCCTGCTAACTGTTCGGCGAAAAGGAGCTGAAGACCGGATTGCGTCACTGTCTCAAGGTTATTGGTGGCAGGATCAGATCCTGTTCTATGACAACAACCTGATTCCTAAGCACTTGCCCTGCTGCATCCCGGAAATCGAGTCGATACTTGCCGGGAGTGAGGGCATTGAACCTGAATTGTCCCATCTGATTGGAGTGCGTTGCCTCGTGCCAAGGCGAGAAGAAACGATCTGAGGACTTAGCAAGGCCATCCAAAGAAATCACAGAGACATGAACCTTGACCCCTTTGCGGGGCTCACCTTCATCATCGACCAGCTGCCCTTCGAGTGACGGCCCAGATGGCAACGAGATGTTTAGTTGTTCCTGACTGGCACCGATGCGAATGATCATAAGCTTCGGACGAGATCTTGGCGCCACCACGATCGTCTCCAGATCAAAGTCCTCGGGAAGAGCAAAAAAGCCCGGAGTGCGCGTCCAGCCAAAGAGTTCTCTCTTCCACCACATAGCCCTATAATCATTGAGGTCACGTTTGGCGAAATAAGGATTGGTCAAGAATGGTTTGGCATATTCTTCGCCGCTCTCACTCTTGGCCACAATCTTGACCAGGCGACGTTCCAAAGCCGTAAATTCGATCTTAAGACTCTTTCCCCCTTCAACAATGACCTGCGGCGGCCAGAGATCAATCTTCTGCCCATCTGCAGGCTGGGCATGAACCAGAAAACTGCGCCCAAGTGGAAATGAGAATTCGGCTCGGCCAAACTCGTCGGTTGAAGCATGGCCCGATGGATGACGCCGGGACCCGTCATTGAGATCATTGACATGAAATGCAATACCATCGACACCTTCGCCGTCCTTGTCACGCACCTGAATCATAAGTTTCTGGACCGGCTCCAGCGTGATTTCAATGACCCTCTTTTTCAGGTCGGTGAAAACTTGGCGCGTGGGATAAAATCCCTTTGCTTCCACTGAAACTTCTATTGCCTTCGGAGAGAAGTGGCCAAAGTCGAAAACGTTTGGATCATCGGTTTTCTTCCCTAAGGGGTGAAGGAGCCGCCCCTTGATATCACTGTCCATCAACCCGAGGCCTTTGACAACGAGATCTACCCCTTCAGCGGTTGAATTGCGTTTCACTCGCAGCAAGAGCTGAGGAGCCACCTTGATGCGGATGTCTTTCTGTGCAACAAGATCTTGTAGAATCAGAGGATCCTCAGATTGCCAGATAATCCGCCAATCTTTGTCACGTAAGAAGAGGCTGATGTTGCGATTGGAAGCGTCTTCTACGCCATCAAATTCATGAAGATCAAGCAACGAATTTTCTTGCCAACGGACCACACCAGTTTCGTCCGTTTGCCCCCGTACCCGAGGATCGTTTCCGGATGGGTCCGTAAGGCTCTCGGGGTCCTCTTTCCAACCAAACATCACCCTCATTTCTTTCAATGGGTCGCCTTCCTCGTTGAGGAAACGGAGAGCCGAGGTTGCCACATGAATCAAAGGAACCAATGGCGGCTCCATGGTCGGATCAAGATTATCTGATTTGCCCTTGGATTGAAGGTAACCCGGCGCCACAACTGAAAAGATCGAGTTGCTCGGCACAAAACACTCTCCGTTCTCTGTGGAGAGCGAAAAAATAACTGCGTCCTTGAAGTTGTATTGGGACCGAGCCGCCAACAAGGGCTTTCCTGTCAACAGATCAACTGCATAAATCGAAATCGTCTCACCAAAATCGATATTAAGAATGCCCGGTTCCTCGGCAATCCGCTTGCGCCACTTGCGGCCGTCTCGCACCGTTACCGTCAAGTATTTCGGTAGGCTTATTTCCCGATCTAAGACAAGGAAATTTGAATTCGAACTCAGAGCAATTCCCTCTTCGTCCTCTTCTATCCCTGTCCGCAAGACCGCCGACTCGATAGCGGCGAGGCATTCATAAGGCCACTTGATCGATTTGCAGTAGGCATACTTGATCGGCCGGATGCCTGAGGGCCGACGAAATCCAATTCCATTGAGCGGAAATTTGTGACGATGTCTTGTGCCTTCAAAGACGATTTCTCCCATGTAGTTTCCGCTCAACGGCAGTTTCCCCGAGACTTCACCATTCCCAGAGATATCGAAGTTGATCGTTTCTGGGGCATTTCTCTTTGGCACCTCGTTCTCGAAAGGTTTCCTCTGAAGACGAATATGCGTTGCTACGAGACGACTTGCATCATCCGTTGTTGGTACAAATCGAAGATGAAAACTTCGCTCGTACCCGGCTGAATGTTGGGTATTCGACTGTGGTGTCGATTGCGACTTTTGCACACCAGACTCTGGTGAATCCTGCGCCGGAAGCGCCCCTTCATCCTGACGCGGGCGGCGCGAAATATTGGGAGCACTTTCTTGATTCGCATCGCGGCCTTCTAAGCCCACGTCATCAGTGGCACCATTCCACATCAGCGCGGTGACCAATGCGGCAAGGAAAAAAACAATGCCGACAGCGATGGCCGCCCTATTCATTCCTGAATTCTGAGAATCTGTGCCTGTCATTTAGATGAGTCTACAGATCTGTTGTGACAGTGGCTGAAAAACATTGAATTACTTTGGGTAGACGAAGGGTAATTGGACAGGAATTCCTACTGACTCACCAGCAACATCACGACGAAGCCAAGCCAATGTCTCGGTCATAGGGGCGACGTGGTCTAAGAACTTAGTTCGTTCGCGAAGCGCTCTCTGATTCAGTCGCCTTCGATTCAGTACTTTTAAGAGGAATCTTCAAGACCAACGATTCCTTAGTTGGCGGCAGGCACATACGTTGATCACAAACCTGATAGCCGATTTTACAGGTCACCGATTCATGGTCCTTACCCGAGCTTGATTGAATGACACAAGTGAAACTTATTGGTCCAGTGAAAACCGACATGGATGCATCGTCGCGAGAAATTTCAGAAGTCGGCCGCTGCCAAGAATCCTCCAACTTCATGCTCGATGGTAGGATGAGCTCAACAGTCAAGGGAATGTAAGGTGCCCCGGCAGGCACACTGTCATACGCATGCCATCCTTCGGCAATGTCGAAATCGACTCGAACCACAAAACGTCCTTTTCCAAGTGACGTGGCTGAAATCTCCGAGACAAATGGGTTGCTCGGAGTCGCGCGTAGCATGCTTGATTCGGATGAAGCCTCATTCTTCTTAGCTGGCTTGGGTTGCAGAGTATTCACCAACCATTTGTAGCCAGCCGCTTCACTGAAGAAGAACGCGTCTTGATTTTCCTGGAACCAAGCTTTCCATTGACTATGAGAATCGAAAGACACATCGGTGTATCGACCGAGCAAAGACTGAGCGACTTGTTTCTCTTGGAAATTTCCTGATCCCAACTTGTCGATTGTCTTCGATAGAAACTGCGGATCATTGCTGCCCCAGCCCTGTGTCTTCAATTCTTGATCAACCGTTACACCATACCAACCTTGAGGTCGGATAAATGGCAGGTTCGCCTCAAAGTACTGTTTGATCTTCTGCCGGTCATTGGCAATCGAGGTCCAGGAGCTCTTCTCCACGTACCGCTTGATCTCGCCAAAACGATCGGGCTTTCGGGGCTCCTTCATCTCGAGCATCTGCCGATCGCGCTTCGACACCTCTTCCCCGGCCTGCAGACGCTTACGAATCTCGGATTTCTGAGTCTTGATCTTCGCCTTGAATTCTTCGTGAGAGGCAAGTGCTTCGGCATACCCCTCGTCGCTTGTCCGCGCGAGCGTATTCTCGATGGACTTCCTCATCACCATCCCCTGCTTCTTACGGGCCAGGAGCGGTTGGTGATCAAACTTTGCAATGTAGTGAATCGCGTTGATGAAAACGAGCTTGGCTTCGTCTGTCATATACGTCGGCGACACCGCGAAACCCCAATGAAAGAAACTTCCATGGCGTCCCAATGCGACAGCATCGGGGTTCTTCGAATTAACGCCGCTCGAAATCCACTCGGTGTCTGGTGAATCGAGAAAACCCATATCCCGAGAAACAACGCCAATCAATTGCCCATTGCCCTCACGGTATCCCTCAGTTTGAACGCGCCACATCGGCATCGTGGCGCCAACGCCATAACGCCGATACTCTTTGGGTGTCGGCAATTCACTGATGGTCAAGTTGACAGCATGTGGATGATTAAAGATTTCGTGTTTGATGCGCATCCCGTGCGCATGAGAATCTAAACACATTCACAACCAATCGAGCTTAAGACCAAGAGGTTCGCCAATTCGTGGTGAATTATCCGAGATGGTTAGAGAAGCACGATTGAATGACTCCGGAAGATAACGCGCTGGCTTGAAGTCAATCTCACCCGTAGTCGGGTTTTCATTCCGAGACGATGGCGACAGGGCCTTCGGGCGCGCGTCAAAGACTGTGACATCGAAGTTGTCTGAAATGGCGCTCGTGTAGTCAGCTCCATAGACGACCTTCACATGCTTGAAGTGGTAGCGCAGCAAGGCCTCGAAAGCCGCCGTTCGCTCGCGATAAAGAGCATAGGTTCTGGACGTTGCCGAGGAAGCAAAGGGAATGCTCGGCGCCTCAGGATCATGAGCGACCAGGAGAACACGAAGGCCAACGTCCTCCTTTGTTGTTTCTTGAGCGTTGAGCCCAACCGCAAGGATCAAGATCAGGAGAAGCAACAATGTCTGTTTTGGCATGATTTTGACCTAAGTAAGGCAACGACCACCTGGCCGGTCATTTGAAACGGTGGCGAGGAATGATCTCAAGAGAAAGACTCGATGGATCGGAATGAGAACGAACGGTCCTTTGTTCCTCAAGATCCGAAGGTAATAGATGGCTTCTTCTGCGTCAATGAGTGGCGGCTGGATTCCCTCTTTTGACGGTCACAACATCTTGATCAGCTCACCACTCTCAGTCAATCCTGAGTGATGAGCGCGAGAGTGTGAAACCGTAAGGCTCAAATTTGGCACTCAAGAACTAAGTCGAATCAACAAGATTCATGCCCAAGGCATCCCTACCAAGAGCAATGGCGCTTTTAACGCAACTCGACCAAGGTCCAAGATAATCGCACCTTTCCGGTTGAGATCCACTCCACTGACCAACGCTTGAAGCCTGCCTCGGGTTTATGTGACGATTGAGATGGAACAGCACAATGGAGTCATCACCATTCCATCCCACACAGTGCGATATCAGAAAAAAAACAAGCCTACGTTTGGTTGGCGGTGGATGGCAAAGCCACTCGCAAGAACATCTCTATCGGCTTCAATGATTTGATTCGAGCCGTAGTAGACGAGTTGAAAAAATCTGATGCGGTGATTGCCGGAAACAAAGGAACACTCCGTGAAGGAACTGGCGTCACGAGGCCAACGCTATCAGATCAATGGCGACTACAAGGGTAAGGGCTATCGACTCTCGCTTCAGGGTAAGATGAAAACTCCTCGCCAGGCGGTCTCGCAATTCAGGTCATTCCTCGGTCCATTGGTCATCCTTCTGACCGTGCCTTTCGGCTTTATCGGAGTTGCGGCAGCACTGACAATCACCAGCACGGCCCTCAGCCCCCCCCGTCTTCATGGCCGTGATTATGGTGGCAGGCACGGTCGTTGAGTACACCATTATCATGATTGAATTCGCCAACCGCTTGCTTGACGAGAATCCTGGGATGACAACTAAGGAGGCTATCATTCGCTCGGCTCATGCGCGTGCGAGACCAATCTTGATGGCTTCGCTGACGACGATCCTTGCGATTCTTCCGATGGCTTTGGGATTTGGCGGAGGAGATGCCAACGTGCCATTGGCAACAACGATCATAGGCGGGGTTACCGGCGCCGTGATCCTATCGTTCGTGGTAACACCGGGCCTCTACGTCATGCTCAAGATCAACAAGAAAATAGAGGTTACGGCTTAGCTCTTGGCAGCCAACTTAGAAGCCCAGAAGGTAGCTGAGGCCAAAGACTAATTGACCTCGCCCTTCATTGAGGAATACGCCGACTTGGGCAATAAGCGTGTGGGCTATTGCGAATTGGGCCCGGGCGAAGCCTGCAAGCTTAAATTGACTGACGCCATCGACACCCAATCAAATTGAGCGATGGTGAAAATCCGGTGGCAAACTGACCGATGGCAATGATGCCACGGGCCGGCACTGGACGTCGACTCCCGCGGTACCAGCTGTCAATCTGCAAAACGGGAGTCGCGACCAAGGCGAGACATGCATGATCGGCCAAAAAAATCGGCGAATCGGTAAGCCTATGAAGCTCGCCAATTCGCCGTTTGTATTGGCATTCGACCGGCGTCGAATCAAGGCACCATGAGCAGCCTTATGCCATTCGATGCCGAAATGATTGGGCTCTCCTCAAAGAATTGAATGTGCACGAATGAACCGGCAATGAATGGACTCACGCGTGAAACCCCAGGAACCACCAAGTCGCCGGCAAAGCTATAGCCGAATCCACCAGAATCAATCAAGTTGATTGGATCATTGGCTACGAGAAGCGGAAAACCGAAAATCAGGATGTTCGCCGGGGCAAAACTCAGACCGAAAATGCCCAGCCCACCAGGAGTTGCTCGGGTACAGGTGATGGTCCCAGTATTCGAGTTAATATCGCCACCATCCGGAATCCAAGTTGCCAAGAGGCGCGTATCTGCCAAATCAGACGAATAACTCAAGACTGGCAAAGTCGGTGAAACAAATACTTGGACGCTACCCGCTTCCGTACCATTTTCATCGTCGAACGGTTTCGAAAGAACAAGATCGTCAAAGCCATCACCATTGACGTCGCCTGCCGCCCCCACAAAGAACCCGAGTTCGTCGCCAGCAGTCGCTCCATCGTACGAAGCAATCACGGAGCCATCGGCGCCCGAATAAGTTCGGGCGACTCCAGAGTCGATGCCCCGCCGATCCTCGAAATGGGAGCCAACGACAAAGTCGCCAATCCCATCGCCATTGAGATCACCAGCACCTGCGACAGCAAGACCGAACTGGTCTCCAGCACCATCTCCATCCAAGGCGTAGATCGTCGAACCGTCAAGGCCAGATTTCACCACGATGCTGCCCGAGTCAGCGCCATTATTGTCATCTAGGTGACTGCTGATGATGACATCGTCATAGCCATCAATGTTGACGTCGCCGGCACCATCTACCGAGAAGCCGAATTGGTCATTGGCAGCAGAGCCAAAGAAGGTAAACAAGGTGCTACCGTCCTGCCCAGAAAAGACACGCACACTGCCCGCGTTGCTGCCATTCATGTCGTTATGGTGTGAGCCAACGATGACATCCTCAAATCCATCATTATTGACATCACCAGCGCCGTTAACCGAGCGCCCAGCCTTGTCACCAGAAGCGGCACCGGTAAATGTATAGAGGATCGATCCATCAAAACCGGAAAAAACCCGAGCAATTCCGGCATTCAGTGAGCTGGAATCATCGAGGTGTCCGCCAACAACAACATCATCGAACCCGTCCGCGTTCACATCACCCGCTGACGCCACAGATTGACCAAACGAGCTGCTCGCGCCGGGACCGTCAAAAGTGAACAAGATGCTTCCATCTAAACCGGAGAAGACTCGAGCACTGCCGGAATCGGCTCCGTTGTTATCGTCGTGCCAGGCGCCAACGATCAGGTCCGCACGACCATCATTGTTGACATCTCCGGCACCACTCACTGAACGGCCAAAATTGTCGTCAGCCGAATCTCCGTTGAAGGTATAGAGAAGGCTACCGTCAAAACCAGAGAAGACCCGTGCGCTGCCGGAATCGGCCCCGTTGTTGTCGTCTTGCCAAGCACCAACGATGATATCGTCACTTCCATCTCCATTCACGTCGCCACAACCTCGAGCGCTTCTTCCGAATTCATCACCGGCCGAGTCTCCGACGAATGTGAAATCGGGAGCAATGGGCGCCGTGTCCAGTTTGATTTTGAGTTCATACATCTGAACGCTGTTTGTGGAATCTGCTGCAACCCGGACGTAGTAAGTCCCAGCGGCTGGTAGCAGGAAGTCAACGATTTCCTCCTCTATCCCGGCAGGGTTCGCGTTCACGGTGAGGAGAATAGTCGTGCCATTGGTATCCAAAATCCTGAGGTTCAAGTTGGATACCGCCTCAGAGTTAAAACTGACCCCGGTGTTGCAAGCCATCGTCTGGGGGCCCTGATCATAGGTCAATCCGACGGGCGTCAATGTCAAATCAAGCTCGCGGGCTTCCGTAACCGTGAACTTGTAGAAATCTTTGTCGGTATTGTCATCAGTCGAGACCGTGTCAATCGTCATCACCCCCAATGGCAACGTGCCCAGAGCCGTGGCTTGACCAAACGTGCCATTGGGCTCGTTGATATCACCATAGAATCTCTGGCCAAGCTGAATGTCATCATGCTGTGGCCCAAGGAAGGTTGTCGTGATGAACGGCTCCATCAACTTGGTGTCATCGGCTGGACAAACATGCTCCATGCCAAGGCCGTGTCCCATCTCATGAGTCAACACGTTCCGAAACTTCCGCGAAGCATTGCTGGTGTCATTGAAAAAACTATCAAATGACTCAATCACCATGTCGCCGTTGTTGGGGAAGTAGTTGTAGGCCAGCGTGTTGCTATTGCCATCAATGAACTTGGCGCCAATGCGAATGTCACCGCGGACGCCCAAGACACCGGAGGACGAACCAATAGGGACGCCATCGTCATTGGTCTCTAAGACGTAGGTGACGCCGGTCAAAGCACCCCATCTGTCAAACTCTTCCTTAATGATCTGCTGCCAGACTGCCGCAGAACCATAAAGGCCATTGGCCCAGCTAAAGAGATCACTCGGCGCTACCGGATCACCAAAGCCGCCCGTAGGGATCGTGGTTCCGTCTGCCACAAAACTGTAGGTGAGAATTGTTGCCTCACCTTGTGAGTTTCCTGTTCCAGGAGTCGCCGTACTGCCCCACCTGAAGAATGGCTGAAATTCCGAATTGCCCGACTGGCCCAATGAAATGGCTGCGTTGAACGCGTCAATCGTTTCCTGATCTCCAGCGCTCCCGTTCCAACAGAAAGCGCATTCGAGCGATTCACCTCGCTTGGCCTTTTCCATGATCGTGACCAGCATGTGTTGGTGAATCGGAAGAAGTCGATTGAAGTGTTCTTTCGAAACCACCTCTTGAACGATCTCATACCGTGAATCGGTAAAGGCCTCGACTTCCCCAAGATTTG
>JBLINQ010000091.1:0-20891 GCA_047639315.1 Planctomycetota bacterium
TCTGGAGATCAAGCGAAGACCTTCGGTGGATCGCGGGCGAAGGTCGAGCGCTTCCAATCAACGAGCTTCAGTTTCGTGGGCTGGAATTGCAAGAGGGGCATCGCGTCAAGTGCGGTAGCCCGCCAGGTGTTAGGGCGGCTCATTCCGAGAGAGAAAATCGCATCGCGCTCATCCTCACTGCAGCCGCATACTGGTTTATTTCAGACCATGAATCCTCAGAGTTATACGAACGTGGTCACCGCAGCCGAGCTGAAAGGTATTGGCTTAAGCGATGTGACCGGCAACGGGAAGCTGGAATGGCAATCAAAAGACTTTCAACTCCGGGTCTTACTGCCCACCGGAAAAATTCCATGGGCTGAGGAGACAATTTCGGCCTGGCGGGATGTTGCTGCCCAGCGTGGCCTGGTGCTCGCGGTTGAACGACTTCCGGTTCCTATTCTCATTGACCGACTTCAGGCCGGTGACTTTGATGCATTCGCCATCATTTGGCGAGTTCGTCACCAAGAGCCATCGTTCTTCGACCTCTTACATTCCTCACAAGCTGGCGCTCATGGCCGCAATTTCATGGGGGTGCAAGACTCTCGGTTGGATTCACTACTGGCCAGTCTCGAAGCCTGCAACGACCCGTTGCAGAGGCAGAAGGTTCGCAGCGAGCTCGCTCAGGTCACCTCTGACTTAGAGCCACTCACTCCGCTATTTCGTCATGAAGCATTTGTTGGAATACGCGATGATCACCTTCGTTGTGTGATTGGAGTTCATGGCTTGGATTGGCCCTCTCTCTCGAAAGCGGCTCCTCGCTCGAAATGAACGGACGAAGGATTCATAAAAAAACGTCACATTGCGCAAGGCAATGTGACGGGGCGATCATGAATCAATTCTCAGGAATTGCCTCGTCAAATGAAAGAAGGCTGAGCGATCTGTTGGCGTCTCAGCCTTCGTGTTCAGATTACGGACAGTCTGCAATGCTTATGGAATGATCACGGCAGGAATCGGAATTCGGTTTTTAGCAATCCAGGTCTCAGAAACCGGATCGAATGTCCGGATTTCTGTGTGACTTGTGGCGAGTGACAGGCAAAGGATGTTGCCCAAATTGTCGAAGGTAATGCCCTGCGCGACGAAGCCCGGCTCCAACGGATAGCTGACAACCGAATCATTTGAGGTGAGCTGAAGGATCCGCTGAGCGCCAGATTCTTCCACCAGAAAACAAACGCTTCGTCCATCTCGACTGGCAGCTTTGCCAATGAGATCCTCGTCCTCAAGCCCAAGGAAATGGCAAGAAACGACGGCATCGTGAGTGACGTCCCAGGCTTGGATTCGCAGATGATCATTTGGGTCTTCATCAACAATGACCAACTTGCCAACCAGCGGCACAACTGCTTCCACACCTTCCGAGACAATGCCGAGGCTTTCCCCGGCACCATTAACAGCCTGGAGATTGATGTCGCCATTCAGGTGTTCATGGGTCAAAAACGTGTTGGGCCCTGCAGTGAAGCGTCTCTTGAGCTCGAGTGCTGAATCAATGAGGAAAGGCGCTTGCGGAGTCGATGATGTCTTCGTCAGATTGCGCATAGTCGGAGCGAGGAGGGGCGAGTTTGGCATCAGAAAGGCGGCGTCTTTCTGAGTCAGGCTATACGCGTCTAATTTGGAGAACGTGCTGCCGGCGCTAAAGACGAGTGTTTCCCTGGTCGAGAATCCCAGACCGACGATGGTATCAATATAGCACGGAAAAAAGTCAGCGCCTGTGAACAACTCCGGAGAGTTCGCTGATTGAACATCGGCGGTGTAAGCGAAAGGATAGAGGTAGTCCAAGACATAGGCCAAACGCTCACCGTCAGGCGACAATGCCATCAGCATACCTTCATCTGAATTGTTCGAGGCAGCCAGATATCTCTTGGCCCAATTTGTTTGATTGACGGCGAATCCGTGGCTTGAAACAGTATAGATATCGTGCGTATTCGCCGATTCTCCAGCACCTATGGCAAGAAGCGTTCCATTCCTCGCGGCTGTACAAGTCGAATCGACATAGATCGGGGGCAGTCCATTTGATTGCGGGAAAGCAACTTGAGTCAAGTTCCCTGTGCCTAAGTCAAGGCGATAGAGGTCGTCGCCATCGTTGGCAAAGAGCGCACCCTTCAAGAAGCAGAGTCCTTTCGCTTTCACGCCGTGATTCATCGGGCTCGGGATGCCTCTTGCAGGTTTCGATGTTGCCTGAAAAACACGGCCATCGAGGCGAACGTCCAAAAGATATGCGCCGCCGTATTCTGGCAAGCTCGACTGTCCGACGACGGCCATGTGCGGATCATGATTCGAAATCGCGACACACTCTTCGAATCCGGAGGTGTTGGCGGTCCAGACCAAGATTTCAAATTGGCCACGGGCCGTAATGCGAATGAAACCTTGCCCCAAGCCCGGGGATTCAACTCGATAGAGACGAGTTCCGTCTGGCATCGTGATCGAGTCCGCGAACTCCTCGAACGGATCGACTAACGCTTGATCGCGCTGGCCTCTTGCCATTTCATTTGTGGATGCCAATGAAATGGGAAGGAAGCGCACGTTACGCAGCTTGCCTCGGGGGGCTCTGACGCGTGTCCCATCGGCATAGAATTCGACTAATCGATAGTAAGTTCCACCCAGGCTCTTGGCCAAGGGCAGAATGATACCACGGAGATTTGATCTTCCAGGTTTCTGCGCGTGAAGAGGAGATTGCAAACTCGCACTCACTCCACATAAAAGGAGGAGTGTGAGAGCGAGGACGGGTGTTTTTTGTGACTTACTCATGTCTTGCACCAATGTACCCATTCGAAGGGGAGGAACTCAGGCTGTATGAAGGGCGCGTAAAGCAATCGTACTCGAAGGTGGACCGAAAGAGATTCGATCCATCTCTGAAGACGAATCCAGTATTCAGGATTGGAGTGTCATAATGCAAGCAGTGTGCCGGATTTTTTTGGGCGCAAATGAGACTGAGACGCAACAAATGGCCACAAGAAGGGAATTGGGGAAGATGCCCCAGGTTAATGTGGGGATAGGAGCGGGGGATCAGCGAAGTAGCTTGATGGTGAATCCTTGCTTGTTCAGTTCAGCCGCGAGTTTGTCTCGTTGGTCGCCCTGAATTTCGATGACACCGTCCTTGACCGATCCACCGGAACCACACTTCTTCTTGAGTTGTTTGGCGAATAGTTTCAGTTGCTTCTCGGCCATGGGCAACCCGCTGATGAGAGTCACGGCTTTCCCACGACGGCCTTTGGCATCGAAGGCAATGCGAATGTCCTTGCCGTTTGGGATCGCTATTTCTGCCGTTGCGCACCGACATTGGTTCATGACCTTGGCGCACTTCGGGCACAGCTCACCGTCGTCACTGCTAAACACGGGGCGGGAATTTGAATCGCCAGATTGCATGCTTTTGGTCGTCTCTTTTGAAGCCAGTTTCGATATTCAGAGAAACGGTCACCTCAAGGGCGAAATGGCCGATCTGAGTGTCCCAGGCGGAGCTACTTTTTCAGCTTGGAAACAGCTTGCTGAAGAACCTCTGTGTCTAATCGGAGTGACATCGGCTTCTCACGTTCGGTTTCCGTGACTTTCATCGTGGCTGGAATGACATCAACCTTTACGGCGTTGCCGGCCACATCCGACTTCTTGGAGATAGCCGCGACAATCTTGAAATCACCGGCTTGACGGAAGTAGTGCCGGGCGGGAACAGCCAGGTCTTTCAACCACAGCAAGGTTTCGCCCTTGCCTGTTTCGACATAGAAGTTGACCTCAAGATCTTCAGGGACGTCGTCGAAGTTCTTCAAGCTAAACTTGAATGGGATTCCTTGACTCAATTCAAGATTGAGCTTGCCACCCGTGAATGACCGAATCGTCTTCGAGCGGAAACCTTCGGCTCGAATTATGAGGTCACACGGTGAGATCGGCAGGAAGGCTTCTTCGCGCAAGGTATGGACGAATAACTTCGTGACAGCCTCTTTTGTGTTCGGGTTGCAGACAGAGATCTCGAAGATGCTCGGGCTGTTCTTGGCATCGGAGAAAACGAATTGAACTCGAGACCCTTCGAACGGGATTTCGTGTGAGCCCAAGTCTTTCTCTTCTTCTGGTGCTAACTCGAATTCTCCCACGACCACATTCTTGGTGGTGCCCAAGTCTGCGCCGGAGATCGTGACTCGATATTGTCCAGGGTCTAAGCCGACGAATGAGTACGGCCCACTGCCAATAATCGTGAACAAGCGAGACTTGTCCTTGAGATTCTCAAGGCCGATCCCAAGGCGACGGCTACTTGTTCCATTCGAGAACGAAATTGTTCCAGAGACTGAGGCTCCCTTGCTGAGAGTGATTTCCATGGTGGAGTCGCCCTTGGTTCCCAGCTCTGACTTGGTGCGATAGCCGACAGCAGTCGTCTTGACCTGAAAGAAATCTGCATTCGTTTCACCGTAGACAACAAATCGACCGGAGCGATCGGTCAGCGGCAGCCCAAACTTTTGAGTCCTTAGGAATCCGTTCGGAATCGGCCTGAGAGGGTCGAGTTCAACCTCAATTTGTACGCCGATGATAGGCTCGCCTGAGAGGTCGCGGACCACACCGCCGATGAGTTGTTCGAATACCGTGGCTGAGACGTCACCGACATCGAGATCTTCGGTGATTGGTTTACGGGGCAGAGAAACGCGGGCCAAGAGAGGCGGCCTGCTGTCTGTTGGTGGTGTTTGGATGACCAAGAACTCGTCTTGTTCTGATTGAAAGTACGTCCATTTGACCGGGATGGCGAATTTGCCGCTTGGGGTTGTCGTACCGGCATCGACGAGATCATTCGTCTTGTAATTCAGTTGATTGTAGTAGGAGATCTCACGGTTCTTGATCGGGCTGCCCTCTGGATCCAAAAGGCGGCCAGTAATGACGGGTAGCCTCTTCTTAAAACGGATCGTCACACTCAGCGACTCATCAACTTGGACTTCCTTTTCGACATCGAAGAAGGCCGAGTCGGCCGGCGGAGCGATTCGGATGAGCAAATTGAGGCCTGTGCCGATGTCGGGGATCTGACAGGTGCCGCCTCGGAATGGTGTAGAGAAATCCCATCTCGGGTTCTTTGAAGATTTCGTCCCTGGCTTTTTGGCGCGAGCATAACAGTGGAGTTCATCGGTATAGGCGGAGCCGTCGATGTCTTCGACTTTGACGTTCACCATAGACGTCGACGGAATTGTGAGTTCGATCACTTCTGTCGGCCAGCTATCGAAATCGATCTCTTGATGAACGGGCGTGCGAAAGACGCCGTCAACTTGAACGCAAAGGCGAGGCTTTTCATTGAAAGCGTCGGCGAACTTATCCGGGTTGATTTCCTCGCCGATGAGAGCAAGGTAGGCAATCCCTTCGGCGTTCGTGAAGGCGGCAAAACCAGCGGACGATGAACGCTTGCCTGATTCTTCAAAGAGAAACCCTAACCCGACTCTGATGCTCTTGACTGGTTCACTTTGCGCATCGAATACGCGAACCTTGAGTGTCAATACTGGTTCCATCTCTAACGTGAGCTTGCCCGAAAACGGAGGCTCGACATACATCTTGGCAAAGGACTGCCCAGACTCTGCCGCCAGCCAGAAGGGAGCTTTCGAATCTGGAATGCGCACTTTTCCTTCGTCATCGGCCTGGAAGTGGGTTCCCTTGTTTCTGAATTCGAAAATGAAGTTGGTGTCGAACTGGGGCAGGCTCGTCGCGAGTTGTTTCGCCGTCGGCTGCAGGATATGAATCGTGACATCCGGCAAGGGCTCTCCGGTCGATCGATTGATTGCGTTGACTAAAACACTATTCGACTCGTCGAAATCATCGGTATTTTCGAATGTGACTTTTGAGGCGTCCGAGCCGTTAGCCGCTACGTCGCTTGCATTGGGCACTTTGGGGCGGTTCGAAGTGCGGCTAGCCCGCGTTCGATCATCAATCTGGGTGTCTTCGAACTGAGTGTCCTCGAGTTCTCCTTCCCCGGATGCATCCAAGAATGACCAACCGACATACGCCACTAAAGCGATGAAGATGACTACGATGATCGGCGCAAATTTTCCCAAGGCTAAGCCTCCCTGATGACTGCCAGTTTTCCGAATGGGCATCCTACTCCAAGGCGAAGTTCCGTGAATCCCCCAAGTGGTCTATTCCACGACTTCAACTGTGATTATTGAGGTAACATGTTGTTGAGAAGATGTTTAGGGCGCCACCCCTGGTCGCTCAGGAGAAAATTATCACCTCCAGAGAAGTCTGAACATCAACCATTGAACAAGGGAGGGCTGCAACACAAGATCCCGCCAGGAGATCTGTTATGAAGTGGAATAACCTGGCCGACCAAGTCCTTCGAGGCGAACCTCTTACATTTGAAGATGCTTGGTCCATCTTGGATTCTGGCGACGATGAATTGCTGGAGGTCCTGCAAGCAGCTTTTCGGGTACGAAAGCGCCAGGCTGGCATGAAAGTTCGAGTTCATGTGCTGCAAAATGCCAAGAGTGGGGCCTGCCCTGAGGACTGCACGTTTTGCACCCAGAGTGTCCATTATCAGACCGAATCAGACACTTATCCGCGGCAAGATGTCGAAGAGTTGATCGCAGGTGCCAAGAGAGCCGTCGAGATGGGGGCCGTCACTTACTGCATGGTGACAGCAACACGAGGCCCTTCTGGCGCTGACTTAGAGACCATCTGCCAAGCAGCCCGAGCCATCAAGGCAGAGCACCCGATCAAGTTGTGTGCCTCCCTGGGACTACTCAAGGCTGACGAGGCCGAGGCACTCGCTGCTGCCGGCATTGACCGCTACAACCACAACTTAGAGACTTCCCCAGACCACTTCGCCAAAGTCTGCACCACGCACGACTTCACAGATCGTGTGAATACTGTCAAGGCAGCGCGCGCAGCTGGCATGGAAGCATGCTGTGGTGGCATCATGGGGATGGGTGAAGGCTTCAAAGATCGCATTGATCTCGCCTTCACTTTGCGCGAACTCGGCGTTGAGTCGATTCCGCTCAATTTCTTGAACGCACGGCCAGGGACGCCAATGGAAGAGGCGGCGCCGGTTTCTCCACAGGACGCCTTGCGCACACTTGCCTTGGTTCGCCTCGCGAACCCGGATGCCATTGACATTCGCTTAGCCGGAGGCCGTGAGGTTGTGCTCGGATCAATGCAACCGCTCGCTCTCTACGCCGCGAACTCGATCTTCACCAATGGTTACCTAACAACCGAGGGCCAAGCGCCGTCGGAAGACTTGGCGATGATCCAAAACGCCGGATTTGCAGCTGAAGTATTGGAAGCGTAGATGGGCCGGCCACAGAACGACAAGTCGCGGGACGAGCTTTTCGCCACTGACTTAGCTCACTGCTGGCATCCGTTTACGCCGATGAGCGCTTATCCGAATGAGGCCCCGTTGATGATTGAATCAGCGGAGGGGCATCAGTTGACCGATGTCGACGGTAACAGCTACCTCGATGGTGTCTCCTCGCTTTGGTGCAACTTGCTTGGGCATCGTCATCCGAAGATTAGTGAGGCCATCAAAGCACAAGTGGACAAGGTGGCTCACACCACCTTTCTTGGCAACTCAAATCCAGTCGCTGTTGAACTTGCGGAACGCCTCGTGGCTTTGGCCCCGCTTTCTCTCAATCGCGTCTTCTTCTCAGATAATGGCAGCACCGCTGTAGAGGTGGCGCTCAAGATTGCCTTGCAATACCACCAACAAAGTGCCGCTCCTGGTGGTGCTGAGCGGACTCGCTTCTTGTCATTAGGGCTTGCCTATCACGGCGACACGATTGGCTCAGTCTCTCTTGGCGGGATCCCAGCGATCCACGACCGCTTCCGACCATTGCGATTTGACGTGATTCGCGGGCCATCGCCGTATTGCTATCGATGTCCGCTTGGGCTCGAACGCGAAACCTGCAAGGAAGCATGCTTGCAAGATGTTCTGGCCCTCATCGAAGAACACGGTGCCACACTTGCTGGTGTTGTGATCGAGCCAGGGTTCCAAGGCGCAGGCGGCATCATCACTTATCCAGATGGTTACTTAGCTGCGGTGGAATCTGCGACTAAGAAAGTTGGCGCCCTTCTCATTTTTGACGAAGTGGCTTCGGGCATGGGGCGCTCTGGTGATCTCTTCGTCTCAGAGACGGAATTCATCGAACCTGATCTCTTGTGCATGGCGAAAGGCCTAACCGGCGGCTATTTGCCCATGGCAGCAACCTTGGCCACAGAAGAAATCTATGAGGTTTTCCTCGGGCCTCCCGAAGCAGGCCGGACGTTCTATCACGGGCATACTTTTACCGGCAATCAGCTTGCCGCCGCTGCGGCACTGGCAACCCTTGATGCCCTCGAGGATGAAGACATCCTCGCCCAAGTCCCAGAGAGAATCGAGACACTGGCTGAATCTCTCACCAAGTTAAGCGATCTTGAGATCGTTGGTGATATCCGCCAATACGGTTTGGCAGTTGGTATCGAAGTGGTCGCCGACAAGGCTACGCGCCAATCGTTTCCTGCCGACAAGAGAGTGGGCATGCGCATCTGCAGGCATGCGCTAGATGAGGGCTTGTTCTTGCGCCCGCTTGGCGACGTCCTCGTTCTCATGCCTTCCCTGAATTTCTCGAACGATGAGATCACGACTTTGGTCGAAGGTCTCGGGCGTGCCATCAAGCGCACCCAAGACGAACTCGGTCGCTAACGCCCAAGATTGAGCTACAATGAGCCATGTCTAAGAACATCGTCATCACCGGAACCGGAACCGAAATAGGCAAAACCTACTTCGGCTGCCTCTTGGCTAAGTTCGCGACCGATGCGGGTATTGATACCCACGCCATCAAGCCCGTCGAAAGTGGTTGTGACGGATCATTCGTCGAAGATGGACAACTTCTGGCCAATGCCACTGGGCAAGAGTGGCCCCGACAGGCCTATATTCGGCTTCATGCTCCTCTTGCTCCTTGCGTCGCCGCTGACTTAGAGGGGGTCAACTTAGATCCTTCGGTGTGGGTGACAGCGATCAAAGAGTCTTCTCCGGTGCACGATCTAACTCTGATCGAAACAGCGGGGGGCCTCCTTTCGCCCTTGGCATGGGGCTTTGACACAACACATTTGGCCAGAGATTTAGGTGCCGCGTGTATTGTCGTGGCTGCTAATCGCCTCGGGTGCATTCACGAAATTCGGACCGTGCTTGCGGTTCTACGCCACGAAGAGATCCCGGTTGTGTCTGTGATCTTGAATTCCCGTGCTACAGATCAGAGCTCAAAGCATAACTTGGAGACTCTAAAGAGAGTTGAACCTGACGTCCCAGTGTTTGATCTGCCTGAAGGAAGTGATCTTGAGACGGCCTGCGCCATCCTGTCCGAGCTGCTTGCTCTTATGGAGCTAAAAGCGTGATCGAACCTTGGGAGCAATGGTTGAAGGAAACCCTTGGCGGAATGGAGAAAGAGAATCTCTTTCGCATTCCCAAAGTCACCAAGCACGGTTCTTCTCAGACTCTGTTTTCAACCAACGACTATCTCGGCCTTAGCCAACACCCAAGCGTTGTGGATGCAGCGGTCTCGTGCTGGCAGTCTATGGGAGCTGGGACACGGTCATCCGCTCTTATCGCCGGGAGAAGCGAACACCATGACCTACTAGAGCAAGACTTGGCTCTCACCAAGGGGGCTGAGTCCTGTCTTCTATTCCCGAGCGGTTATGCGGCGAACATCGGGTTGTTGAGTGCCGTTGCCGACCAAGACGTCGAGATCTTCTCAGATGCAGGCAACCACGCGAGTCTTATCGATGGCTGCCGGTTGGCACGAAGCCGCGGTGCTCAGGTCGCTGTCTATGATCACCTCGATTTTGATGGCTTGCAGGCTTTGTTGAAACGTTCTCAAGCGCCTCGAAAACTCATCGTCACAGATTCATTGTTCAGCATGACGGGTGAGATCGCTGACCTCCCTCGGCTGGTAGATCTGGCCGAGACCTACGGCGCAGCCTTGGCGATTGATGAAGCCCACGCCTCTCTTATTTTTGGTGACCAAGGTGGTGGCATTGCGGATCGTGACGGCTTGTCAAAGCGGATCCTCTTTCAAACAGGTACTCTCAGCAAAGCATTTGGCCTTCTCGGTGGTTTCGTTGCCACGACTGCGGAGATGAAGGCGCTCCTATTTAATCGCGCTCGGTCGCAAGTTTTCTCGACGGCGCTGCCTGCTCCCATCGCTGCCGCTGCCAGAGTGTCTATGAGGCTGGGCGCAAAAGCCAGCGAGCCCAGGCGACGCCTCAAAGGCAACCTCGAGTTCTTTGCCAAGGAGACTGGACTCCGTGTTGATGGACCAATTATTGCGATCAATCTTGGCAGCCCGGCGCGAGCGACCAAGGCTTCCTCGAAGTTCGAGGAACTGGGGATGGCGGTACCAGCAATCCGCCCGCCAACCGTGCCAGAGAACGAATCGCGATTGCGGATCAGTTTGACTGCGTCGCACACGGAATCAGAGATCTTATCCCTGTGCCGCTCCCTCACTGACCTGGGCTTGATCTGAGATTGGCGTCTCATGCAATTTCTTGAATGCCTTCGCGTCCGTTTGCATCTTGCTGTAGGTTCAGTGGTCTGGAGAAGTCCACATGACACGATTGCTACCCGTACTATTGCTTCTTGCCCTGCCACTTTTCTTAACAGGCCAAACCATCGATCCTGATTCAGATGGCGACGGACTTTCGGACTTCCAAGAAACTCACAAGTATTTCACAAACCCAAGCAAGGCAGATTCCGATGGTGATGGGGTGCCTGATGGGCAGTGGCGTGAACGGCGAGAATACGCCTACACAATTCGTTCTGTCATCCAGGTGATGCCGAGCTACGACAAAGCCACGTTGAATGACGACTATCAGGATTGCCAGATCCTGTTTGAGTGCCCGGAGTACATTGAACTTGAAGTCGTTCACTATCCTCTTAATACCTGCGCGACCTCCATTCGCGGCGACAAGAACTGGCGCGTGAACGTCAATTCTAATGCCAAACTTGCCCCATTCTTGGCTCCTGGCCCGACAACGAATTGGGATAAGAAAATGCAGGCGGACTTGCATCAACAACTCCGAAAGGACGGCATTGATGTCGCCTTGTTGGACGACAAGGAAGTCGTAGAACGTGTCTCAGCGTGGGCCTGTCGCCATGCCAAGTCGTTTAATCGAACTTGTGTGTGGGCCGTTGGTTTCAAGGGTGACACGCCTGTTGTCTTGCCAACGCTCGCGGAGAAATTCGAAAAGAATCTTGGCAAAACCACATTCTCTGCTGCAGATCAATTCGAGCACGAGCTCTTCGGCAAGGGCATGTATGACAACCAAACTCGCGGCACCTGCACGACCTCGGCCAACTACCTCGCGACGGTTTTGCGAGCCGTTGGCATCCCTTCCAGATGCATCGTTACGATCCCTGTTGTTGATGGATCTGATTCCGCAAATGTTCGGATGCTGAAGAAGCGGCTCAAGCACGGCCGTGTTCGGCGAACAATCCTGGCCGGCGTCAAGGCGCTCGGGAATTCCTTTGCGGCTCACACCTACAACGAAGTTTGGGTGGGTGGCCGGTGGCGCCGTTTGAACTATTCGACTCTTGGACAAAGTACGCTTGATGCCAATTATATGGGTTTGATGACACGGGTTCATACCTTCCTTGATCTCGCTCATGCCGGTTTAGGAGATGGTTGGGGGATCGGTCGTCAAAGAGAAAGTGACGTCTTCCGGCGTAGCAATCCCTACACGGCACTTACTGTGAACGATGAGTTCGGTATTCACTCTGGGATGAAAGCCAAAGCTCATCGCCAAGATGATCGGGCCCTTCTCAACGTGACAAATGCTTATTGGTTTGACTCCGACGAGAATCGTCCAGCTTCGATCGAAAAGACATGGCGCCGTGTTGCCAGTAAGGACCACGGTCACATACTTCTTCATGTGGAAGGAGACGGAATTCCTTTCATCAAGATTCACGATCAACTCGACGCCACTTTTAAGTTGACGGCAAAGGGAGAGGACGTTGTCTGGGTCGAGTCTTGGGCTTGCATATGGGAGCATGGCCAGGGCCAAGGGGCCGAGTTTTATTTGCGAATTCCGCCATCCCAATTCAAGAAGATGAGGAAGGGCAAAGCTTACGCTCTTCACGCACGGAATCAGGGCGGTGAATATAAGTGGGTGATACGAAGGCAGAGCCTTTCTCGGCGAACGAACTAAACATCCTCACTCGGACGAAAAAAGAGCCTCCTGGGTTAACCCGGGAGGCTCTTGGTTTACTTGATCTAAGAATTCGGTTTTAGTGGTGGTGACCACCAGGTCCGTGTGGATGACCGTGCTCTTGTTCTTCAGCCGAAGCTTCACGTAACTCAAGGACTTCAATTGCGAAGTTGAGGTTTTGGCCTGCAAGTGGGTGGTTCATGTCGACGGTGATCGACTCTTCGCAAACTGATGTGACGAAAAGTGTGACTTCTTGTCCGTCAGATGACTGGGCGCTGATTGGCATGCCTGGCTCAACATCGAAGTTTGGCGGGAGCTCTTCCCTCGGCACGATCTTTTCGGTTCCATCGAAGCGTGGGCCGTAGCCTTCTTCGGGAACAACGACGACGTCGAGTTTCGCGCCTGGTGCCTTACCAGTCAACTGTGACTCGAGGCCAGGAACGATGTTCTGGGCGCCGTGCAAGTAGACGAGTGGGTCTTGTCCGACGCTCGAATCGACCGTCTCTCCATCGTCCAGTTTCAATGTATAGTGCATAGTGACGACCGAGCCGTCGACGATTGTATTGTTTGATTCACTCATGACGGACACTAACGACACATTGGTGAGCCTCACAAGATCGCAGCCAAGCCAATTCTCCCTCAGGGGCGTGGTCGCGAGATTGATATAAGGGGGGGGCGAGAACGATGGAGAAACCGAAAAACGAGGTCGGTTTTCTCGCCAAAGGAGATCCAACAGCATGGTAGTAAAGCAACTTAGAGCAATGATCGTTGGCAATTCTGGCCGAGAGATAGGGATGCGCCTCGGCTTCATGTCCCTCGTGACATGCTTCTTCATATCCCAGGCTATATGCGTAGAAGCTTTCGGGCCGACAGGACATCGAGTCGTTGCGAAGATCGCTGAGGCCCATTTGTCGCCAAGAACCAAGGCTGTCATCCATGAGATTCTCGGGACCCAGTCACTCATTCAAATTTCGACTTGGGCCGATGAGATCCGCTCAGATCCGCGTTGGCGACATGCCGGTCCGTGGCATTATGTCAGCATCGAAGATGGTGGCTCCTATCGTCCGGGCCCGATGAAATCACTCGGCAATCCCAAGGATATTGTCCAGGCGATCGCCCATTTTCGTTCGGTTCTCAAGGACCTGGCCCAACCTAAAGCCAAGCGTGCTGAGGCTCTCAAATGGGTTGTTCACCTCGTCGCTGATATCCACCAACCGCTCCACGTTGGTCGCTCCAAGGACAAAGGTGGTAACAGCATCAAGGCGACATGGTTCGGTGAGAAGACCAACGTGCATGCCATCTGGGACGAAGGCCTCATTGAATCGACGAAACTGAGCTACACTGAACTCTCGGCCTTCATCAATCACGCGACGGAGGAAGAGAAAACATCTTGGCGCCAGTCGACGGTGATGGATTGGGCCAAGGAGTCGATGTCTCACCGTGACCAAGTCTATTCCGTGCCACGCTCAGACCGCAGTGGCAGCTATGTCTATGCCTTCAAGAATCTGCCGTTGGTTAAGACGAGATTGAACCAGGCCGGGATCCGCCTGGCTGCGATGTTGAATGCGATCTTGGATGACGGGGCAGAAGCATCCATGGCGCCAGCTCTTCATTGGCAAAGAAATAGTGCCGAGTATCGGGGCCTTGCACGGCAATCCTATGCCATGGCCTCGAAGCGCTTGGCTCGGCTTCAGTCGGACAAAACTTTGAAGAAGCTGGATCACTGGTGCGTTGTGTTGGACGCCGACGAGACAATCTTCGATAACTCGACCTACTTCAAGGAGCGTCGAGGGCGGCCGATCACCTTGGGAAGTTTCACGGCGTGGTGCAATCGACGAGAAGCCGGAGCCGTCCCTGGCGCCATTGATTTCTTGAATCTTGTCCACCAGCTCGGTGGCAAAATTGCGGTTGTGAGCGATCGGCCGGTGGCCGTGCAAGCCGCAACAGAAACGAACCTCAAGAAGATTGGGGCACCCTTTGACTTCGTCTTGCTGCGGAAGAAGTCAGAGACGAAGGATGCCCGTTGGCAGTCTTTGCGAGCCGGTAACGCCAATCAGGATCCCCTGAAAATCGTGATGTTCGTCGGCGACAATATCAAAGACTTTCCGGGTCTCAGCCAAGCCGAAGCCAAAGGCTCGTCGACAGCACTTGACGAATTCGGCAAGCGCTTCATTCTCATTCCCAATCCGATTTATGGTAGCTGGGAAAAGAACAAAGCTCGCTGATAGCACGCAGAAGGCAACCCGTTGTCGGGGTTAACCGTGTGTGCATGCACCAATGGGAGAACCGGGCGGAACTTGCACTTTCGCTTTTTTGGGCAAGGCCTTTGGTTCTTTCAAGAATCGCTGAATCCTACCTTGCGCAGCCTTGCGAAATGTTCGCCAAGTTCGTGGTGATGAGATCCCCGGTTCCGCATTCTCGATGACGGTTGCCAGGTGGATGACTAAGCGTTCAAGTCCCTGGGCTGCTTGCGCAGAAACTTCTGGTGCTACTCGTTCATTGACCACAAGCGCCATCAGTCGGTGAAGGACCATCATGTTGGTCTGCCTTTGAATCTGACCTTCTATGCCACCCTTGGGACTTGCCATCCAAGTCGTTCGATAGATGGCGTTCTCCAATTCGACATAGCCGGGCAATCTTCCGCGGCTCGTGGCATTCTGCAGCACCATTCTATTCAGGCGGCTTGTTTCGAAAAGCACATCCAAGGTCATCTCCACGGCACTAGCCGCAGGACCGAGCGGGTCAAAGATCCTGCCCATCTTGCTGGGGAACAACTCCCGCGTTTTGGATTGTCCGGGTGGCCGTGGTGGGAGCATCTTGACGATCTTGTCATCTAAGACAAGATTCTCGGGTTTCATGGCGAGCAGCAGCGCAGCCATGGCCTCTTTCTGTTTCGTGCCTGACACTTCCTTGGTGGGTGCTTGTCCATCACCCCGCATGGCGTAGGTGAAGTACTGTCCGCCAATGAGCTTGCCAACAGCTTCGATCTGGAAGCGGTGCAAGAGGTACATCGGCACCAGGACTTCTTCTAAAGTCGCGAACGATCGACCCGGTCGGATGTTGCGTTCTGAGAATCGTGAGAGGACATACTCTCGCACCTTGAGGAGGTGGTTGAATTCCTCGATGGCATCGGCACCATTGTCCCAGAGATTGCCGTTGGGGTGGGGCGTCCCAATCGACCGCGAGTCCGAATCAGAAACGAACTTGTATTGGGCGATCGTTTGGGCCACGATTTTCTGTCGTTCCGCGTTTGCATCAATACCTGGCGCGAAGTCTTTATAGGCATAGATGATGGCACGCTTATCCCAGGTGCCAATTCCTACGCCATAGGCCTGGCTCAGATCAAGTTTGCCATTCTCGTCGAACTTGATTCTTGGGAATGGATAGTCCATGACCGAAGCACGATCTTGCGTGCTTGCAGCGAAGTTGTGTTCAAGGCCAATCGTGTGACCAACTTCATGCGCCGCTAGTTGTCTGATTCTTGCCAACGACATCTTGAGCATTTCGCCAGAGACGTCTTCACCCTCATAGGGTGCAAGAAGTCCTTCGGCGATTAGGTAGTCTTGGCGCACGCGGAGTGACCCCAAAGAAACATGCCCTTTCATGATCTCGCCGGTTCTCGGGTCTGAGACGGAGGCACCATAAGACCAGCCCCTGGTTGATCGATGGACCCATTGAATCACGTTGTAGCGCACGTCCATCGGGTCAGCGCCTTCTGGCAGAATCTCGACCCGGAATGCCTTGCTAAATCCGGCTGCGTCAAAGGCGTGATTCCACCAAGATGCTCCTTCGATCAACGCGCTGCGGATCGGTTCGGGAGCCCCGCGGTCGACATAGTAGACGATGGGTTTCACGGCTTCGCTGATAGCTGCAGCCGGGTCTGCCTTCTTCAAACGGTGGCGTTTGCCGTAGTTAACCATTTTTCTTTCGCCGATAGGGGCGGCGTAGTCGACGAAACCATCGCCGTTTCCCATGCCCATGATCCCGGTTCGCCCGTCGTATGGCAGGGGCTCGTAGTTGCTGTCGGGGAGGCGGATGAATGAGTGATGCATGTGTACGGTGATCGACGAAGCGTCAGGGGCGACACGACCCAAGTGTCTACCCTTGGGCGTTCCCTTCAGAGTGACGATGGCTTCCATCTCAGTGTTGTCTGGAAACCCTTTTGTTCGCGGCATGAAAATAGCCGAGCGAGTCTTGTCGACACTGAAGTCGCCTTCTTTGTTTGCCTTCAGGGTGCCGGCAATGCCGTGGCTATCACGGAGGAGGAAGTTCGTGGCATCTACTTTGACGCTGTCCTTGTTTTCACCACCAAAGGGAAAGCCCCACACGATGGTCTTGGCGAAGGAATGCTCTGTGGCTTCTTTCTCATCGGGGTTTTGGGTGAGTGCTCGATATTTGAGGTTTTCTTGAACCAAGAGTACTTTGTCGCCAACGCGGTGGAAGCTCACTATTCTGGTGGTGCCTAATTGTCCGCGATCAAGCCCGAGGTCATTTGAGCCGACGCCCCGTGGGAGTGACGTCTGGTAGAGAAAAGGCGTGTCGAAGTTCTTGATGCGAAAGTAAAGTCGACCAGTTTGCTCGTTCCATTCCAGGTCGAGAAAGCCCCTTACGAATTGGGTCTCGGCATTCGCTATTCTTGTGCCATTCCCAGATCCGTCAGCAGCTGATTGGCCGAAACAGGATAGGCTCAAAATGCAGGTCGCTACTATGGTTGCTAAGTTTCGCATCGATGTTCCTTGCTGATCTCGTCTCTGAAATGCCGAGGGCATAGTCTGCCGAATCCCTGTGTTGCTGCAACTCTGCGGTTTCGATGGCCTCAATACCGCTTATGAGGCCATGGTTTCAGCACTTAGACGAGAGAAAGAACCTCAAATCGGCCACGGAGATCAAAAATCGGTGGTATATTCTGATGTCGAATGTGCTGATCTAGGGTGCTCATAGGAATACGAATGCTTCGACTGCTGATCCTTTCTTGCTTCGTTGTCCTTTGCCCATCTCTTGTGGCGCAAGAAGATGATCTTGCTGTGATCCTAAACAAGAAGATCAAACCTCTCTTCAATCGTTATTGCTTTAGCTGCCATAGCGAACCCGAGGCCGATGGCGACCTCGACCTCGAGTCGATTTCCTCGTCGCTTTTGATGGCCGATCGGCGAAAAACTCTTCGTTCGATTCGCTCAAAGATTCGAAGCGGCGAGATGCCACCTCCACAAGAGAAACGGAAGCCTTCCCCCCAAGAAAAACTCTCGATGATCTCTTGGGCTGCTGCGGCTTTGGCACGCCCGCCGAGCATTCCTGATGATCCTGGACGAGTCGTCATGCGTCGCTTGAGTCGCTACGAATACGATCGGACCATTGGGGATCTTTTTGGCGTGACCACGGAACTCTCTGCGGCATTTCCGGCTGACGAGCTCTTGCATGGTTTCGACAACCTCGGCGGTGCGGCAACGATGAGTGTCTTGCACCTTGAGAAGTACGCTGACGCCGCAGAGGACATTGCGACGAAGATCATCGACATCGAAGACCCAAGTAATCCCACTGAGCGCCACTTTGAAGCTGAGGAAATGGAATGCACGCTGAGCGGCGCTACTGATGGAAGCGATGCTTCGCTCTATAGCAACGCGACAATCACGCAGCTCTTGTCATTGCCAAGGGCAGGTGTCTATGAATTGCATATGCGAGTCTGGGGTGACCAAGCTGGGCCTGATCCAGCGCGCATGCGAGTAGAGTGGGATAGCGTCGAAATCGAGACGATTGACGTTTCCGAGAAGCGATCCGAGCCAGTCATCAAGAAGGTAAAGATCAATGCAACTGGTGGCAATCACAAGGTCGCACTCTCTTTCATCAATGATTACTACCGCCCGAAACTAGAAGACCAAAACAAGCGTGACCGCAATCTTCATATCGACTACCTCAAGGTTGTCGGCCCTACGGACCAGCGAAAACCGACGTATGGTCAAAGTTGGATTCTGGCCAAGGACCCCGGCAGGGGAAAGCCCGGGCATCGTGCCAAACCCATCATCGCCGAACTCTGTCGGCGAGTTTGGCGGCGCCCCGCATCGAACTCTGAAGTTCGGCGACTCAGTAAGCTGGTGGCGTTAACTGTGTCCGAAGGCTCTAGTTTCTTTGAGGCCATTCAATTCGCAATCCAGGCTGTGCTCGTCTCGCCTCACTTCATCTTTAGAATTGAACCAGGTGGCCACCGAGGCAAGGCACATTCGGTGAAGGAACTGAAAGACTTCGAATTGGCGACTCGACTGTCCTATTTCGTTTGGAGCAGCACGCCTGATGAGGCCCTTCTCAAATTGGCGTCCAAGAAAAAACTCCGCGACCCCTTAGTTCTTCAGAGTGAATTGACACGCATGCTCGAAGACCCAAGGTCGGGGTCTCTGGCGGAGAGTTTCGCTGCGCAGTGGCTCGAACTCAGAAACCTCGTCGATGCCACACCCGATGTGAAGAAGTATCCTGATTACACTCCTGAACTCTCTCAGGCCATGGCCACGGAGAGTCAGATGCTCTTCATGGAGGTCCTGCGGCGCAACTTGCCGGTCTATCGGCTCTTGGATGCAGACTTCACATTCGTCAATGAAGTCTTGGCCAAGCATTACGGGATGAAAGATGTAAAGGGCAATGAGTTTCAGCGGGTCATATTGGCAGCTGAACGGCGGGGAGGCATCTTGACTCACGCTTCGGTCCTTACGGTTACTTCGAATCCAACGCGTACATCGCCAGTCAAACGAGGCAAGTGGCTGCTTGAGAATATCTTCGGTACGCCGCCGTCACCGCCTCCACCTGGGGTCGATAGTTTTACTGAAGGCGACATCTCATCCTCTGCTACACTTCGGGAGCAAATGGCAGCCCACAGCAAGAACGCTGTTTGTGCTTCTTGCCACGTTCGGATGGATGCCCTTGGGTTGACCCTGGAAAATTTCGATCCGATTGGCAGGTGGCGAAGTCAAGATAGTGGCGGCACCATTGATGCGTCTTCGGTCTTACCCGACGGCAAGAAGATCAGTGGGGCGAAAGACCTACGCGCTGTGGCTAGTGCCGATGAGTCGTTTCTTCGGACTGTCACCATGAGAATGTTCGTCTATGCAATTGGTCGCGAGTTAGATGATCCAGATGAAATCGCCGTTGACGTCATGCTCTCTAAGCTTGATTGGCGCCAGGCAACATTGAAAGATCTCATCTCAGGGATTGTCACTTTGGATGCATTTCGAAAAAGAAGGGTTGGTCGCTAATGGCGAATTTCATTCAAAAGAAGAAGCTGAATCGGCGCACGGTCTTGCGAGGCTTGGGCGCTGTGATCGCTCTGCCTTACTTGGAAGCCATGACACCTGCCTTTGCTGGGAGTACTCCGAAGACACCTGTGCGCTGCGGTTTCGTCTATGCTCCTAACGGCAAGAAGATGGATGACTGGACACCCAAGACAACCGGGAGCCGTTTCAAGCTTCCTTTCATTTTGGAGCCACTCGAGAAGCATCGCGAGTTCGTTCAAGTGTTCACCGGCTTAGCTCTCGACGGCGCTCGAGCCCACGGCGACGGCGCAGGTGATCACGCCCGTTCTGCTGGAGCCTTTTTGACTGCAGCCCATCCAGTGAAAAAGGGGGTCTCGGTTGGCATTTCCGTTGACCAAGTCTTGGCGCAGGCCTTTGGCCAAGCGACACCCTTTCCTTCACTTGAGCTTGGCTGCGAGCGAGGTCGCCGATCGGGCAATTGTGATTCCGGTTACAATTGCGCATACACCACCAATATCTCCTGGCGCTCGGCGACCACGCCCGTGCCCAAGGAGACTCAACCACGAGCGGTTTTTGAACGGCTCTTTGGCGATCCCAACAAGGCTCTCGATTTAGCGGCAAAAGAAGAACGCCGTAAGAAGCGCAAGAGTATTCTTGATCAAGCCTTGGCCGACACCAAGAGTCTCCGAGGAAAGCTCGGCAGCGCTGACCGCAGCAAACTCGATGAGTATCTCAGTTCGGTGCGAGACTTAGAAAAACGATTGTCGAGAACCGACAAAGGTGGCGGTGGGCAAGTTCAATTGCCAGACGGACTCTACACCGAGGGCGAGGTCGACGGCTACCAAGCCCGCGTTCGGCACATGTATGAATTGATGGCGCTCGCTTTTCAGACCGACCAAACCCGAGTTTCATCGTTCATGTTGGGCAATGCTGGCAGCAATCGGAGCTATCCCTTCTTGGGCGTAGCGGAAGGTCATCACGTCACCTCTCACCATGGTATGAAGAAAGAGAAGTTAGCCGCCATCAGGAAGATCAATCGCTTTCAGATGGAGGAGTTTGCTCGCTTCTTAGGACACCTGAACTCCATCAAAGAAGGCGACGGCACGTTGCTAACGAATTCGGTCATTCTCTATGGTTCGGGGATCTCAGATGGCAATCGTCATAGCCATCACGACTTGCCTATTCTTCTTGCCGGGCGCGGCGGTGGCATGCTCAAGAAGGGGCGCCACGTCAAAATGAAGAAGGAAACCCCGCTCGCTAATCTCTATCTCGACCTACTCATCAAGATGGGAGTCAAGACCGACTCCTTTGGCGATAGTAAGGGCCGCGTTTCTATCTAATATTGTCCAACCAAGCCTGAACGACACGCCGTTGTTGGGGGTTGGTCAGTTGGTCGGTGTCTTTGGTGCATGAGCTAATCGGGACATGCTCAGTGCCATCCTCGACGAGGGCAAAGATGTTGGTGATTCCCCCCTCCAATGTATCCACGTCGAAACT
>JBLINQ010000092.1:0-20493 GCA_047639315.1 Planctomycetota bacterium
TTGGTTCGAAGCTGGCATAATCAAGCTGGCAATTTCCGCTCAATGAATTCACAACCACCTTCGCTCACGCTATGCTTCATGCATGAAGCTCTACACACGTCCTATCATCGTAATTCTCGCCTTCCTTTTGTTCACGAATTGTTCGACTACACCATCCTCCGACGAGCCCACGGCGCAGCCCACTCACGGAATGGTCGTTACGGCAAATCAACTATCCAGTGATGTGGGACTTCAGGTCCTCAAAGATGGCGGCAATGCCATTGATGCCGCCATCGCCGCCGGTTTCGCTCTGGCTGTCACCCATCCACAAGCTGGAAACATCGGCGGCGGCGGCTTCATGGTCATTCGCTTGCCGGATGGCAAGGCGACAACTTTCGATTTTCGTGAGGTGGGACCACAAGCCACAACGTCAGAGATGTTCTTGGACGAATCAGGGGCCTATTCCGCTACTCGGCATCACTCGAGCCACTTAGCAGTCGGAGTTCCAGGCACTGTCGCCGGATTCGACGCTTTGCACAAGGCTCACGGGACCATGCCTTGGTCTCGATTGTTAGCGCCTGCCGTTCGCTTGGCACGGGATGGGTTCCCTGTAACCAAACGTCTCTCGGACTCTCTCAAGAATGCCCTCACCGGACGAATGAAGAATTATCCTGCGAGCGTCGATGCATTCTCCGATGGAGGTCGGCCATACGAGACCGGAGAAATCTTCAAACAACCAGATCTGGCCGCGACTTTGGAGCGTATCCAGAACCAAGGCCGAGCTGGTTTCTACGAAGGCAAAACAGCTGGGCTCATCGTCGATGAAATGAGGAATGGTGGCGGTATCATCACGTCGGCAGACTTAGAGAACTACCGAGTGAAGGAAAGAAAACCGGTACGAGGAACGTATCGTGAATTCGAAGTCATCGGCATGCCACCACCAAGCTCGGGCGGCTGCTGCGTTGTCGAGATGCTCAATATCCTGGAAGCATTTGACCTCCGAGTCATAAAACACAATAGCCCAAAGTATGTGCACCTCTTGACCGAGGCCATGCGTCAAGCATTCCGCGACCGCGCTCGATTCATCGCTGATGCAGATTTTGTTGCTGTCCCATTGTCGAAGCTGACGAGCAAGGATTATGCCAAGTCGATTCAAGACGAACTAACGCTAACCAGGGCGGGGATCTCCGAGCCATCTCAAATCATGCAAGATTTTGAGAGTGACGAGACAACGCACTATTCTGTTGTCGACAAGAATGGAACCGGCGTTGCTGTGACTTACACCCTCGAATACAGCTACGGTTCGGGCATCGTAGTTCCGGGCGCTGGCTTTATCCTCAACAACGAAATGGGAGACTTTAACGCTCAGGTGGGCAACACTGACGAGCGTGGGTTGATCGGCACAAAGCCGAATCTCGCTGCTCCGCGCAAGCGCATGCTGTCGAGCATGTCACCGACACTCCTCGTGCGTGATGGCAAGTTGTTCGCGGTCATCGGCAGTCCAGGCGGCCGCACCATCATCAACACCGTCCTTCAAGTCGCGCTCAATCTCATGGCTTTTGACATGCCCATCGAAGAAGCAGTTCGAGCGCCCCGCTTCCATCACCAGTGGCTCCCAAACGTGATCCGATTCGAGAAGAGAGGTTTGTCCCATGCGCTCGAAGAAGAACTCAAGAGAATGGGCCACACCATAGTCACCTCAAAGGTGCAAGGCATGGCCCATTGTATTCAAGTCGACCAGAAGACTGGACACCTCTCAGGGGCTGCTGATGCCCGTGATCTGGATGCCCATGCTTCCGGTTACTAACCGGGGACTACTTGCCAGTCCACTCTGGCAAACGCCCTTTCGTCCAAGCGGCCCCAGCTTTCTCAAGGTTGTTTTGCAAGTCAGGAATATCCTGCTCCACGATCATCTTGAGCTTGGGGTAGACCCGAGCAAATTGAGCCTTGGCCTGCGCATAGCAGTCCTTCCAAGTTTGAGTCGGAGGTGACGTTACGCGCCCGAGCCCGCGTGACGCAACGCCAACGCGTGCACTGATTGACATAGGAGTCGGCGCACTTCGCGAACTCAAAGTCGTATCGCCACTCATCTCTTTACGGATTTCGCGCAAAGCCAAACGAATACGCTCGTGCTTAACGAGTAATGTCTGGCTGGCCTTCGGTGCTCCCAAGATAGCTGCCTTGAGAGAATCCATCAGTTTCTCGGTATCACCAAGAACTGCAGACGAAGCGCTGACGACCCGCGACAAGGCAGCCGCACGGTTGTAGAAGTCGAGGACAGCCTTCTTGTCTTTGGCAGCGAAAGTGGCGAGGTCCAACGGGACAACTTCGAACGAGCGTGGCTTGCCAACGTTCTTTGTGCTCCCTGCGGTTACCAAAGACACCTGAACGGTGTACGTACCAGGTAAGGCCAAAGGACCGCCTCCCCGTGTCGCCGATGTTGGACTGGCGTACCGAAGATCCCAAGTCGCTTTCTTCACGCCCTTCGACGCCGATTGACGCAATCTTCGAACGATGGCCCCCGCGTCATCCTTGATGGTCAACACGACATAAGATGCTGTTTCCTTGTCTTCTTTTTCGAGCTCTTCCCAAGTTGGGTAGTAAGCGTCCTTTTTTTCCTTCTTTTTACGTTCGCTCTTGGCTGTCTTCGGCACATCCTTGATCCACCACCGGAACGTAGCGCCGAATGATGGGTTTGGCGCACGGTAGAAGCTTGCTCCTTGTGAACCTCTTCCTTTTGATGTGCGGACATAACGCAACGCTGGCTTCACAGGCAAAACGCCTCCGGGACCATCAGTGAGTTTACGATGGCGAAGTGCTGTGTAGTCATCAAGGACGTAGAAACCACGGCCAAAAGTAGCCAAGACCAAATCATTCTCACGTCGTTGAATTTCGATATCACGCACGGCGATCGTTGGTAGCCCACTCAGTTTCTTCCACTTGCTACCACCGTCAACAGTGACAAAGGCTCCAAATTCGGTGCCAACAAACAGGAGATTCGAATCGACATGGTCTTCAGCCATGGCGTAGCAGACCTCGCGGTCAGGTAAATCGCCAGCGACTGAGTGCCATGACTGACCAAGATCGGTGCTCTTCAAGATATAAGGTTTGAAATCTGAATTCTTGTGGTTGTCAAAACAAGCGTAAACCGTATTCACGTCATGAAGGGAGGCGACCAAGCTGTTCACGTAGGTGTGCTTGGGTACATCGCCGAAAGTATCGATCTTGCGCCAACTAGCGCCACCGTCTTCAGTCACTTGCACCAAACCATCATCGGTGCCGATGAAGATCACACCCTCTTTCAAAGGAGATTCCGTGAGGGCGATTATGGTGCCATAAGGTGAAGTCGAACGATTCTTCGAGACCGCACCGACTTTTTGAATCTTGCCCATGACTTCGAGGAGGTTGCGATTGACATCGCGGGTCAGGTCGCCACTAATAGGACGCCAAGAATCACCACGATCATCAGAACGATAGACTCTTTGTGAACAATAGTAGATACGTTTGTGATCATGAGGACTGATCAACAAAGCTGCATCCCAGTTCCAGCGAGCGGCTTCCTCACCAGGTGCCTCTCGAGGTTTGATGTCCAATGTTTCGCCGCTTCGGCGATCATGGCGAATTAACCCGCCATACTGCCACTGGCTATAAACAATGTTCTCGTCCGTTGGATCGACGGCTGGCTCGAAGCCATCACCACCGACAGTCACGAACCAGTCTTCGTTCATGATTCCTTCGTTGCGAGTCGTCGCAACAGGACCACCGAGAGTGTTGTTGTCCTGTGTACCGCCGTAGACGTTGTAGAACGGCGCGGCATTGTCCAGAGCCAGCTTATAGAACTGAGTAATCGGAAGATTGGGTTTGTATTGCCAATTGGCTGAGTGATCCCAGCTCTCGTAGATGCCACCGTCACAACCAATCAAGAGATGTTTGTTGTTCTTTGGGTCGATCCACAGGGCATGATCATCAACGTGTCGCCCGCGTCCTGAAAGCGACGTCATGGTCTTGCCACCGTCGGTCGTGGTGTGCAGACGAGTATCGAGGGCATAGAAACAATGCTCATCGATGGGATCGGCAACTAGCTCGTTATAATATTGAGGACTGGACGTCATGTAGCTGGAACGCTTCGACCAAGATTCGCCTCGATTTGTTGAGCGATAGACTCCACCACCACCCTGGGCTTCTACGATCGAATAAATGATGTCTGGGTTGACTGGTGAAACAGCAAGACCTATTCGTCCTTTGTCGCCACCAGGAAGACCCTTGTTAATCTTGCGCCAAGTGTCGCCGCCATCCTCAGATTTGTAGACACCAGATTCAGGCCCACCGTTGATCAATGTCCAAACGCGGCGACGTCGTTGATAAGCGCTCGCATAGAGGACATTGGGATTTCTCGGATCCATATGCACCTCATTCACACCAGTATCGTCACTGATGAAGAGGATTCGCTGCCAACTCTCGCCACCATCTTTGCTGCGATAGAGGCCACGTTCGCCACCGCTCTTCCAAAGAGGACCTTGGGCCGCGACAAAAACCGTATTCGAATCTTCGGGATGAACCAGCACCTTGCCAATGTGCTCTGAGTCTTTCAGTCCCATGTTCTTCCAACTCTTGCCACCGTCCTTAGAACGATAGACACCATCTCCCCAATTCACACTGCGTTGCGAGTTGTTCTCGCCGCTGCCCACCCAGACAGTCTCAGGATTACTGGGGTCAAGGGTGATGCAACCGATTGAATAGGAGTTTTGACTATCAAAGATTGGTTTGAACGTCGTGCCCGAATTGGATGTCTTCCAAACGCCACCAGAACAAACAGCAACATAGTACTCTGCCGGATTGTTCGGATTGACAGCAAAGTCACCGACTCGCCCTGAATTGATCGCAGGCCCGATGCCCCGCAGCTTCATGCTCGAGAGCATTCCAGAGGGGAAATCCGACTTCTCCTTCTTGGGAGCGTCGCTATCCGCCTTTTCTGCTTCGCCTTCTTGCGCCATCGACACGGATGCAAGTCCGAGAATGAGGACCGCAAGTAAACCGAGGCTCTGTGAGAGTCCCCAGATTCCTATTCGTTTGTTCATTTCCAAGCCAATCTTTCTCTTTTGTCGCAGATGAATACGACTTCAAATCTTAAGTCGTGGAGGGATCGTAATGCGGACGACCAGCAGCGTCAATTCAGGGGTCCGCCCCATTCTCCACGCTTGCTTTTTGCGATTCTTCCACTCGGAAGTTCGATTGACGGCGAATTGTCGGGAAAATGTGCGCCCTACCGTGTTCGGGACAACAAACGTCACGATTGGCTTTGGTGTGGACGATCCTCATTTCAGCCCCACGAAAAACGGTTGGCAAGGAATATCGCGGCCGCTTCGTGATTCAAGAAATTCGAGCCATCTTATTGGAGGAGAAGAAAATCGAACCACCAAGCATGAACATCCACAATCGGGGGGTTCTGGAAGCAGGGGAGGAACCACGAATCTCCCCTTTCGGTAAGTAGCGATCTTGTAGTCCTTCAGGATGCCACCTTTACACACAGAGAATTTCGTCTGAAACATTGTGGCAGCGTGTAGGTCGGTCACCTTAAAATCGATGTTGACGAATTGGGCATTCGAAAGATCAGTTTAGAACAACCGGACGTCCTTCAATTTACTGTAGGAGATTTCGGCGTCGCACAAACTCGCGTTCTTGAAGTCGGTATCAACGACTTTAGATAGATGACCTTAACTTCCTTGAAGGCGGCTTAAGCCATGATCTATCCTTCTCAAATGCTCGCAGAAAAAGAAGTGGCCCAGTCTAAAGCAGCGTGATGGCAGTTTCGGCTACAAGTCGAAGGCGTGTTGTATGGGGGCTGAATTCATGGCAGGAAACCCACCGCTTTCACGGCCGAATTTAGTAAGAAAAATCTGTCAACAACGAATGCCAGTTTGTGAATAGAAAACTAACCGGAGGCGAGAAATCGAACGGCATCGGATGCCGTGAAGATGCCAACGACAACATCTCCGTCAACGACAACGGCACTTCCTACCCCAGCGTCATGCATACGCCGGCATACATCAGGAACGACATCCGTCGGAGACACTTTGAGCACTTCTCTTGGACCAAGCTCAGAGACGGCTCGGTCATGACTGCCAGCTGCACGCGCCATGTCAAGGTCATGAAGCGAAACAAGCCCAACAAGGTGGCTTCCACGCATCACTGGAAAGTGGCGAACGTTTTCGCTCTCCATGATCTCATGGGCTTCAGCAATTGTGGTCGTTTCCTCAATCTCAATGGGAAGCCGACTCATCCATTCACGTACAGGTGTGTTCTTGCGCATAGTCTTCAATGCTACCAGATTTCCAAACAGCTGAAATGAGCTCCCCGGCAATTTTTGCCTCCGCTTCGAGTGAAAGATCTTCCCCGTTCAGCCGACACCAAGAGGCATGCATCTGGCACCTCACCTCCCATCCGTCGGTAGAATGATCGAAATCGACATTTGAATGGACATTTGCCCGCCCCAAGTGGTCGACCGATAGAAATCGACCTGCTACCGTACGCGGACCACTTAACGGAGGACATGTCTTGCGAAATTCAATGGCGATATTAGCGGTTTTCTGCTTCACCAGCATCTTGGGCTTTGGTCAACGGCTTCCCGCTCCTGGGCCCGCCGATTATGTCGACATGTCCAAGCGGGTTGGCTCTGAGGTCAAGTGGTTCGTCAATGAACCAACCCTCCTCTTGGAAGGTCGCAATCGCGCCGCCGTCACTAAGAGTAAGAAAGAGAACAAGGACTTTGATCGTTCTGCCGCATTAGAAAAAGCCCTCACGGCTGGGCAAGAGCAGAATCGTCTCATTCTCTATTACGTGCCGCGCATTCTTGCCGGCGCCAAAGGTCGACAAGCTTACCGTCCTGCAATTCTCGACCACTACATGATGAGCGTGCACTTCAGTGATCCGGATTGTGTTGAGTTGATCAACCGCATGTTCATACCGGTGCGACTTACCTGCGATGCCAAGATTGGTGCGAAACTCGGCATCAAAGCACCAGAGCTTCTTGAGCCCGCCATCTTTATCCTGAGTCCGGACGGAGCCATTGTTAGGGCCGTGGATCGCTTTCGGTCATTCAATAGCGCCTGGTTTGATTCGCTGCTTCTTGAGGTGTTGGCAAAGAACGGTCCATTCAGCCGCCCAACCGGCAGCACCCTTAAAGCTGCTGCCAATCGAAAAGAATCGAAACAGAGTGCATTCGACTACGCCATCGAGGCGATGAAGGACGGCGATTTGGTTAACTCTGGATCAATCTTGGGCACCCTCCTTCAGGACACCTCGCTGGATCCTGCGCTCAAGAAACATGTCATCATTGGGCAAGCAAAGAACTTCCGTAGACTCACTGCCTCACTGTCGGCAGCGAACTTCTTGACCGAGATTAAGGCTCAAGTGCCAGAGCTAATGCCGCTTGGAAATTCCAGGAAGCCAACTCCAATCGCTGACGAATTCTACTGCGAGCTTGGGCGCAATCGTCTTTTAGCACGGGACACGAAGGCCGCTGCCGAAGCCTTTGCCAAAGTGCGTTCCGGTCCTAAGCGCGCCGAGGCTCAGTATCACTTGGGCATCTGCGACTTCTTCGATGGCCGTGAGGACAGCGCTCTTCGACGCTGGAAAGATGCAGCCGCCGCAGATCGTGACAACCCCTATGCTTGGCGGGCAGCAGCCAATCTCATCGATGGCGAAGATCGCACTCCCATCGGCGCTATGGCCCACGGCTTTGAGGACCCGTTTGGACAACCAGCACCAAAAGCAAGCGCAACAACGACGTCCGTGCCACAGTCCCTCGAAATGTCGGGCAAAATAGGCAAAGATGCTGTCGACTTCTTGCTCCGCATGCAAAGGTCCAATGGCAGTTGGCCTGACAGTCGTTATGCCTATTGGGGTGCCCCTGATTACACCCCCAACGTTTGGATCGCCACGACAGCTTTAGCCTGCACCGCTCTCCTCGAATGGCGGCACGTGAACCCCGAGGCCATCGACCGCGCCTTGAAGCGCGGCGAAGCCTACATGTTTGACCGTCGGCGGATGGCATTCAACCTCAATGAAGAGGTTTATGCTCACACATACCGCTTGGTCTACTTGTCGAAGAAGATTGATGCCACAAATGATGAGGAATCAAAGCGAGTTTCCATCGACCAAATGAACATGGTCATTGGCGACCTGGCTAACATCCAAGTGCGGGCCGAAGGCCGAAGAGCAGCAGCCGATGGCGCTTTCTCTCACGAGTACCCCAACGCTTTCACGACAGCTGCCGCCCTGAACTCATTGCACTTAGCCAAGGAGAAAGGCGCGACTGTTCCGCGCAAGATGTTTATCGGTGGCTCCAAAGCCCTTCTAGCCGCTCGTGATAAGGATGGGGCCTACGCCTATTCCAATGGTCGGAAGGTCAACACCAGCCCTGAAACATTGCAAGAACGCCTCAAAAACTCCATGGGCAGATCGCCTGTCGCTGAGGCTGCGCTCCTTTGGTCGAAGAACAAGAAAGGATCGACCGAGAACCTTAAGACGGCAATGGACAATTTCTGGAAGTTCTTGCCGCGCCTCAAGAAAGTCCGCAAGTGCGACTTTCACACCGATGGCGAGTTAGCTGGCTTTTTCTTCTGGCACGTCATGTTTCACACCACCGAGGCTATCAACGCCCTGCCCCAGAACGAGCAGGCTGAACACCGCCGCAAACTCCACCAACTCTTGGTCGAGTTAGCTGAGATTGACGGCAGCTTCATTGACAGTCATGAGATCGGCAAGAGCTATGGCACAGCCATGGGACTCATTTCTCTCAAGGCTGTGATGCCGGCGAAACCGGAATAGCTTCGTCCCAGATCGCCACCTCAGATCGACCAGACGAGGTGGCGGCAGCTCGAAACATGCCCAGGGTGTTATAGGGCATGCTGATGTTGCCGTGCCGGTCGACGCTGATGAGCCCGCCGTCATCAGGCTGGAGGATCTTGTGGACTACATGCTCGGCGGAAGTTGAAAGAGAAGTGCCCAGATAGCGCATGCGATCGGCGACGTCTCTGGCCACACCATGGCGGATATACTCTTCGCCGGTTCCGGTGCAGGAGACAGCGCAGGTATCATTGGCGGCATAGGTGCCCGCGCCAATTATGGGCGAATCTCCAATTCGTCCCCACCGTTTTGCTGTTAGCCCACCTGTGGATGTAGCCGCTGCTAAGTTGCCATGTTGGTCCAAAACAACACAGCCGACAGTCGACTTGACTTGATCGTCTGGCAGGCCTCTGGCACTGAGGTCTGCTCTGGCTTGGGCTTGGGTCTTTAGTTTCTTCTCCAAAGCTGCACGTCGGTGATCTGTTGAAAAGTAGCTTTGCGGCACACGCTCAATACTCTTCATGGTATCGGCGAAAGCCTCGGCGCCAACGCCAGACAAAAGGACATGGCGCGTTTTCTCCATCACGGCACGGGCCAATCGAATCGGGTTCTTGACCGTTCTGACACCAGCGACAGCACCGCAAGAAAGATCTTCACCATTCATGATCGAAGAATCGAGTTCATGTTCGGCGGCGGCGTTGAAGACGGCACCTTTGCCAGCATTAAAGAGCGGGTCGTTTTCCAGCAAGACGACAACTGCTTCAGCTGTGTCTAACGCCGTGGCACCAGCATCAAGCATGCCTTGACCAACCCGGAGGGCTGATCCCAGCGACTCATAGTAACGTGCCACAACCGCTGGGTCGGTGTCTCTTTCGATCACCCCGGCACCAGCGTGAATGGCGATCGACCACGACTCTTCAGAATTGGTAGACGAAGAGACACAAGCCATGGTCAAATTAAGTCCGATGAAACAGACCAATAACTTCAATTTCTGTGCATTCATCTCTTCGTTTTCTCCTTCAAGAAAGTAGCCCAGGGATCTTAGGGCGCAGTGACCAGAATTGTCAACGCACTCAAGATACCCGGGCTGCCCGAATCACTTGGTTTATTTGGCCTTTACGGCCACCAATTACTGACCTTCTTGTTCTTCTGTGAGATCGAAGTCAACGTCCAAGAACTTGGCGATGACCTCGGCGTTCGTTGTCGTATGGAGCGACGGCGTGCCACACCGAAAAACGCCTCCTTTGGCCATAGCCATTGGGACCAACGAATGAACGGCGAGATGAATACCGACCGGAGCTCCGTTTTGCAGATACGCTTCCAAATTCACACATGCCTCCTTTGCCACCGACTCCGCCCTCTTGCTACGAGCGCCAATACCCATGATCTGCTCACGCCAGTGCTCACTTGTGACCTCCAAGAGAACGATATTCCCAGAACTTGCTAAATTGCCAATCCCTCGAATGTCGAGAGAAACTTGGCTCCATCCAAGCCTCCTACGAATGGTCTTAGCATCTCTCGTTCAGCGATTTGAGACTCCAAGCAGCCTGAGTGCATGAATCGTTGGCCCTATAACAATCTGTCCAGCAGCCACTTTGCCGGGTGACGACCGGGTATGGCTCAATTCGCAACGAGTGACAAAATGGCCGGGTGGAAAACTGTAACCGAGATGACATCGGGATAGAGTGGTAGCAGACCGAGGCCGTACTTTTTTCCAGAGAGAAGTGGAAGACAGCCAATGATGCTGACCGACTGCAAAAATACCTCACCAAGTTCGCTGTGAGTTGGGATCGACAGAGGACTTAGCCGGCTGCCTGATGTCTCCGCTTCTCAAGGCAGTTTTGAATGGGATTTTATCCGTTTTCAGGAGCATAGAAGAATACTTCATCGTGTCGTGTCCGGGCCGGGCGTGATATAAAGAACCATGATCAAAGATCGCATCGTTTTTGTCATCCTGCTCTCGGCTCTCTTAGTGGCTTGCGCCACATTCATGAGCCCCGTACTCGATTGCAATTTCGTAACCGACGATTACCACCTGCTCAGATGCGTGACCTACGGGCCACCCGAAGGCCCGACCCTCGATCCGGACGATCCATGGGACGTCCTCATATACTTCGACACTCAGATCAATGAGCGTTACCAACTCTATCGCCCGCTTGTCGCCGTCTCGATTCGGTTGAGTTATGAGATTTCCCAACTAAACCCTCGAGGGTTCATTTGGGCTAACCTCATTCTGCACTTGCTCAACGCGATCGTGGTTGCTCTCATCGTGCGACGTTTTCTCCCTAAGTCGAGTCATGCAGCCTGGGGGTTCGCTGTTCTTCTCTTCCTCCTTCACCCATTTCAAACACAAGTTGTGACTTGGACAGCGGCAAGGTCAGATAGCATCAGCTTCTTTCTTGGCAGTATCGCCCTGCTAATAAAGATCGGAAACCCGAAGCGCCAAGTTGTTCCGGCAATCTTCGCATTCCTCGCATTGATGACGAAAGAGTCGGCTGCCGTTTGGTTCATCACACTCTTCGCGATTGATCTGATCGGTGATAAGGAGCGGCGACAAGAAAGCGACGCGGGCATATCCATTGCATTTCGCCGTGCCATCCCTCTGTTCGTCTTGGGATTGATCTACACATACATGCGTTGGAACACCTTGGGCACATTGGGTGGTGGCACCAAATACATGGGCGAAGATCTCGATGTCATGATCGCCGCCAAAGGTATGGGCTACATCAAAGATTCGGTGCAATTCGCCTTGGCTCCGGTCTCTACCATTGTTCTCCAAGATTTCGGCTTCATGACGCTTCAACGGGGGTTCCAAGCGATAGGCAGCATCGGGCTTTTTATCTTAGGAGCGGTCAGTTTGTGGAAGCGTGGCCCCATCTATCTCTTGGTAGCGCTGCTTGTCATGTTGGTCCCTTTAGCTCTCATTATCCCGCTGAGCCCGCTCGGGCCAGACTTCGCCAATACCCGCGGATTCTATACTCCCCTTTTGGCTTTTAGCCTATTGATGGCCATGGCAATCTCAGCGCGCCCGAAGATAGGTATCGTGCTATCCATCATGCTCATTGCTGGCTTTCTACCATCAACATGGTCGCTTCAACAACGCTGGCTCGAGTCCGCTGCGTCCATCCAGAAAATCGCAGATGAGGTGAAGGAAGTCTCGGCCCCATTACGACCAGAAGACGTCGACCGCATTGTCATCTTGAATTACACGCGCCCCGAAACAGACAAAAGCAAGTTTGGATTCGCTGAATTCCCTGACGCCCTCATGCTTCGTCCCTTCATGCATGGAGACTTCACCATTGAGAAAGTAACTGGCGACTTGCCGGTTGCCGGTTTCGATTTCCTTGTGCCCTTCTCAAAGTCACTCATTTCTTCCACGGACAAGACGGCTTTCGTCGAAGCCAGCTTCGACAATGAGGGCAATGCCAACCTCAGGGTCATTCACTTAGGCACATCTCCAGACTCTCTACCCATGCGAGTCACTCCCGTTTCTCCGACTCCCTTTGAGAGACGAGAGATCTACGCTGACGACATCGATTCACGAACGCCCAAATTCACGGTGCGGCATCCCGTCATGAAAGAGAAGGTACGATTCTCGATCGACGTCCTCGCTTGTCGCGGCCTCGCAGTTAGCCTGCCGTTGGCACCATCCAAGGTTGTCGTGAAAGATGGCATGCAGACGACTCATGTCACTGTGCCGCCCTTACCCCTCGAGATGATCAAGGATCTCAAGATCCCAAGCTTCTTCGCATGGAGTGTCACAGTGCGAAAGAAAGACGGAACGATTCTCGGCCGTAGCCCGATGAGTCCCTTCATCTCTCAACTCATGACGAGGTAACTCTGTACGGCACCAGTCAATTCCTCGCCACGTTATTGAACCCTACACAAATCATTCATCCACTAACCGCCCCTGTCAGCTTTGACGTCAGTCCCATGGCCTGATCAAGATGACAATGGAAACATTAGTCAATCCCAAAGGCAGTGCGCTCAGCAGCGAGATTTTCGTTAGTGGCGGGTGACGAAGGGTCACTTCGATAGAACTCGAGGATTTGAACCAGGTTCACCAAGGTGGCGAGAAGTTGACTGACGCCGTAATTAGACGCCGTAATTAAATCGTGAGGGTAGCCTCATACTCGATCACTTTCGATGGAACGACCCGAATAACTCGCACCCGTTCCCAGCCGAGGCAATTACTCCTGCCATGTGGATCACAACGATATCCACTGGCACGCATCGGTGGAAGAGCTACGACCGCGGCAACAACTTATAGTTCACGACGCACGAAATGGCACCAGCCATCTGGCTGAAGCCTCAGGCACGTGCAACCCCTGACGGGCAACGCTTAATGAGACTGCTGAACCTTCAGCCCGAAGTACAAAAACGTATCTGGACGTTAGAAGCAGCTCGCGTCGCCAGCGGTCCAGACCTCGAGACAAGCGAGAACGCACTTCGCTCGGCCCTGAAGCTACGCATGCGTTCACTCTACAACGTGCTCAACCAATACTCCTATGCCGTGAGTTTCCCCTTAAGCGATGAAGTCGAAGGACGAGCCACGGATCTCAGCTCTTTCCGCGCCGCCATCGAGAGCGGTGCCGAAGAGGATTACGCCAAAAAAGCGGTGATTCGTCATAGTCAGACCCGGCCCCAGTCTACGATTCAATCGGTCCAGTATCGCGGTCTTTGATTTTACATCAACGATCAAGACACCGAGGAAAAATCGAGCTTCAATGCCCGGTACGACCTCTGGCAACTCTCGGTCAAAGCGCCGTCTTCTCGTAGCCAACCGGTTAACACGATCCAGGTGAACTGATAGCCCCAAGAACTCATGAGTTCCTTGTTGAAAATCGACCGTCCAATCTCACGAGACGGAAAAGTGCTCTAATTCATTAGTTTAGATAAACGGGAGGCACAACCGCTTCAGGAGGTTATATTTCCACAGTGAGTTTACTAGTCCCTTCAATTTACACTCATCACAAGGGTTGTGATTGACCCTCATTTACGTGAATCACCTGAGGTTGTCAGAATGAGCGATGCACGAGACCAAGACTCAGCCAAGACCTTCTTGGATCGTTTCTGGGCAGACCAGGTTGCTGGCGAAAAAAAGAAGCTCAGTGACTATTTGGCTCAGTTCCCTGGACACGAGGAGATCATTGCTCGGGAGTATCTCAGTGGGATCACTGAGAATCGCGACGAAGAACTTGGCGAAAATGCTCTTGAACCAGCTGATGGTCAAGTCGGGATCTACCGGTTGATCAAGGAATTGGGGCGCGGCGGCCAAGGTGTTGTTTGGCTTGCCGAAGATCCCCGTCTCGGTCGGAAAGTGGCCCTCAAGGTATTGACCGGCATGGGCCCCCGCAGCGAAGGGCAGCTTGCTCGCTTCAAGCGCGAAGCGGCACTGGCATCGAAACTTGAGCATCCGGGCATCTGTGGGGTCTATGACACCGGTATCGCCGGGGGGGTCCCCTATATCGCCATGCGTTTCGTCGAAGGTCAGTCCTTAGCGAATCGCATTTCGCACATGCGAAGCGACGTCGCGACCGACGACGATGAGGCGTCATTTTTTTCATTCGAAGACGACGCGGAAGAAACGATACCACAGGGCTCGAAACCGAAGCCAAAAAACTCGGCTTCGACGATGAATCGCTCGGAACTCGATCGACTCATCATTGTCTTTGAGAAGATCGCTACAGCCCTTCATGCCGCCCACGAAGTGGGCATCGTCCACCGCGACATCAAGCCCGGAAACATCATGCTTGCGGAGAACGAGGAGCCAGTGATTTTGGACTTCGGTCTTGCTCGGGACGACAGCGACGACTCTGGCCCGGCCCTCACCGTGACGGGTGACCTGTTTGGAACACCTGCGTATATGTCGCCAGAGCAGGTCACCGGTAGACACCTCAACTTGGATCGCCGCTCAGACATTTACTCACTGGGGGTCACCCTTTATGAGTGCGTGACGATGGAACGGCCATTCTTAGCCCCCACTTGCGAAGCGCTTTATCAAGCCATCGTGTCAAAAGAAGCCGTTCCGGCCCGTAAACACAATCGTGCGATCCCGTCCGACCTTGAGGTCGTGCTCCAGTGCACCATGAACAAAGATCGAGACAAGCGCTATCAATCCGCTGCCGATCTCGCTGAAGACTTGCGACGAATTCGTGCGAACGAGCCCATCGCTGCCAAGAAAGTCTCGGCCTTGGGCCGAGCTTGGCGCTGGAGCAAACGACGCCCGACCGCCGCAGTCCTCCTTCTTGCCCTCGCCATCGGTGTCCCCGCCGTCTCTGGTCTTGGCGTTTGGTACTGGACTCATCGTGACGAAGTCGCCGCACAAGAACAGGCAAAGCTCAATGACCTAGTCGAAAGCCAACTCGAAACCGGTTTCTTTGAACTTCATCATGGGACCAAAAAAGCGGCGGTAGCCGCATTCGAGGAGGCCGTGTCACTCCAACCAGAATCGGTCGAAGCCTTGGCCGGACTCGCCATGGCACATATGAGCCTAAGAAACTTCGAATCGGCACTGACCGTTATCACTGATGGCGAAAGCGCGACATCCAATCCTGGAGCGCTCGCCCGCGTCAAAGCAGACATACTCATTAAGCTCGACCGCAAAGCCGAAGCGCATTCCATCATGGAGACGGCACCCGAACATGTTGGTCCACTCATGTGGTTTGTTGAGGGTATGCGCGCCATCAATCAGGGCCATCAATGGGGTGGCCAGGGGCAACGCGGCAAAGACGCCTACAAACTCGCGGAAAAGTGTCTGAGCCAGGCGGTAGCCGCAAGTCCCACAGCCCGGCGAGCCTACCTATACCAGCTCGCTCATGCTCGCGGACACTGCGAAACGGGACGTTCAGAATCCATCGCGACCGCACTGAAGAGCCTATGGCCCGACGCCACTGAAACATGGAAATGGAGTAGTTTTGCCATGATTAAGAGCGACTTGGCAGCATCCATTCAGTCAATTCGCAAATGGATCGAAATCGACCCAGATTCTGCCACCGCTTATTACTGGTTAGGTATCGCCCTGGGTGACCAAGGCCAATCAGAGCAAGCGCTTGAGGCATTCGAAAAAGCCCTCAAGCTGAGACCAGCCTATTCTAATGTCTATTACAAGTTAGCTGGCGTGCTCACGAAATTGGAACGTTTCCAAGAGGCGACTAGCGCCTATCAAAAAGCCATCGAAATCGATCCGCTGTTCATTGAGGTCCAGCAAGATTTCGGTCTCTTCCTTCATGATCAAGGGAAATACGAAGAAGCCGTCGCTCAATTCAAACACCTCATCGAGAAGAATCATCGGGACGCCATGGCCCACTCCAATATAGGTCGCACGCTTAATGAACAAAGGAAGTTTGTTGAGGCCATCAAATATCTGAGACGCGCCACCGAACTCGATCCTGATTTACCTGGACCACATGCGAACCTCGGCGCACCTTTAGTCAACATAGGCAAACTTGACGAGGGTATCGCGGCTTATCGCAAGGCCATCGAATTGGAACCCAATCACAAGCGCGCCCACTGGAGCTTGGGCATGACTCTCTTCCGACAAAGCAAACTCGACTTAGCGGAAGCATCCCTTCGAACGGCAATCAAGATTGCTCCGGAGTTTGCCGAGGCACACGTTGGGCTAGCCAGGGTTCTTCGTCGAAAAAAACAACCACAGGAAGCAATGATCCAAGTCAAAGAGGCGATCAAACTCGACCCGCAATCGGCAAATGCTTACCTCCGCATGGGGCATCTGTACAGCGATCAGGGTCAACGCAACGATGCGATGGATGCCTACAAGATGGCGATCAAATTACGCTCTCAATTTGTCAGGGCACACTACAATCTCGGTAAAATCTACAATGATTTGGGTCAGCCGAAGAAGGCCATCGAGCAGTACACGATTGTTGTCAAACTTGATCAGAATCATCTCGACGCGCATGTCAATCTTGGCAGATGTTATGCCGTATCGGGTGATTGGGAAAAGGCCACAGAGCAATTCAAAAAGGCTATCGTAATAGACCCGAAGGATGTCGAAAATTATAGCAACCTCGGAACCGCGCTGGCGAGAACCGGCCACATCGAGGAGAGCATCCAGTATCTACGCCAGGCAATCGAGTTAGACCCGAAACTGGCCCATGCCCACTATTCTTTAGCAACAATCCTGAAGCAAGAAGGCAAGCTCGCCGATGCCATTGTGCATTATCAAAAAGCCATCGAATACGGCCACAACACGCCGAGGGCAAACTACGCTCTCGGCAGCGTGTTCGAGACTCAAGGCGAAACCGCGAAAGCCATGGCGGCTTATCAAGATTCGGTCAAGTTAGACCCAAACTTCGGAGCAGGCTACAGCGCGATTGGTTTCCTTGCAACTCAAGAAGGCAATCGAGATGAGGCCATCGAAGCATACGAAGAGTTGATCAGAGTCGTCCCAAGAAATGTCGCCGTTTACCAGGAAATCAGCTCTTTGTACGCCGATCAAGGCAGAATCGCTGAGGCCATTAAAGCAAGCCACAAGGGAGTCGAACTCGATCCGGAAAACGCCAAACTACTGAACAGTTTGGCCTGGATGCTCGTCGACCCAGAGACCCCCCTCGTGCATCGCGACGCCAAGGCAGCTCTCCCCTTAGCAAGAAAAGCCGTTGCTCTGACCAAACGACAGAACGCCTATATGCTTGATACGCTGGCGGCTGCGATTTTTGCGGATGGCGAAGCCAAGGGTGCCATTCGCGTACAAGAAGAAGCGATTGAATTGCTGCGCGCGCAGAAGACACCCAGTGATCGAATCGCCGAATTCCAAGCCACCGCCGAGCGTTACGCAAAAGCACTCGGTCAAAAAGATCGTCGAAAGTAATTGAAGGATGGCCTTTAGATTTGTAATCGGATTCTACTGCACGATCTCTAAGCGAATACCAGGTAAAGTGCAAAAGACGGGACTGACCTCGAAGAATTGGATGTGGAGATTTCAGCCCACGAGGAATAGATTTTGTCGTGACACATTGGGCACAATAAATTGCTCGAGAATGTCGTACCCGAAATTTCCCATAGCGAGCAGATTAGATCGAAAGCAAACTCGAGCGAATCGATCGTGAACGGGAAACGAAGAAGGATAGTTTTGAGGTTACGGGCAAGTATGACCACAGAAGTATCCCGACTCAAGCTGGGAGTATTCTCGGTATTATCGCCGTTGTTGGGTTCGGAATATTCTGGTTGATAACGGCTGGATCAATGCGATCTCCTGGCTTCATGCAGGTTTTCGGAGTTCTCTTCATCCGATTCGGTATCGTCGCTGGCTTGATGAGCTTTGCTAAAGCCAAGAAATATCAACAAGCAAAATAGGCCCATAAAAGACGCCGCAAGAAGATCTATGAGCAACTCCAAGAAGCTCGGGATTCAGCGAGACCGGATTAGGTCTTAACCTGTCGATCGTAATGAATCACGTAGCAAGACCAAGTTCGTGGATATTCAATCTGAGGGCGCTACTTGGAGGCTTTGCGCACACGGATGTCGAATCGACCAGCGGGGAGTTCAAAGATGTGGAACTTGCCTTGGGGCCTCACCGAACACCATTCCAGCTCGTGGATAGCCGCCCCATTCACGGTCAAGGAATTCAAGTCAACAACGTCGACTACAACTTAAAGTACGCCGTACTTCTTTCCTCGACCTTGATTGAACCGCCTGCACATTGGGCGACATCACTTGTGGCACCCGCCCGCCCTAAGCCGGGATCTAACAGAAACTTAAAGTTATCTTCATTTACGAAGAAAATATTCCCGACCATAAGTGGTCAAATCAACCGAGTTTCTATAACCTTCCCAGGGCCAAACCTACCCCTCTTGGGCAGGAGAATCATCTGCTCAACCCGTGTGCAAATCGCTCGACGAAACAGGCCGTCACACGAGAAAAGTCCATAAACTCAAGGAGAGAAGTCCCATGAGAAACAATTGTGTAATTCTACTAACGGCGTTTTTGATCGGTATCACAACGCAACAGCTACCTGCTCAGTCCATGACCGTGCCGGCGTACACTTTCAACGGTGACAGCGCTAACGATAATTTCGGTCGCTCGGTCAGCGACGCCGGTGACGTCAATGGGGACGGTTTTGCCGATCTCATTGGTGGGGCCCCTTTTGACGACAACAACGGCAGCTCCTCAGGCAGCGCTCGGGTGTTCTCAGGCTTTGATGGTTCGATCCTCTACACTTTCAACGGTGACAGCACTGGCGATTATTTCGGTTGGTCGGTCAGCGGCGCCGGTGACGTCAATGGGGACGGTTTTGCCGATCTCATCGTTGGGGCCCCTCTTGACAACGGCAACAACTCAGGCAGCGCTCGGGTGTTCTCAGGCTTTGATGGTTCGATCCTCTACACTTTCAACGGTGACAACGCTGGCGATCGGTCCGGTCTTTCGGTCAGCGGCGCCGGTGACGTCAACGGGGACGGTTTTGCCGATCTCATTGTTGGGGCCGATCTGGACGACAACAACGTCGGCAACTCAGGCAGCGCTCGGGTGTTCTCAGGCTTTGATGGTTCGATTCTCTACACTTTCAATGGTGGCAACACTGACGATCAATTTGGTTTTTCGGTCAGCGGCGCCGGTGACGTCAATGGGGACGGTTTTGCCGATCTCATCGTTGGGGCCAATGGGGACGACAACAACGGCAGTTCCTCAGGCAGCGCTCGGGTGTTCTCAGGCTTTGATGGTTCGACCCTCTACACTTTCAACGGTGACAGCGCTGGCGATGTCTTCGGTGCCTCGGTCAGCGGCGCCGGTGACGTCAACGGGGACGGTTTTGCCGATCTCATTGTTGGGGCCTTTGGGGACGACAACAACGGGGCCGATTCCGGCAGCGCACGCGTCTTCTCTGGTTTTGACGGTAGCGTTCTCTACGCTTTTGATGGTAATAGTGGCAGCGATGATTTTGGCTTCTCCGTCAGTGGTGCCGGGGATGTGGATGGCGACGGCTGTGATGATGTCATCGTTGGTGCAAGAACGGACGACAACAACGGCAGCTCCTCAGGCAGCGCTCGGGTGTTCTCAGGCTTTGATGGTTCGATTCTCTACACTTTCGACGGTGACAGCTCTAGCGATTGGTTCGGTGTGTCGGTCAGCGGTGCCGGGGACGTCAATGGGGACGGTTTTGCCGATCTCATTGTTGGGGCCCTTTATGACGACAACAACGGCACCGACTCAGGCAGCGCCCAAGTATTTGTTTCACCGACTTTGCCAGTCTTGAGCTATTCGTCTGAATTGGCAGATACACGTCTCTTGGCAACTTGGATTCCGGATGGTGGCGATATTAACTCGAATACTGGGACCATCACCTGTACCCGAGCAACTCCTGGTGGGCTGGGCATTTTCGGTCTGAGTTTTGCCCCGGCGAACATCCTGATTTTCGGTTTCCCGCTTCTCGTAGCCAATGATCCAATCAACTTGATTGATTCTGGTGGATTCGGCTATAGCTTTGCCGGCGACTTGGTGGTTCCTGGGGTTTCACGCGTGAGTCCATTCATTGCCGGTTCATTTGTGTACATTCAATTCTTTGAAGAGAGCCCAATCATCTCGGCATCGAATGGCATAAGGCTGCTCATGGTGCCTTAATTCGACAACGATCGAATGCCAATACAAACGGCGAATTGGCGAGCTTCATAGGCTTACCGATTCGCCGATTTTTTTGGCCGATCATGC